>NZ_NFLO01000006.1:0-135134 GCF_002160935.1 Drancourtella sp. An12 | reverse complement strand
ATATATAAAACATAGAAAACATAGTATTAAATATAGTGTTTTAAATTTAGGGGAAATTGCTTGCTTTTCTATTTTTTTGATTAATATACGACTATATGCTAAAAAAATTAATAATCATATATATTTTAAAATATTTTAGAAGAAGTGGATTTTATAAAGTGTTAGGTTGATCTTTTGAAATAGTAAAGTTTGCAGATAATATGATGTTTGGAAATGAAGGCTTTCCAGTAACTCACTGTGGGGCGGGAATCACATCCTTAAGTATTCATCCAGATGGTAATGTATATCCTTGTGTGAAAAGATATAACGAAACAGATTTAATAACAAATATATTTGAAATGGAAGCAGTAAATGATATTATCAATCATAGAAAAGAATTGATTGAAAAAGATTTGGTTGATAATAAAAAACATTGTCAAAAATGTGATTTAAAATATTTTTGTGGGGGTGGATGCAGAGCAGAAGCTACAAATGATTTACCTTGTAAATATAATTGTAGTTATTATGAATTTGCTCTGGAGTATTATGGTGAAAAAATTCATAATCAATCATGATTTTCAAACTCTTATGCTTTCTATCTTGATTAGTTATGTAGGAGATACATTATTCGATCTGTTTATCGTTTGGAAAGTAACGTATGACTCTGGCAATATCATGAATGCTGCATATATGATAGGCGGTTCACTCACCTTTCGGGGAATTTTATCTCTTGTTGTCGGGATTATGATTGATCGGTTTGATAAAAAGAAATTGATGATTGCTGCAAACAGTATTTCCGGCGTTATTATTTTTTTGTTTTGGTGTTTTTATGGTTTTGCGATTCACCATATCGGTCTTTGCATTTTTTTTATACTGTTAAATGATATATGTAATACGGTATTTTCATCTGCATATACAACTTATGCGGCAGAAAAATTTGAAGAAACCATATTTATCAAATTTCAGTCCATCATAACAATGTTTTCCAGAACAATTTATATTATCGGGTCAGCGGTTGCAGGATGGATGATTACATGGGTTTCGGGAAGTAGTCTGTTTTTAATAGATACAGCCAGCTTTTTTGTATGTGCTTTTTTAATAGGCAGACTAGATGCTTCGAGTGGAAATGTAAAAAGGAGTTCCAGTAGCAAAGGATTGCTGATTTCTTTATTCAAAGATATAAAAATCTCATACCATTCTATTTTCCATAACGCATTGATTAGAAGTATGGTTCTCCTTATGTTTTTATTAAATCTGGCATATGGATTTGTACCGAATATTTTGCCAGTCATGTTTTCCGTTCAATCAGAAAGTTCAATTACGCTTGGGGTCATAAAATCAATGGTGGCTGTAGGTGAAATTCTTGGTTTGATGATTGTCAATAAATTTGGTCATTACGTAAGCACACTTTTTAAACTGGCAATGCTTGTTTGCGGCGTGTGTATGCTGTGCATTCCAATATGTCCTTTTTTCCTGACCGATTTTATTTTCTTGATATATGGAATGTTTGATTCCCTGACACAGCCTTTGTTCAGCTACGTTATTACAACAATTGATTCAGAAAATCGAGGAAAAATATTAGGAGGAATTGATACGCTTATCTTATTGTCACCTACCATTGGAATTGCTATTGGAACTCATGTTCTGACATTGAACTATGTGAATGGATTTTTGTATTTATCAGGTATTTTTTTGATTGGTTTATTGTTGGCAATTTTCAACAAAAATTTAAGCAATATAAGATTAAATAATAAAAGCATTGTTGAAAGAAAATAATAACCATTCATTCTTAAAAATGAAAAGGGAAAACATGATGAAACAAAAAGATAATTTGTCTATCCTAATTCTAAACAATGAATTGAAATGGATGAAAAGTATCGGATGCGAAATAAAAAAATGCAATAATAATATATTCGTTAGTCATCCTTCTGATAATTCAAGTGATTTTAATTTTACAGTAATATATTCAAATGTTTTTCCTCCAGGTAGTATGTGTTATAGAATTTCTAGCAGAATAAAGCTAAGGTCCACTCAATATACCCTCGAAGATTGTTTTGATATTAACTTTATCTTTAATGGTATAAGATATTCAAATGAAGATTTTCGGTTTTCGGAATTAAATTATCATCACTGGAAACCAAAATATGAAACAAAAAGAAAGAAAATATTTAATGCACATTATTATCTCATTTGGTATAAAAATTTGAAAATAGGAAAATTCAGCACAATTGAAGATAATGAAATCATAGGTATATATGATTATGAGATATATCCTATATTTCAAGGAAAAGGATTAGGTAGTAGGTTCTTAAAAATGTACTGTAGTACTCAAAAAAAATAATTTTTATACAAACATGGAGTGAAAATTTTTCTGCTATCAAATGCTATAAAAAAGCAGGCTTTGTTATATATGAAATTTTATATAGATATATAAGTAATAATTAGAGACTGGGAAAAAAGAGTTTATTGACAAACTCACTTTTCAGTATTTATTTTTATATTTTCTTGAAGTGCTATAACATAGCTGGTAAAAGCGGTTTGAATAACCGAATTTACCAGCTATTTTAAATTTTTAATGCCGCAGGCGTCCTAGTTGGATGCCTACTGTTCTTTTTCCAGATTTTTATTTGCGGTAGAGAGCATCAGCTTGATACGGTTCAGCTGATTTACCTCGCTGGCACCCGGATCGTAGTCGATCGCAACAATATTGGATTCCGGGTGAAGCCGTCTAAGCTCTTTAATAACACCTTTTCCGACCACATGGTTTGGAAGGCAGGCAAACGGCTGTGTGCAGACGATATTCTTTGCGCCTGTCTCGATCAGCTCCAGCATTTCGCCGGTCAGGAACCATCCCTCACCGGTCTGGTTGCCAAGCTGAACAACTTCACTTGCCATGGAGGCAAGATGTTCAATTCTGGACGGCGGAGTAAAACGCTTGCTCTTTTTATATGCGTCCACAGCCGGCTTCCGGAACCATTCGATCACCTTGATACCGAGATTTGCGAGCCGGGCGGAAGACTTCTTCATTCCTAGATGGGTATGCTTGAAGTTGGAGTTGTAGAAGCAGTACAGCAGAAAGTCTACAAGATCCGGCACAACCGCCTCTGCGCCTTCATGCTCCAGAAGATCAACCAGATAATTGTTTGCCGCCGGAAGGAATTTGACAAGGATTTCTCCTACAACTCCTACACGGGGCTTTTTCTCATCCGTGATCGGCAGAGTATCAAAGTCATGAATGATCTGCCGGCAAAGTTTTTTGAACCGGCGTCTGGAAGGATATCCTTCAGAGACAAATTTCCGGCAGACAGCAGCCCATTTTTCATAGAGCGCATTGGCAGATCCTTTTTCAGCCTCATACGGACGAATCCGGTAGAGACACCGCATAAAGACATCTCCAAGGACTGCGGCATATACACCGCGCAGCGCCAGCATCGGCGTGATCTTAAAGCCGGGATTCTTTTCCAGTCCGCTCAGGTTGATGGAAATAACCGGGATATGGGCATACCCCGCTTTTTTCAGCGCCCGGCGGATAAATCCGATATAGTTTGAAGCACGGCAGCCGCCTCCCGTCTGGGAAATAATCACCGCAAGATGATCGGTATCATATTTTCCGGAAAGGATGGCGTCCATGATCTGGCCTACAACCATCAGAGACGGATAGCAGGCGTCGTTATTAACGTACTTCAGACCGACATTGACTGCATCCCGGTTATCATTTGGAAGCACCTCGATCTTGTATCCGGAAGCGCGGAAAGCCGGCTCAATCAGATCAAAGTGGATCGGTGACATCTGTGGACAAAGGATGGTATACGTTTCCTTCATCTCTTTTGTAAACGGAATTTTTTCAATTGCAGCGCTTCGAACTTCACGTTTTTCTTTTTTTACATCTCTTGCGCGGATAGCCGCAAGAAGAGAACGGATACGGATTCTGGCTGCGCCCAGATTGTTGACCTCATCGATTTTCAGCGAGGTATAAATCTTTCCGGAACCGGTCAGAATATCTGCCACCTCATCGGTGGTTACCGCATCAAGTCCACATCCGAAAGAGTTAAGCTGGATCAGATCCAGATTCTCCGTTGTCTTGACATAGTTTGCAGCCGCGTAAAGTCTGGAGTGGTACATCCACTGGTCCATAACGTTGAGCGGACGCTCCACCGGATTTAAGTGGGAGATAGAGTCCTCTGTCAGAACGGCAATTCCGTAAGAGGTAATCAGTTCCGGAATACCGTGGTTGACTTCCGGGTCATAATGGTACGGACGTCCTGCAAGGACAATGCCGTGCCGTCCGGTCTTTTCCAGATAAGCGAGGGTCTCCTCGCCTTTTTTACGGATATCGTCCCGGCAGTTTTCCAGTTCCACCCATCCTTTGTGGGCAGCATCCCGGATTTTTTCCTCCGGAATCCGGAATTTTTCAGAGAGGATTTCGACCAGGCGGTCCGCCATGATCTCTTCGCTTGTCAGTGCAAGGAACGGATTCATGAAATCAACCTTTCCCTGTACGATCTCGTCCATATTGTTTTTGATATTTTCCGCATAGGAGGTAACGATCGGGCAGTTGTAGTGGTTGTTCGCATCCGGAAATTCATTCCGTTCGTATGGAATGCAAGGGTAGAAGATCCGGTCCACATTCTGACGGATCAGCCACTCCACATGGCCGTGGGCAAGCTTTGCCGGATAGCACTCGGACTCGCTTGGGATGGATTCGATTCCCATCTCATAGATCTTTCTCGAAGAAGAAGGAGAAAGAACAACGGAAAATCCCAGTTCTGTAAAGAAGGTAAACCACAGAGGGTAATCTTCGTACATGTTCAGTACTCTTGGAAGTCCGATCGTTCCGTGAGGAGCCTCTTCCTTTGGAAGCGGCTTGTAGCCAAAATACCGCTCGTTTTTATAGGAGAAGAGGTTTGGAATATCGGTGTTGGTCTTTTCCTTTCCAAGACCCCGCTCACAACGGTTTCCGGTGATGAAACGTCTTCCGCCGGTAAACTTGTTGATTGTCAGACGGCAGTGGTTGGCACATCTCTGACATTTTGCCATGGATGTTTCGTATGTCAGATTTTCAATATCTTCGATAGAGAGCATGGTTGTCTCTTTGCAGTCATATGTATGGTACCGTTCACGGGCAATCAGTGCTGCTCCAAATGCTCCCATGATTCCGGCGATATCCGGGCGGACAGCCTCGCAGTTGGCGATTTTTTCAAAGCTGCGCAGTACAGCATTGTTATAGAAAGTACCGCCCTGGACAACAATGTTCTTACCAAGTTCCGATGCGTCGGAAACCTTGATAACCTTGAACAGCGCGTTCTTGATGACGGAGTAGGCAAGACCGGCGGAAATATCGGCAACAGAAGCGCCTTCTTTCTGGGCCTGCTTTACTTTTGAGTTCATAAATACCGTACATCGTGTTCCAAGGTCAATCGGATGTTTTGCGTAAAGCGCTTCGTCAGCAAAATCCTCCACAGAGTAATTCAGTGATTTGGCAAAGGTTTCAATGAAAGAACCGCATCCGGAGGAGCAGGCTTCATTGAGCTGTACGGAATCTACCGTATGGTTTTTAATTTTGATACATTTCATATCCTGGCCGCCGATGTCAAGAATACAGTCCACATCCGGTTCGAAGAAAGAGGCCGCATAATAATGCGAGATCGTCTCGACTTCTCCCTCATCCAGAAGAAACGCAGCTTTCATCAGCGCCTCTCCGTATCCGGTAGAGCAGGAGTAGGCAATCCGTGCGTCTTCCGGAAGCCTGGAATAAATATCTTTCAGCGCGGTGATCGTTGTGGCAAGCGGATCGCCGTCATTTCCGTGGTAAAAGGAATAAAGAAGTGTACCATCTTCGCCTACAAGCGCAGCTTTTGTCGTAGTGGAACCGGCATCGATTCCAAGATAAACATTCCCTTTGTAGGTGGAAAGATCCTTGACAGGGACCTGATGTCTGTCATGACGTTCCTTAAATTCACGGAACTCCTCCTCGGAAGCGAAGAGAGGATCCAGACGCTCCACTTCGAAATCCATCTGGATATGATTTGCCAGACGTTTCTGCAGCTCAATAATCGGAACATCCAGATCTTTTTTGGAATTCAGTGCGGATCCAACAGCAGCAAACAGGTGGGAGTTCTTCGGAGCAATCGTATGTTCGTCATCCAGCTCCAGTGTCCGGATAAATGCCGCTCTCAGCTCGGAGAGGAAATGCAACGGACCGCCGAGGAATGCAACATGTCCGCGGATCGGCTTTCCGCATGCCAGACCGCTGATTGTCTGATTGACTACCGCCTGGAAAATAGAGGCTGCCAGGTCCTCCTTTGCGGCACCGTCATTGATCAGAGGCTGGATATCTGTCTTGGCAAACACACCGCAGCGTGCGGCAATATCATATAAGGCATTATAATTTTTTGCATATTCATTCAAACCTGTGGCATCCGTCTGAAGAAGAGAGGCCATCTGGTCGATAAAGGAACCGGTACCTCCGGCACAGATTCCGTTCATTCTCTGTTCCACATTTCCGTTTTCAAAATAGATAATCTTTGCGTCTTCGCCGCCAAGTTCGATGGCGACATCGGTCTGAGGAGCATAATCCTGTAAGGCAGTGGACACAGCAATTACTTCCTGGACAAAAGGAACACCGAGGTGCTTTGCCAGGGTAAGGCCGCCGCTTCCGGTAATGACCGGAGATACATGAATGGCCCCGAGCTGGTGGACAGCTCTTCCAAGCAAGTCAGAAAGGGTTTCCTGAATGTTGGCAAAATGTCGTTCATAATCTGAGAATATCATCTCGTTCTTTTCATCAAGAACCGCAATCTTGACAGTGGTAGAACCGATGTCAATTCCCAGAGTGAAAATATCCCTTTGGCTCATATTGTGTTACTCCTTTTCTATCTTATATGTGCAGATGTATTTCTTCTTATAATTAATATATTTTTGCAACATCGTTTATTATACGACAAAAAGGAGCAAGATACAATAAAATCTTCCTAAGGAAAAATGAATTTCCTGTAAAGTCCGGGAAGAATTCCTGTAAAGTCTGTGAAGCCGATTGACAAAAAAACAGGGAGAGGATACAATGAAAAACGAGTATGAAAGGAGAAAAAAGATGAATTGGATTTCACGTTTAGAGCGTAAATTCGGCAGATATGCGATTCCGAATCTGATGTATTTTATTATTATTCTGTATGGAATCGGATTTGTGCTGGACTACATCAATCCGTATTTTTATATCCAGTATCTGTCATTGAACGCAGCTGAAATTCTGCACGGACAAATTTGGAGAATCGTTACATTTTTGATTCAGCCGCCGTCAAACAACCTGATCTTTCTGATCATTGCTCTTTATTTTTATTATATGATTGGAAGAACGCTGGAGCAGACGTGGGGATCATTCCGGTTCAACCTTTATTTTTTTACCGGTGTGCTGTTCCACGTGATTGCCGCCCTTTTGATCTATCTGGTTACAGGTCAGGTCTACATGCTGGGTACGTCCTATCTGAACCTTTCCCTGTTCTTTGCTTTTGCAGCGGTATATCCGGACATGGAGTTCCTTCTGTTTTATATTCTGCCTGTCAAGGCAAAATGGCTGGCATGGATCGACGGGGCATTTTTCATCTGGACGATCATTCAGGGTTTTCTTCCGTCATACGGCGGAACATACACCAGCTACCGGGCAAGTGCTTTTGCGGCGGCAATTTCGATTCTGAATTTTGTGATTTTTTATGTTTCAACGAGAAACTACGCACAATTTTCTCCAAAGCAGCAGAAGCGCAGAAGAGAATTCAAAAAACAGATGAAAGCAAGGCCGCAGAATCATTATTCCGCGCAGCCTGACGGCAGAGTGCCGAAGCACCGGTGTGCAGTCTGCGGACGGACGGAGCTGGACCATCCGGAACTGGAATTCCGCTACTGTTCAAAATGTAATGGAAACTATGAATACTGTCAGGATCATCTGTTTACACATGAACATGTAAAATAGAAAGGCACATCAAGAGGTTACGACCAGAAAGGAATGGAAGAAAATGAAGAAGACGAAGATTGTATGCACAATGGGACCAAATGCAAATGATGAGAATCTGATGAGAAATCTTGTGAAAAACGGGATGAATATTGCGAGATTCAATTTTTCACATGGTGACTATGAAGAGCATAAATTCCGTATGGATATGCTCAAGAAGATCCGGGAAGAGGAGAAACTGCCGGTTGCAATTCTTCTGGATACAAAAGGACCGGAGATTCGTACAGGTGTCCTGAAAGACGGAAAGAAAGTGATATTACAGGAGGGGGCTGAATTCACATTGACTTCCGAGGACATTGTCGGAGATGAACACAAAGTTTCCATCACTTACAGCGGGCTGACCGAAGATGTAATGCCTGGACGGAAAATCCTGATTGATGACGGACTTATAGAGTTGGAAGTTGTCAGAATTACAGAAAACGATATTATCTGTAAGGTAATCAACGGAGGAGAACTCGGGGAGAAGAAGGGGATCAATGTACCGAATGTACCGGTACGTCTTCCGGCTATTACAGAGAAAGACAGAGAGGACATTAAATTCGGCGTCAGCCAGGGCATCGATTTTATCGCAGCTTCCTTTGTAAGAAACGCAGAGTGCATTATCGAAATCCGAAGCTGG
This sequence comes from Drancourtella sp. An12, assembly GCF_002160935.1. Taxonomy (NCBI): domain Bacteria; kingdom Bacillati; phylum Bacillota; class Clostridia; order Eubacteriales; family Oscillospiraceae; genus Drancourtella; species Drancourtella sp. An12. The sequence continues at coordinate 126,534 of NZ_NFLO01000006.1, read as the reverse complement.
TTAAGAGAATGTAACGCCCCTTATATTCCGATCATAGCAAAAATTGAAAATGCGGAAGGAATCCGCAATATCGATGAAATTATCCGCTGCGCGGACGGTGTCATGGTTGCAAGAGGTGATATGGGTGTGGAAATTCCGGCACAGGAAGTTCCGTATATCCAGAAGGAAATTATTAAGAAATGTAATGACAACTTCAAACCGGTTATTACAGCGACACAGATGCTTGACTCCATGATCCGGAATCCTCGCCCGACACGTGCAGAGGTAACCGACGTGGCAAATGCGGTATATGACGGAACCGATGCTGTCATGCTTTCCGGGGAGACAGCACAGGGTAAATACCCGGTAGAGGCACTCAAGATGATGGTGCAGATCGTAGAAAATACGGAGAGCCATCTGGACTATGATGTGCTTCTGAAAAAAGCACAGCAGCACAGAAGACAGAGCATCTCCAGTGCTATCGGATTTTCCACTGTAGCAACAGCAGACAACCTGGATGCAAAATGTATTGTCGCGCCGACCATGTCCGGAGCAACCGCGAAGGTGGTATCCAAATTCAAACCGAGAGCAGATGTCATCGGTGTCAGTCCGGATGAGGCGACACTCCGCAGAATGCAGATTTACTGGGGCGTACGTCCGCTGAAATCTATTCCGCTGAAGTCTATGGAAGATGTCTGTGAAAACGCGCTTGAGATGGTAAAAGCGAAACAGTACGTGGAACCGGGGGATATCGTTGTATTGACGGCAGGGCTTCCTGCGCCGATGGGATCTTATTCTTATGCGGGGAACAGCGGAAGCAATATGATGAGAATTGCGGTAATTGAATAAAAAATGCAGTCAGGGCGGACAGAATTGTCTGTCCTGATTTTTCTTGACTTTCCGGGAAAATGTGCTATAGTAGTACCATAAAGAGCTACTAAGGAGAAAATATGGGTACAGAACAGTTTAAAGAGCATTTAATGAAATTTGATTTAACGAGACAGGAGGCTTCCCTTTATGAGAGCCTTCTTGAGAATGGAAAGCTGACCGGATATGAGGCGGCAAAACTGACGGGAATTTCCCGTTCGAATGTCTATGCCTCGCTGGCTTCTCTGTGCGAGAAAGGAGCAGCTTATCTGGAAGAAAATGAGACAGGCAGAAAATATCTTGCAGTGCCGGTTCAGGAGTTCTGTGAAGAAAAGATTGACCAGCTGAAAAATGAGGAGGACTGGCTGCTTCTCCATGCGCCTGTTCAGAAAAAAGAAGAGGAAGGCTACATCACTATTTCCGGGCAGGAGGCAGTGGAGTCAAAGGCAAGAGGTCTTCTGAAAAAAGCAGAAGAAAGAGTTTATATTTCAGCCGGACAGTCTTTCCTGAAAGTAGTGCTTCCGGATCTGCAGACTCTTTCCGATGCAGGAAAGAAAGTCGTCATCATCACAGACTGGGAAGAGTTACAAGAACCAGGGACCATTTACCGTGCCGGGGACAAAAAAGGGCAGGTGGGAATGATTGTGGATTCCTCCTTTGTCCTGAGCGGAGAATATGGAGAGCAGTCCGGAAATACCTGTCTGTATACAGGCCAGCGCAATTTCGTTGAGATTTTCAAAGAGGCGATGGCAAATGAGATAAAAGTGATTGAACTTACGAAAGGAGAAAAGAACTGATGGAAAAGAAACCATTTGTTTCCAAAGAAAAACTGGATGAAATTATTCAGGAATTTCCGACCCCGTTTCACCTGTACGATGAAAAGGGAATTCGGGAGAACGCAAGAGCTTTAAAGGAGGCCTTTGCATGGAATCCGGGATATAAAGAATATTTTGCAGTAAAGGCGACGCCGAATCCGTTCCTGATTCAGATTTTAAAGGAGTATGGCTGCGGCTGTGACTGTTCCTCTTTTACGGAGTTGATGTTATCCGGGGCAATGGGAATGAAAGGAGAGGACATCATGTTTTCATCCAATGATACTCCGGCAGAGGACTTTCAGCTTGCCGACCGTCTCGGGGCCATCATCAATCTGGATGATATCACGCATATTGATTTCCTTGAAGAAGCGATCGGACACATTCCGGAGACGATCAGCTGCCGTTACAATCCGGGTGGAGTTTTTCAGATTACCAATGACATCATGGACAACCCGGGAGATGCCAAATACGGCATGACAACAGAACAGATCACAGAAGCATTTAAAATCCTGAAGTCAAAAGGAGCAAAAGAATTCGGAATCCACGCATTTCTCGCAAGCAACACGGTGACGAATGAGTACTACCCGATGCTTGCCGAAGTGCTTTTCAAAACAGCGGTCAAGCTGAAAGAAGAGACCGGTGTTCATATCAAATTTATCAATCTTTCCGGCGGAATCGGAATTCCATACCGTCCGGACCAGGAGCCGAATGATATCCGCGTCATCGGAGAAGGCGTACGAAAAGTATACGAAAAAGTGCTCGTTCCGGCAGAAATGGGGGATGTGGCAATCTACACGGAACTTGGAAGATTTATGATGGGACCGTACGGATGTCTTGTGACAAAAGCGATCCATGAAAAACATACGCATAAAGAATATATCGGCGTGGATGCCTGCGCGGTCAATCTGATGCGCCCGGCCATGTATGGTGCATACCATCATATTACAGTAATGGGAAAAGAAAACGAGCCGTGTGATCATAAATACGATGTCACCGGATCTCTCTGCGAGAATAACGATAAATTCGCGATCGACAGGATGCTTCCGAAGATCGATATGGGAGATGTGCTCGTGATCCACGATACCGGAGCACACGGATTTTCCATGGGCTACAATTACAACGGAAAACTCAAATCCGCAGAAGTCCTTTTGAAAGAAGATGGAACAGCACAGCTGATCCGCCGCGCCGAGACTCCGGCAGACTACTTTGCAACCTTCGACTGCTTTGAGATCGGAAAAGAACTGATCGCGGAATCAGAAAAAATCTGGAAATAATTCCTTGCAAACAAAGAGTTGCTGTGATATAATAATTCTCGGCTTAATCAGCCGGGAAAAGCCGGCGTGTCGGAATGGCAGACGAGGCAGACTCAAAATCTGTTATGGGCAACCATGTGCGGGTTCAAGTCCCGCCGCCGGCAGTACTTTATCAAATAAAGAGATACGAAAAGAGCGGGAAAACCACAGGGAAAAGGGGTTCCCGCTGTTTTTGAATAATTGGAAATTTGAAAGGGCAGCAAGAGGTAGATTCTTTTTTGGGGGCAGTGGCAAATGATGATGTATACCGTGCAATGTTGGCTATTATTATACCGCCTATTATCGATCAAATTGTAAAAAATAGTAATATAGATGAAAAATCGGCAATTTCATGTTTTTATCGATCGAAATTATACAAGGAACTTTCTGATGAACAATCGAAACTATGGCATTGCAGCCCCCTGACATTTTATACGATGTACCAGGATGAACTTTTAACAGGATCCTATGATTATCCGGAGGAGGCATAAGAAGGTGAGCAAAGAAGCCGGTTTTTTGATTTACTGCATGGAGAGATATCGTCATTTTAAAGGGCTCTCTGGTTCTGAAGTTGCAGATCTGTTCGAAAGCTGCAAAGTGGATGAGTATATTATGAAGTATTTTGAGTCTCTCCATACAATGGGAGAGCAGTATATCATAAAGGATATTGATGATTATATTGCCGAAATGAGAAAAGAGAATTAAATATTTGGAAACATGAAAGATCAGAGCTGTTGCTCCAACAATGCGGTCGTATCGTTGGATGATGAACGGCTCTTTTTTTATCTATCTCAAATCCACGTAAAATAAGCAAAACATACAAAAATAGAAAAAATTAATACCTGTAATAGACAAAATGCATAAAAAATAAAATGAAATTTTGGCGGTTATTTTTGTATAAAGTCGATTGTCAACAATTGACTTTATACAAGGGGGAGGGGTATAATAAACTCAATAATTTCGCAAAGTAAAGTGAAAAAGGAGACGACTATGGCCAAAGCATCAATATCACGAAAAACACTGAGGGAACAGGTTGCGGAAGTTTTGCGAAAGAAAATTTTAAATGAAGAAATCAAACCGGGAGAAAGGATGATTGAAGCCCAGATTTCTGAGGAGTTTCAGACAAGCAGAGGGCCGGTCCGGGAAGCATTAAGACAGCTTGAAGAGGAAGGGCTGCTTGAATACGAATCTCATAAGGGATGTATTGTAAGAACAATGACTTATGCAGAAATGCAGGAAGCCTATCTGATTCGTTCGACGTTAGAAGAACTTGCGGTTAAAATGTGCTCCGGAAAACTGACGGAAGAACTGGACAGAAAAATGGAGAACAATCTCAGAAAACTTGGCGAGGCGGCCGGTAGGAAAGATCTTTATCAGATCATTGAACTGGACGAACAGTTTCATTCTTATGTGGTAATGGCATCTCACAGTGATAAGCTCTACAAAGTATGGAAGTCGTTGGAAAGCGGGAACACGGCAGCTTACTATACGATGGGATCGGAAGCACTGGTGCCATTTGATTATATCCAGTATAACCACCAGAGGATTCTGGATTCGTTCCGGATGCAGTCAGTGGAGCAGATCTGCGAAGAGATCCAGCATCATTACATGATTGTGCCGGAAGTATTATTCCAGGAACTTCAAAAGAAAAAGCAGTCAGAGGAAAGCTGACGGGAAAAAGAAGGGAGAGAAAAAGATGCTGAAATTTATTGGGAAACGGCTGGCATATGCAATTCTGACATTGTTTTTGATTGCAACAGCTACATTTTTTCTTGTAGCGGGGGCACCTGGAGATCCGATTGCAGCAAAGGTCGGACAGATGCCGGAGCAGGCACAGGAGATTATTGAGAAAAAGTACGGACTGGACAAGCCGGTATTTCAAAGGTATCTCACATATATGAAGAACCTTTTGACAACCGGGAATTTCGGAGAATCCATTGTTTACACCGGAAAAACGGCGAATGAAGTAATCAGGGAAAATACATGGACTTCGGCCAAAATAGGATTGCTTGCTATTTTGTTCCAGGTGACCATCGGAGTGGCGCTTGGCATGATAGCGGCGCTGAACCGGGGAAGGCCGGTGGATCATGTGATACGGGTGCTCGTCGTGCTGGCGATCTGTGTGCCAAGCTTTGTGTTTGCAGCTGTTTTGCAGTATTTTCTCGCATTCAAATGGAAACTGGTTCCGGTATTTGGATGGGGAGAGTTAAAGCACTACATTCTCCCGGTTGCGGCATACGCCATCGGAGGAATCGCTTCCTATACGAAATATACACGAAGCAGCATGATCTCCGTGATCGGGGAAGACTATATCGTTACGGCTCAGGCGAAGGGCTGTAACCGGAAGAGAGTCGTCAAAAAACACGTTCTTCGGAACTCCATGATCCCGATTATTACCATGATCGGACCGGCGATTTCAGGAGTGTTTGCAGGATCCTTTATTCTTGAGAAGATGTTTTCGATTCCGGGGCTTGGTTTTTACTATGTAAAAGCAGTTTCGGACAATGACTATACGATGATTATCGGACTTACCATTTTCTTTGCAATCCTGTTTGTGGGAGCACTGATTGTTGTGGATATTCTGTACGGCATCGTGGATCCGCGGATCCGGGTCGCAAAGGGAAAGAAGTAAAAGCGAGGTGAGCAAGTGATGGAAATGAGAGAGAACATCAATATTTCAGACTCTGTGAATGATACAGAGGATCTGTTTGAACGAATCGGCACAGAAGGATTGTCGGGAGAAGAACTGGGAGCGAAGTCCCTTACATACTGGGCGGATGTCTGGAGAAGATTCAAAGCCAACAAGCTTGCAATCTTCGGACTGATCCTCCTGATTGCGATTATTCTGCTGCTGTTTTTGGGCCCGACGATTTCGGGAAAGGATTATCAGTATATCAATGCGGACATTAAAAATCAGGGACCGAGTGCCGAGCACTGGTTTGGAACAGATGATATGGGAAGAGATCTGTTTACCCGTGTCTGTGTCGGCGGCCGGATTTCGATTTATATCGGTCTTTGCTGTACCGCAGTAATGTTTGTCATCGGGGCTCTGGCCGGAGCACTGGCCGGATTAAAAGGCGGGCTGGTAGACGATATCATCATGAGACTTTGCGAACTGATCGGAAATCTTCCGTATCTGATTATTGTCACGATTCTGTCCATGGTCATGGGAAGAAGCCTGTTTTCCCTTGTGTTCGCCATGAGCCTGACAGCCTGGGTAGGAACAGCGCGTATGGTCCGGGGCCAGATTCTTCAGATCAAGGAACAGGATTATGTACAGGCGGCAAAAGCACTGGGAGCGTCCACAGGCAGAATCATTATCAAGCATCTGCTTCCGAACACCCTTGGAATTATCATGGTAGATATCACCATGTCGATTCCAGGATTCGTATTCAGCGAGGCGTTTTTAAGTTATATCGGGCTGGGTGTGAGACCGCCGGAGACAAGCTGGGGTGCGCTGGCATCCGCAGGGCAGCAGCAGCTGATGTTCTATCCGCACCAGTTGTTCTTCCCGTGTTTGATGATTGTCCTTACGATGCTGTCATTCCATCTGATCGGTGACGGACTTTCTGACGCACTGGATCCAAAACTGAGAAAATAAGGGGGAATCATGATGAACGAAAATATATTGGAAGTAAAGAATCTGCATGTTTCCTTCAAAACCTATGCCGGGATATCACATGCAGTAAGAGGAGTGGACTTCAGTCTGAGAAAAGGAGAAACACTTGCGATCGTAGGCGAATCCGGATGTGGAAAGACCGTGACATCCAAAGCGATTATGGGGCTTCTTCCGGCCCAGAATACGATGATTGAAAAAGGCGGCGGGGCACAGATCCTGTTCCAGGGAGACAATCTTTTGGACTATACGGAAAATCAGATGACCCAGATCAGAGGAAGCAAGATTTCCATGATTTTTCAGGATCCGATGACATCGCTGAATCCGACCATGAAGATCGGAGAGCAGATCGCGGAAAGTATCCTGATCCATACACAGACGTCCAAAGAACATGCAATGAAAGAAGCCGAAAAGATGCTGGAACTGGTAAAAATTCCAAATGCGTCAAAGCGGATGAAGCAGTATCCGTTCGAATTTTCCGGAGGAATGAGGCAGAGAGCCATGATTGCAGTTGCCCTTGCGTGCAAGCCGGAGATTCTGATTGCCGATGAACCGACCACTGCGCTGGATGTTACTATTCAGGCTCAGATCATGGATCTGATCGGAGACCTGCAGAAAGAACTGAACATGGCAGTAATCCTTGTTACACACGACCTGGGAGTCGTGGCGAGCGTGGCGGACTATATTCAGGTCATGTATGCAGGTAAGATTGTGGAAAGAGGAACGGTAGACGAGATCTTCTACCAGTCCACTCATCCGTACACAAGAGCGCTGCTCAACTCGGTTCCGAAAATTCATTCGAACAACAAAGAAACCTTGTATTCTTTAAAGGGAACACCGCCGGATCTGATTAACCCTCCTAAGGGATGTTCTTTTGCACCGAGATGTGAATACGGCATGAAGATCTGCAGAATGCAGTATCCTGAGGAGACGAAATTCAGCCATTCCCAGAAATGTTCCTGCTGGCTGCACCATCCGAAGGCGGATGTCAGCGGACTTCCGGAAAATATGATCAGAAGGGGGAATCAGTGATGGACGAGAAAAAGGTTCTGATTGAAGTCAAAGACTTAAAAAAGTATTTTCAGGTGGGACGCCATCAGACATTAAAAGCGGTGGATGGAGTCAGCTTTAAAATCTATAAAGGCGAGACGCTGGGGCTTGTAGGAGAGTCGGGCTGCGGGAAAACGACGTGCGGCAAAACCGTAATGGGACTTTATGATGCCACCGGAGGAGAAGTGATCTTTGACGGGGTGGAAATTCACAGCCTACATAAAAAAGAGAAAAAGGAATTCACAAAGAGAGCACAGATTATTTTCCAGGACCCGTATTCCTCTTTGAATCCGAGAATGACGGTAGGGGATATTATCGGAGAAGGGATCGACATTCATAAGCTGTATACAGGAAAAGAACGTCAGGAAAAAATTTATGAACTGTTGGAACTAGTGGGCCTGAACAGGGAACATGCCCTCCGTTTCCCGCATGAATTTTCCGGAGGTCAAAGGCAGAGGATCGGAATTGCAAGAGCGCTTGCCATTGAACCGGAATTTATCGTATGTGACGAGCCGATTTCCGCGCTGGACGTATCCATCCAGGCGCAGATCGTCAACCTTCTGATTGAGCTTCAGAAGAAAAAGAATCTGACCTATCTTTTCATCGCCCATGATCTTTCCATGGTAAAGCATATCTCCGATCGGGTCGGCGTTATGTATCTCGGAAACATGGTGGAATTCGCGTCCAGCAATGAGCTGTATGACAATCCGCTGCATCCATACACGAAGGCATTGATGTCGGCGATCCCGATTCCGGATCCGAAAGAGGAAAAGAAAAAGACCCGGATCCCGATTGAGGGCGAAATTCCAAGTCCGGTCAATCCAAAGCCGGGATGCCGGTTTGCAGCACGGTGCCGGTATGCGACGGACCTCTGCCGCAGCGAGACGCCAAAGCTTGAGGAGATAGAGAAGGGACATTTTGTAGCATGCCACAGGGTAAAAGAGATCTGACAATCCATGGATACATGGATTTAGGATAGAGAACAAAATTTTAAAAAGGAGGAATAGTATGAAAAAGAGAGTACTTGCATGTCTGCTTGCAGCAGTCATGACAGCAGGGCTTCTCGCAGGATGCGGAGGCGATGAAAAATCAGGTGGAGGCGGATCTTCCGAACAGGTGCTGAACATTTCCACCAACAGCGTGGTAGTCGGATTAAATCCACTGGTCAATACAACAGCGCCGGACAATATCGCCCACAACATGATTTATGATCCTCTCATAAGAGACCGTTCCGCAAAGGACAATACGGATGAGATTGTGCCTGCAGCAGCCGAAAGCTGGGATGTCAGCGAGGATGGACTGACCTACACATTCCACATGAATCCGGACGCAAAGTGGAGCGATGGATCCAAGGTGACAGCCAACGATTTCGAATTTACGTTCAAACAGATGGCAGATCCAAATACAGCGGCAACGAATGCATGGCTGTTTGACGGAGTCATTGTCAATTTCTCAGAGGCACTGTACAACAATGGAAAGACACCGGATGAAATCGGTGTCAAGGCATTGGATGAGGAAACTCTGGAAATCCAGCTGGTACACCCGGCGTCCTATTTCTTACAGCTGGTAGCAGGTTCCGCATATCCGGTCAACCAGGCCAAATATGAGGAATATGGATCCGAATATGGAACTGCTCCGGATAAGACAGTCTACAACGGACCGTTAAAAGTGACAAGCTGGAATCAGAATACCGAGATGGTTCTGGAGAAGAACGATCAGTACTGGGGACAGGAAGACATGCAGCTGGACAAAGTCAATTACAAGGTTATCCAGGAATCTTCCACAGCAGTGCAGGCGTTTATCAACGGCGAGCTGGATGTTGTCAGCACATCGGACACCAACTGGGGTAAAACCATCACGGCGGCCGGCGACTCCCAGGAGATGACGGTTCCGTCCAGTGCACCGGATTTCTTTATGTTCAATCTGAAAAATGAATATTTGAGCAATACGAAAATCCGCCAGGCACTTTCCATTGCTTTTGACAGGCAGGAAATGGTAGATACGCTCCGGGATGGTATGTCTGTACCGATTTACTCTATGATGCCGGATACGATGAAGGTGGGAGATAAAACCTATACAGAGCTTGTAGACGGAAAGAATTACTTTGTAACTCAGATGCAGGAAGAATACACAGATCCAAAGGCACTTCTGCAGGAAGGTCTTGCAGAGCTTGGAAAGAGTACAGATCCGTCTCAGATGACGATCCGCTACGCAAGCCGCGGAACATCAGAGCTTTCCAAGAAGATCGGTGAGTGGATGAAACAGGTATGGGAAGAAAAGCTTGGTATCAATGTGCAGATCGATATGATGGAATGGAACATCATGTGGGATAAAATCGATGCCGGAGATTATGACATTGCCTGCGGAGGCTGGGGACCGTACTATAATGAACCAAGTGCACTTCTGCAGCTGTTTGAACCGGTCAATGGTTATTTCAACGCGGACAAGACAGGATGGAACAATGAAGATTCCCAGAAGTTTACAGAACTTCTGAATCAGGCAAAAGATGTCGTAGATGACAAGGAAAAGGCGGAGATCTATCTTCAGGCGGAACAGCTTGTGGTAGGAAATGCCCTGATTGCTCCAATGTACCTGGAAGCATCACCGACTTACGTGAAAAACCATGTAAAAAATTATTATGTAGCAACAAACGGTCTGGTAGACTTTTCACAGGTTTCCGTGGAAAATTAGAATACCAGTCAGCAAAAAGGGCCGGTCGCTTTTGTGATCGGCTTTTTTCAGAAAAGGAGGGACAACAACAGCATGTACCTGATAAAAAACGGAAGAATCCATGTAGGGGACGGGACCGTCCTGGATGGATGCGACATTTTGACGGAAGGGCGGGTGATCCGGGACATCGCGCCTGGCATCTGCTGTCAGGAGGCGGAGGTGATCGATGCGTCCGGCTGCGAGATTTTCCCTGGATTCATTGATCCTCATTCCTCTGTGGGAGCCATGGGGATGCCGTCCAGATATCTGGACAATCAGGAGAAAACCGATCCGCTGACTCCGCAGCTGAATGTGAAATATGCCATTGATCCGGATGAGATCGATGCCCAGGAGTTTTATAAGAGCGGGATCACGGCAGTGGGCCTGACTCCTGGAAATGCCAATGTGATGGGTGGACAGATTGCCGTATGCAAAACTGCCCATATGAAGATGGCAGACAGGCTTGTCAAAGAAAAGGCGGCACTCAAGTGCAGCGTCACATCCGAGGTGAAATCGGTCTATGGCGGACGAAACCAGATGCCAAAAACAAGAATGGGAGCATTCTGGATTTTTCAGGAGGCCCTCAGAAAGGCAAAAGCTCCGGAGGAACAAGAAAAGGGAAAACTGATTTGCGAAATCTTTGAAAAGGGCAGCATGCCGGCCTTTGTGGCGGCCCAGACAGCGGGAGAGATTCAGGGTGTACTGGAAATGATGAAAACGGAACATACATCCCTTGTCCTGGTGGACGGGTACGAGTTTGACCGGGCGCTGGAGGAGATCAAGCGGCAGAATGCCGGACTGATTTTGGGAAATGTCAGCGACTGCTCACAGGTAACCAAGCACGGAATGGATCTTGGGAAAATCTGCGATCTGAATGAGAATGGAAATCTGGTTGCGTTTACCGCTTCCAACGGAGGTTTTTCAGAGGGAAGAGAAGTGTTCCTGTGGACCGCCATTGAAGTGTACCGGGCAGGAGCGGACGCGGAAGAAGTGGTGAAGATGATGACGCTGAATCCGGCAAAAATGCTGGGCGTATCTGACAGAATCGGGACACTGGAGACCGGAAAGGATGCGGATCTTTCCATCTATACCGGACATCCGGTGAAAACTTATGCGGCAAGAGTCAGAACCAGCATGATCAATGGGGAGGTGGTATTCTGATGGCACAGACTCTGATTCAAAATGGAACGATTTACACAATGGAAGATGGAGATACTGTTTTCACAGGTGAGATTCTGGTGGAGGACGGAAAGATCAAGAAGATCGGCACCCGTATTCCGGAAGAGGAACTTTCCGGGGATGTGGAAGTGATCGATGCGGCAGGACTCAATGTCATGCCGGGGCTGATCGAGGCGCATTCTCATATCGGATTATTTGATTTTAACGGAGAATCCTCCGTGGATGACGCAAATGAGATGACAAATCCGGTGACGTTGTCCATAGATGCAAGATACAGCGTAAATCCGCAGGCAAGAGAATTCAAGGCAGCGTATTCCCACGGAATTACGACGATGCTTTTGACTCCTGGAAGTGGAAATGTGTTCTGCGGACTTCCGTTTGCGCTGAAGACATATGGAAATAATGTGTTTGACATGTCAATTAAGGCTCCGTGTGCCGTAAAAATAGCTCTTGGAGGAAATCCGAAAGGAACCTATGGAGAGAGAAACCAGCTTCCGATGACCCGGATGGGTGTGGCTCAGGTGCTGTGGGACACCTTCCGAAAAGCAAAAGATTACATGGAAGCAAAAGAATCCGGAGATCATCCGGCATATGATGCGGACATGGAGGCGATGATCCCGGCGCTGAAAAGGGAGATTCCATGCAAGATTCACTGTACCCAGCATGATATGCTGACCGCTATCGAAGTGGCAAACGCATATGGAGTCCGGTTCTCGCTGGAACACGCCTGGGGCGCATCCGATTATATCGATGAGATTGTGGAAAGCGGATGCGATGTCTGCTACGGGCCGATCGGAACATACCGGGCGGCAGGAGAGCGGCGGAAAGTAGACATCGAAGCGGTCAAAACGCTGGATGAGCGTGGCGTGAATGTGGCGCTGATCACCGATTCGCCGATTCTCAGCGAAGAGTCTTTGTATCATCATATCGGGGAAGCTGTCAGGGAGGGCGTACCGTATCTGCGGGCCCTTCGCATGGTGACCATCAATCCGGCGCACGTCCTTGGAGTGGAAGACCGGGTCGGAACACTCCGGGAGGGGAAGGACGCGGACCTGATCCTGGTGAAAGGAAGGCCGGGACTCGATACGGATGCCAGCGTGTGTAAAACAATGATTGATGGAAAGGTCATCTGGCAGTCTGTTTCATAAGATACTCCTGTCAGGGAAAATGTGGTATAATGACTTTATCAAAACCGTTACCGTATCAGAAAGAAATGAAAAAGGAGGGACAGTCCTATGGATGAACGTTTAACCAATCTGCGTTCCGGGAAGAATCCGAAGGCGCGGATTAAGATTCTGAAAGGTCATTTTGCCACAAGTAATTCTCATATCAATACCTATATCGATATGTCCACAGTCAAAACAAGACACCACAATGCGCGGGAGACAGCCAGGGTTCTGGCGGAGGAATACACGCATACGTACATTGACACGATCGTATGCCTGGATGAAACGGAAGTGATCGGTACATTTATGGCAGAGATTCTGGCGGACGAGACAAATATGTCCATGAGCCACGACAACAATATTTCTGTTGTGACGCCGGAGTTTGATACGATGGGACAGATTTTGTTCCGTGATAATAAGATCCGGATGATTGAAAACAAGCAGGTACTGATTCTGGCGGCTTCGATTACAACAGGAAAGACGATCTTAAAGGCAGCGGAGTCTGTACTGTATTACGGCGGGAAGGTGTGCGGCGTTGCAGGAATTTTCAGTGCTGTGTCCAGGATTGCGGATATGGAAGTGAAATCCATTTTTACTAGCGCGGATCTGCCGGACTACAAAGTATACACTCCGCAGAGCTGCCCGATGTGCAGGGAAGGAAAGCGTGTTGAGGCGCTGGTAAACAGTTACGGATATTCCAAATTATAACAAAGAGTTCCGCTTGCGGAACTCTCGCGCCGGGCGCGGTCGCTTTAGCGGCAAACTTCTGCTTTGCGCGAGTGCGCATTCCGCGGAGCATTTTTATTTAACAGTTTTCTGTCAAATAAGAAAAAACGGCAGTTACCCGGGTGAGGAGGACTGCCGTTTTTGACGCAGTGAGAAAGAAAGTGCTCAGATCATGAAAAAAATGTTGAAAGAAGGCAGAATGTCGGTTATAATACAAAACAGCGATGAACGCTGGCGCGGAAATGACAAAGAAAGAATGAGCATAAGGGAGTAGTTGGCACTTTCGGTGTGACAAAGTCAACATATTGGAGCGATCCTGGCTTTGTATGAAACAACGAGACTTATCTGTATCAGAAGATGATATGGGTAGGACTCGATTTTTTTTTGCTCTTTTTACGGAAGTTCTGCGCAGATTTTAAGGGAAGAAAAAACAACCAGGAGGAAAAAGAAATGGGATTTTTGGAACTGTTTTTCATAGCAGTGGGCCTTGCCATGGACGCATTTGCAGTATCTATCTGTAAAGGGCTCTCTGTGGGAGTGGCGAAGCCGAAGTACATACTGTGTGTGGGACTTTATTTCGGAGGCTTTCAGGCATTGATGCCGACCATCGGATATTTTGTAGGTGTGAATTTTAAGGGAGCTATTCAGAGTGTGGATCACTGGATCGCATTTATTCTGCTGGCCATCATCGGAGGAAATATGATCCGGGAGTCCAGAGGAGAAGAGGAATGCGTGGGTGCACGGTTTGACGTGAAGGAAATGACTGCGCTGGCAGTGGCGACCAGTATCGATGCTCTGGCAGTCGGCGTGACATTTGCGTTTCTGGATGTCAATATTGCCCCGGCAGCAGCGTTTATCGGCTGCCTGACATTTGTGATTTCAGCAGCCGGCCTGAAAATCGGTACGGTATTCGGAACAAAATACAGAAATAAAGCGGAATGTTTCGGCGGAATTGTCCTGATTCTGATCGGACTCAAAATTCTTCTGGAGCATCTTGGCATATTTTAGCATTGTAAAAGAGGGCAAAACGAAGTAAAATAAAAGAAGTATTTTGACATGGAACGGGGTTTGACAATGAATGAAAAACAATTTCAAGACCAGAAAATTGTCCTGATTGACGGACACAGTATTCTGAACAGGGCATTTTACGGACTTCCGGATCTGACCAATGCCGAAGGACTTCATACGAATGCAGTTTATGGATTTTTAAATATTCTTTTTAAAATACTCGAGGAGGAAAAGCCGGAATATCTGACGGTTGCCTTTGATGTTCATGCGCCGACATTCCGGCATGAGATGTACAAGGAGTATAAAGGCACGAGAAAGCCGATGGCGGAAGAGCTCCGGCAGCAGGTTCCGGTGATCAAAGAGGTTCTGAAAGCGATGGGGATCCGACTGATTGAACAGGCAGGACTCGAGGCGGACGACCTGATCGGGACACTTTCCAGACGCTGCGAGGAGGCGGGCATGCAGGTCGTTGTCCTTTCCGGAGACCGGGATCTTCTTCAGCTTGCCACAAAGAAAGTAAAAATCCGTATCCCGAAGACGAAGCAGGGACGGACTGAAGTGGAAGATTATCTGGAAGAGGATGTAAAAGAAAAGTACCAGGTGACGCCGAAAGAGTTTATCGATGTCAAGGCGCTGATGGGAGATGCTTCTGACAATATTCCGGGCGTTCCGAGCATCGGAGAGAAGACAGCGACGAAGATTATCGTGGAGTATCAGACGATCGAGAATGCATATGCCCATGTGGACGAACTTAAGCCTCCGAGGGCGGCAAAAGCATTGAAAGAGCATTACGATCTGGCACAGATGAGCAAGGAACTTGCGACGATCAATGTCCATGCGGATTTTCCGTATGAAGTGGAAGAAGGAAAGATTGGAGAACTCTTTACTGCTGAAGCATATGAGTGGTTCCAGAAGCTGGAATTTAAAAATCTGCTTGGAAAGTTTGAGATTCAGGCTCCGGCTTCCGAAATTGAGGACAGTTTTGTGACCGTAACAGACCCTGCCGGCATGGATGCTGTATTTGAAAAGGCGGCAGGGGCCGGGACTGTAGGTGTTGTTCTGGAGCGGAATACGGAGAATGTTCTTCCGTTATTTGCCGCAATGAGCGGTATTTCCGGAGCGGTGCTTGCCTTTTCAGCAGACGGGAAGGACGAGATCGTTTCCATTCAGACCGGAAACGGGATTTCCGCGGATGCTCTTATGGAACGTCTGTCCGCTCTGACAGAAAGCCGGGCGCAGATTTCCATGTTTGACGTAAAAAAAGAACTGCCGCATGTCCGGACATGCAGACGGGAGAATTTCTTTGATGTTCATGTGGCCGCCTACCTGTTAAATCCGCTCAAGAGCTCCTATGAGCCTGACGATGTGGCAAGAGAATATCTGGATCTTACGATTGATGCGAAGCTTTCTGAAGAGAAAAAGAGCTGTTATGAGGCGTATACGATGTACCGGGCAGCAGACGTACTCCGGGAAAAGCTGAAAGAATACGGCATGGAAGCACTTTTTGATGAAATCGAGATGCCGCTTGTGTTTGCGCTTTTTGATATGGAGCAGGCAGGCGTGAAAGTGGAAGCGGAAGCCCTGAAAGAATACGGACAGGATCTTGGCGTCCAGATCGAAAGACTGGAGGCGGAGATTTTTGAACTGGCAGGGGAAACCTTTAATATCAATTCTCCGAAACAGCTGGGAGTCGTTCTTTTTGAACACCTGGAGCTCCCTCATGGAAAGAAGACGAAGACAGGATATTCCACAGCGGCAGATATTCTGGAAAAGCTGGCGCCGGACTATCCGGTCGTATCGAAGATTCTGGAATACAGGCAGCTGGCAAAGCTGAAATCCACCTACGCGGACGGCCTAGTGAATTTTATTTCGGAGGATCACCGGATTCACGGTACTTTTAACCAGACTGTTACGGCGACCGGCCGGATCAGCAGTACGGAGCCGAATCTTCAGAATATCCCGATCCGGATGGAACTGGGAAGACAGATCCGGAAAGTCTTTGTGCCGGAGGAAGGATTCGTGTTTG
Source organism: Drancourtella sp. An12 (assembly GCF_002160935.1). Lineage (NCBI taxonomy): Bacteria > Bacillati > Bacillota > Clostridia > Eubacteriales > Oscillospiraceae > Drancourtella > Drancourtella sp. An12. The sequence continues at coordinate 110,101 of NZ_NFLO01000006.1, read as the reverse complement.
TGGATGCGGATTATTCCCAGATTGAGCTTCGGATTCTGGCGCACTGTTCAGATGATGAGGCGCTGATTCAGGCATATAAGGAGGCAAAAGACATCCACAGGACGACGGCATCCCAGGTATTCCATACACCGTTTGACGAGGTGACAGATCTGCAGAGAAGAAATGCGAAGGCGGTCAATTTCGGGATTGTCTACGGGATCAGTTCCTTTGGGCTTAGTCAGGACTTGAGCATTACAAGAAAAGAAGCGGCAGAATATATTGACCGCTATTTTGAAACCTATCCGGGGGTCAAAGCATATCTGGACGGAGAAGTGGCTTTCGCAAAAGAACACGGATATGTGACAACGATTTTTGGAAGAAGAAGACCGGTTCCGGAGCTTTCTTCCAGCAACTTCATGCAGAGAAGTTTTGGAGAACGTGTGGCAATGAATTCCCCGATTCAGGGGGCAGCGGCAGACATCATGAAGATTGCGATGATCCGTGTCAATCAGCGGCTTCGTGAGGAACAGATGGAGTCCCGTATTGTCATTCAGGTACACGATGAGCTTCTGGTAGAGGCCAGAATCGATGAAGTAGAGAAAGTTAAAGAGATACTGAAAGAAGAGATGGAACATGCCGCAGATCTGAAGGTTCCGCTGATTGCAGATATGAGCGTCGGATCAAACTGGTATGAGGCCAAATAGAGAAAAGTCAGGAATTCAGATGAAAACAATAGGAATAACAGGAGGAGTCGGGGCCGGAAAAAGCACGGTCCTCGGCTTCCTGGAGACAGACTTTCAGGCAGTTGTCTGCGAAGCGGACAAGGTGGCGCATAAGCTTCAGGAGCCTGGAGAGGTCTGCTATGAGGAAATTATAGAGAAGTTTGGATGCGGAATTCTTGACGGGGATGGAAAGATTGACCGGAAAAAGCTGGGAAACATTGTGTTTGCTGATGAAAAAAAGCTTCAAAGGCTGAACCGGATTGTACACCCCCGGGTCAAGGAATACATCCGAAAGAAAAAAGAGGAAGAAAAAGAGGCTGGTACGCGGATTTTTGTCGTCGAGGCAGCGCTTCTGATCGAGGATCACTATGAGGAGATCTGTGATGAATTCTGGTATATCCATACGCCGGATGAAGTCCGCAGAAAGCGGCTGAAAGAAAGCCGGGGATATACGGACGAAAGGATAGACGGAATCATGAAGAACCAGAAATCGGAAAAACAGTTCCGGAACGCATGCAGCGTAGTGATTGAAAACGGAGAGGATTTTAAAGAGACTTGCATCCAGATCAAAGAAGCGTTAGAATCGTACTAGAAACTTTGAAGGAGAAAGGAAAACATGAGAATTTGCAGTATAGCCAGCGGAAGCAGCGGAAACTGTATTTATGTAGGAGATGAACATACACACGTGCTGGTCGATACCGGGATCAGCAAGAAGCGGATCGAGGAAGGACTGAAGGATCTGGATGTGAAAGGGGACGAGCTGGACGGGATTTTTATTACCCATGAGCACGCCGACCATATTCAGGGGCTTGGAGTTTTCAGCAGAAAGTACGGCATTCCGATCTACGCCACAAAAGGAACGATCGAAGGAATCCAGAATTATAAAAGTCTTGGGAAAATGCCGGAGGGACTGCTCCATGAGATTCGCGCGGATGAGCCGTTTACTTTAAAAGAGCTGACAATCCGGCCATTTCGGATTTCACACGATGCAAATGAACCGACAGGATACCGCTTCGAAAATGGAAAGAAAGCGGCCGCTGTTGCGACAGATCTGGGGATCTATGATGATTATACTGTGGAGAATCTGAAAAATCTGGACGCGGTTCTTCTGGAGGCCAATCATGACATACATATGCTGGAAGTCGGTGTCTACCCGTATTACCTGAAACAGCGGGTGATGGGAAACCGGGGACATCTTTCCAATGAATCTTCCGGCAGACTGCTGTGCGACATCCTGCACGATGATCTGAAATGCGTGATGCTTGGACATCTGAGCAAGGAGAATAATTATGCCGAGCTGGCCTATGAAACAGTGAAACTGGAAGTCACTCTCGGGGATAATCCATACAAAGGAGAGGACATTCCGATTATGGTTGCCAAAAGAGACACCAGATCGGATATCATTACCGTATAGGAAGAAAACAAAGAAAAGGAGAGGATGGTATGAGTCGTGTTGCCGTTTTGACGGACAGCAACAGTGGAATTACACAGGCAGAAGGGAAGGAACTTGGAATCGGAATCCTTCCGATGCCGTTTTTTATCGATGGGGAAGAATATTTTGAGGAAATTACCTTATCCCAGGAAGAATTTTACGAGCGCCTGAAAGCAAATCATGATATTAAAACTTCCCAGCCTGCGCCGGGGGATGTCATGGGATTGTGGGACAAATATCTGGAAGAGTACGATGAAATTGTCTATATTCCGATGTCCAGCGGGCTGAGCAGTTCCTGCGAGACTGCCATGATGCTGGCGGATGATTATGACGGACGTGTGCAGGTAGTCAACAACCAGAGGATTTCCGTGACGCAGCGGCAGTCTGTCAAGGACGCCATCTGGCTTGCATCCGAAGGAAAATCCGCAGCCGGGATCCGGGAAATTCTGGAAAAAAACAAATTTGAATCCAGTATTTACATTACTGTGGACACGCTGAAATATCTGAAAAAGGGCGGAAGAATCACACCGGCCGCTGCAGCAATCGGAACAGTCCTGAATCTGAAACCGGTTCTGCAGATCCAGGGAGAAAAGCTGGATGCCTATGCCAAGGTCAGAGGATGGAAACAGGCGAAGAAGACAATGCTCGATGCCATGGAAAAAGACCTGCTTCACCGTTTTGGAAATCAGCCGGTACACCTCGAAGCAGCATACACCTGCTCTGATGAGGAAGCGCAGAAGTGGAAAGAAGAGATTGAGGACAGATTCCCTCAGTATAAAGTGGAGATGGACCGCCTTTCCTTAAGTGTTGCCTGCCACATTGGACCGGGGGCGATGGCCATTGCATGTTCCAAAGTGATTACACTTTAAAATCAGAAAAAGACTCTCTTTTGAGACGGAAGATGAAAAGAAATCATCTACGCTCCCAAAGAGAGTCTCTTTTTTATACGACTATACAATCACAAGCGGATGACTGTATTCATTGCAGAACGGAGTTTTAAATTTGTTGCTGATGACAGATTCATACAGGTTGGATGCAAAAATATCCAGATGAAGCATCTGTTCGCCGCGTTCAGACAGTGCGTCCATATCGCTGAGTTTGGGAATCAGCGGAACTGACGAACGATTTTTGATCAGGGAAAGGACTTCCCTGTCTTTCCGTACGAATCCAAGCATTCTGGCATAATGAACCATCCGGTCTTCTCTTAACTGTTCAAAGAGGGAGGAACGGATTCCGAGGATGACGTGCAGAAGCGCCCGGCTGATCCTGGAATACGTCACTTCTTTTGTCTTTAACAGGTCGCAGAACTGGTCAAAATTCTGAAAGTCATTCAGATGTTTCATGATCCGGTTGGCAAGCTCTTCGGAAATATCGGCATAGCGGGTCAGGGTTCCGCGGCTTTCCTGCATCAGCTGGTATTTGACGAGCAATGAAAAATCATTGCTGTATACCGGATAGCGGATCAGGTGGGTCCGCTCAAGCAGGGAGACACATTCCGGCGGCACATGGTCTTCCAGTCTTGTCAGAACAGAGGAAAGCTTTGGCTCATCGTAAGGAGTATCCATGTCTGTCCGAAGGGAACTGCCGGAGAACAAAAGAAGTTTCCGAATAGCGGTAGCGGAGCTGAAACCGCCGTCCGTCTCCAGTGTGTCCGCATGATACCGGGAATCTTTCCGAAGAATCGTATAGGGCCGTATGGAACTTTTTAGACGGATCAAAGCCTTGATGTACTCCACCCCAAGCGTATTATTCGGACTGGAAAGAATCCGGGAAAGGGATCTGTCCTGCAGATAATCGGTCAATGCCTTTTCTCTGGCGAGAGGAAACGCAAACCCCTCTTTTAAGTAAGAACGCAGAATTGTGCGGTACTCTTCAGGCTCATCCGCAAGTACCCGCGCAATCCGGGTTAAAGAATCAATCTCTCCGCATTCGCTTCCAAAACAAAGGGAATCAACACAGCCCAGACTGTCCAGAAGCGCAACGGCACCCTGTGCAAAATACTCGGCGCTCCCGGTGGAAAAGCAGACCGGAAGCTCCAGAACAAGGGATGCCCCGGATTTCAGAGCCACTTTAGCCCTGAGATGTTTGGGCATGATGGCAGGAGCGCCTCTTTGTACAAAATTTCCGCTCATGACGACGATCACAGCGTCTGCTCCGGTCACTTCTTTTGACTTCTGTATATGATATTCGTGCCCATTGTGAAATGGATTGTATTCTGTAATTAAACCAACTATTTTCATAATTTTCTTGTAATATCCTCCTTGTTGTGATTATACTATAAAAGGAATCCGCTTGCAAAATAATATGGCGGCAGGAAAGGAGGATACACATGAACGAAACAAATCTGCTGGAGCTTTTGGATGAACGAAAATTTAAAGAACTGAAAGAAGAACTTGGAAATATGTATCCTGTCGATATTGCCGCACTGCTGGAGGAGGTAGATGAAAGGCAGATTGTTCTGATTTTCCGTCTCCTCGGCAAGGAAGAAGCGGCAGAGACCTTTACCTATATGAGCAGCGAGACAAGAGAATTCCTGATTAATGCGCTGACGGATTCCGAGCTGGAAGAAGTCATGGATGAGATGTACCTTGATGATACAGTCGACGTCCTGGAAGAAATGCCTGCCAATGTGGTAGACAGGCTTCTGATGGCGACTGATGAAGAGACGAGAAAGCAGATCAACGCGCTTTTGCAGTATCCGGAGGACAGTGCCGGAAGTGTCATGAATATCGACTACGTCAGTTTCCGGAAAGAAATGACGGTAGAAGAGGCGATTTTGAAGATCCGCCAGGTCGGTATTAACCGGGAGACGATTTATACCTGTTACGTGACAGAAAAGAAGAAGCTGATCGGATGGGTGGATATCAAAGATCTTCTGACATCCAGTGAAAGTAAGACGATTGAAGAGATTATGGATACGAACGTCCTTTACGCGCATACCCATGATGATCAGGAAGACGTAGCCAGTATGATCCGGAAGTACGGTCTTGTGGCAATCCCGATTGTGGATAACGAGATGTGCATGGTCGGTATCGTTACCGTTGACGACGCGATGATTGTCCTGCAGGAAGAAGCAACGGAAGATATCAGTATGATGGCCGGTGTCAGTCCGAACGATGACTCGTACTTCGGAACGAGCGTCTGGCGCCACGCCCTTTCCCGTATCCCGTGGCTGCTGTTTTTAATGCTTTCTGCGACGGCAAGCGGACTTTTGCTTGCCTACTATGAAAATGCCATGTCAGCCATGCCGATTCTGATTACGCTGATTCCGATGCTGATGGGAACGGGCGGAAACTGCGGCTCTCAGAGCTCCACATTGATGATCCGCGGACTTGCGGTCGGGGAAATCCGTTTTAAAGATATTTTCCGGGTGATTTTCAAAGAACTCCGGATTGCATTGATTGTCGGCGCGGTCCTTTCTGTCGCGAATGGAATCAGGATTTATATTATGTATAATGATATCAAGCTTGGTATCGTGATCGGTGTGACGATCATAGCCATTGTCTGTATGGCAAAAGTGGTGGGATGTACCCTGCCGCTGATCGCAAAGAGAATCGGACTGGATCCGGCTCTCATGGCGACACCTTTGATCTCCACGCTTCTTGACACAGGGACAATCCTTGTTTATTTTGCGATTGTCACAATGATGTTTGAATTATAAACGCTTAAAAAGGGAAATTGTACTAAAAAAGAGACAGATTATCTCTTGTATACAATTTCCCTTTACGTTATAATAGTGATATCTGAGAATATATGGAAAGGAGTCATTAAATCATGGGATTTATTGATGAAATCAAGGCAAAGGCCAAAGCAGATCTCAAGACAATTGTACTTCCGGAGACAGAAGATGCCCGGACCTATGAGGCTGCCGAGGCAATTTTAAAAGAGGGGACAGCCAGACTGGTTCTGATCGGAAGTGAAGAAGAAATCGCGAAGAATAAGGGAAGCTTCGATATCAGCGGTGCACAGATTGTAGATCCGGCAAAGAGTGAAAAGACAGAGAGCTATATTGCAAAGCTGGTGGAATTAAGACAGAAAAAAGGTATGACTGAGGAACAGGCAAGAGAGCTTCTTCTGACCAACTATCCATATTACGGAGTAATGATGGTAAAGATGGGCGACGCAGACGGAATGGTTTCCGGAGCATGCCATTCTACAGCTGACACACTTCGTCCGTGTCTGCAGATTCTCAAGACGAAACCTGGAACAAAGCTTGTATCCGCATTCTTTATCATGGTAGTACCGGACTGTGATATGGGAGAAAACGGAACATTTGTATTCGGTGACTGCGGTCTGAATCAGAATCCGACACCGGAAGAGCTTGCAGCAATCGCAATTTCCTCCGCAGAGAGCTTCAAACAGCTTGTAGGAGCAGAGCCGAGAGTGGCAATGCTTTCTCATTCCTCAAAGGGAAGTGCAAAGCATGATGATGTCACAAAAGTAGTAGAGGCGGTTAAGATCGCGAAAGAACAGGCTCCGGATCTGATGCTGGATGGAGAACTTCAGTTAGACGCGGCGATCGTTCCTTCCGTAGGAGCTTCAAAAGCTCCGGACAGCCCGGTTGCAGGAAAGGCAAATGTCCTGATCTTCCCTGACCTGGATGCAGGAAATATCGGTTATAAGTTAGTGCAGAGACTGGCAAAGGCAGAAGCATACGGACCAATGACTCAGGGAATCGCGGCTCCTGTAAATGACCTTTCCAGAGGATGCAGCGCCAAAGATATCGAAGGTGTTGTTGCAATTACAGCAGTGCAGTGCCAGTCAAAATAGAAAGGAAGAAAAGAAAAATGAAAATTTTAGTTATTAACTGCGGAAGCTCTTCATTAAAATACCAGCTCATCGATATGGAAAATGAGAGTGTTCTTGCAAAAGGACTTTGCGAGAGAATCGGGATCGACGGATCCAAACTGACACACAAACCGACAGGAAAAGAAAACTACAGTGTAGAGACTCCGATGGAAGACCACAAAGTGGCTGTACAGCTTGTGCTGGACGCTCTGATGGACAAAGAACACGGTGTTATCGAAAGCACAGATGATATCACAGCAATCGGACACCGCGTACTGCATGCCGGAACGATCTACAGCGACGCAACTTTGATCAACGATGATGTTAAGAAAGTTATCCGTGACTGCTTCGACCTTGGACCGCTCCACAATCCGGCAAACCTGATCGGAATCGAAGCATGTGAAGCAGCAATGCCGGGCAAACCGAACGTTGCAGTATTCGATACCGCTTTCGGTATGAAGATCCCGGAAAAAGCGGCAATGTACGCAATTCCATATGAATATTATGAGAAATACAGCATCAGAAGATACGGTTTCCATGGTACAAGCCATATGTTCGTATCCGGCGAGACACTGAAATGCCTCGGAAAAGACGATGCAAAAGTAATCGTATGCCACCTTGGAAACGGAGCCAGCATCTCAGCTTCCATCGGCGGAAAATGCGTTGATACAAGTATGGGTCTGACACCCCTTGAAGGACTGATCATGGGAACAAGAAGCGGTGACCTTGATCCGGCTGTCCTGCAGTTTATCTGCAACCATGAGAATATCGATATCAACGAAATGCTCAACATCCTGAACAAGAAATCCGGTGTTCTCGGAATGAGCGGTGTATCTTCCGATTTCCGTGATGTAAGAGCAGCAGCAGACGAAGGAAATGAACGTGCGATCATGGCACTTGACGCTTACAGATACCGTGTGGCAAAATATATCGGTTCCTACACAGCTGCAATGAACGGTGTAGATGCAATCACATTTACTGCAGGTGTAGGCGAAAACGATACTCAGATGAGAGAAGAAATCTGTGAATACCTTGGATACCTTGGTGTGAAGATTGATAAAGAAAAGAACGCTCAGGCGCGCGGAGTGGCATCCGAGATTTCTACGGAAGACTCCAAAGTCAAAGTATATGTCATCCCGACAAACGAAGAGCTTGCGATTGCACGTGAGACAAAAGCACTGGTTTAATCTCCTCAGACAGTAAAAAAACTGTTGACAAAATGAAATGACATGATATAATAGTCAAGGTATGAATAGGAGCAATGAATATGCTGTTAAACCTATCCGATGTACTGTCCGAACAGCACAAACCGATTGATGCCGTCCTTCCGCTTGAGATGGAGGCGATGAAACTGCCAGGCGGTCCTTTCCCTCTTGTGGAGAAGAGCAGCGTGCAGATTCATATTGAGCATGTAAAAGGAAAAGAGATTTCTGTCTCCGGTTCCTGCAGTCTGACTGCAGTGATTCCGTGCGACCGTTGTCTCAGTCCGGTGAAAGTTCCGATGGAGATTTCTTTTGAGAGACATGCCGTTGTCGGTGGAGAGACTGCAGAGACAGACGAAGAATCAGATTATATTGACGGATATCATCTTGACGTCGACAAATTACTCTATTATGAGATTTTGATAGGATGGCCGACAAAAACCCTGTGCAGGGAAGACTGCAAAGGACTTTGCAGTGTATGTGGTCAGAACCTAAACGAGGGTACCTGCGATTGTGAAGATCCGGGTCTTGATCCAAGAATGTCAGTTATCCGCGATCTGTTTAAGAATTTTAAGGAGGTGTAACCGATGTCAATTTGTCCAAAGAATAAAACTTCTAAAGCAAGACGCGACAAGAGAAGAGCAAACTGGAAAATGAGCGCTCCGAATCTTGTAAAATGCAGCAAATGCGGCGCACTTATGATGCCTCACAGAGTTTGCAAAGCTTGCGGAAGCTATAACAAGAAAGAAATCATTTCCGTAGAAGACTAATGGAAATACCGAAAAACGGGGATTTGCAAATATGCAGATCCCTTTTTTCATGCCGGCTTACGTTACTGTTCACACCGAACCGCCGCCCGCATGCGCACTCATCGCGCTGACGCGTTCCCGAGACGGTGTGAACAGTAACCAATTTACCACAAATTTGCAGCAATTTATGGAGAAAAATTAAGAACTGTGTTAAGATGAAAAGAAACCAATCAGAAAAGAGGCTGAGATACGATGTGGAATTTGGAGAAAGTAACTCTGGTGACGAACAACGATAGAGTGTACCGAAAATATAAAGATGACATGGAAGTCGTTCTTCTGGGATCATACAGGGACGTACTGATCAAGGTGAGAGATCTTGTGTATGACCGGCATATCCTTCTGACCCACCCGCAGGCATCGAGCCTGAAGCCGAACCAGACACCGTTTCGTTCGGTTATGGTATACCCGAAAGGGGAGGAGGACAATACGAAAGACATCATGTTGATTGAAAAATGTATTGAGACCTTTGAACAGTGGCAGGAGATTGCCCCGACGCCGGACCATTACCAGAAAAATGTAGAAGAAGATTTTAAAACCATCGACCTTTCGGTAATCGAAAATATCGTTCCGAGGCTGATGTAAGGATAATAGTATATGAAGAGGAATGAAAAGTACTTTAAAGGGCTGACAAGAAGGGATTATATTGCAAAGGCAAATGAAATTATTCATCGGGAAGGAATCAGTGCGGTGACGATCCGCCGTATCGCAAAAGAGATGGACTGTTCCACCGCAAGCTTGTACCGCTATTTTGACAGCAGGGACGAACTGCTCTACTATGCGGAGCTTGGGGAGCTGAACTATTATATCCAGCGTCTGAACGCGGCGGAGAAGCACTGGAAAAATGTGTGGGATATCTATGTTGGGGTATGGTACTGCTATTCCATGGAGGCATTCCGGAAGCCTGAGGCATATAATCTTCTCTTTTTCGAAAATAACAATAACAAGCTGCGTGTTTCCATCAGAGAGTATTATAAGATGTTTCCGGAAAACCTGATGCTCTCCAACAGGGTCTTCCACGAGATGCTTCAGACAGGGGACTTCATGGGGCGTGATTTTGAAATGTGCAGAAAGTGTATCCGTTCCAATGCGATTGGATACGATAATGCGGTATCGTTGAACCGGATGGTCTGCCTTCTGTTCAAAGGATATTTCAAGACGGTCTGTGACGATGGAATTGAGGAAAAGGATGTAAACGGAAGGGTAAGACTCTTTATTCGTGATATTGAAAAGCTGGTTCGAATGTTTGCGAAAGACTTGAAAGGATATAAGGAATATCAAATTCAATAAGAGGCGTCTTCAGACGGGAAAACTGTCTGAAGGCGTCTTTTTTTGGTGGAAATGCTGAACTTATAGAACTTATCGAAAAAATGTATAGAAAGATTGAATAAAAAACTTGATAATTGTAAGACAAAATCATATAATAGGGATAAAGAACAAGAAAAAAGATAACAAAGTTTTTTTTTGACTTAAAGTTATCGCGATTACAAAGAAGGAGGGATTTACCTATGAAATTGGAATTAGGGAAGATTAAGATCGACGATATCCAATTTGCAGAAAAGACATATGTGAAAGACCATGTGCTCTATGTCAATAAGGAAGAAGTGGAAGCGCTTGTTCTGGAAGATGACAAATTGATCGGCTGCAGCCTTGACATCGCCCGTCCGGGTGACAGCACACGTATTACACCGGTGAAGGATGTAATCGAACCTAGAGTAAAAGTATCAGGCGGAGAGATTTTCCCTGGAGTTGTAGGGAAAGTAACACCGACAGTAGGCGAGGGAAGAACACATGCGCTGGACGGATGCTGCGTAGTTACCGTTGGACGGATTGTTGGTTTCCAGGAAGGTGTTATCGACATGAGCGGACCGGCAGCAGATTACTGTCCGTTTTCCAAGACTGTAAATCTCTGTGTTGTAATCGAACCTCAGGAAGGGCTTGAGACCCACGTATATGAAAAAGCGGGAAGAATGGCAGGACTGAAAGTTGCAGCTTACCTTGGAGAAGCAGGAAGAAACATTGAACCGGATACACTGGAAACATATGAGACGAAGCCGATTTTTGAGCAGGCCGCAATGTATCCTGATCTTCCGAAAGTAGGATATATCCACATGCTTCAGTCACAGGGACTCCTCCACGATACATATTACTATGGAGTTGACGCAAAACAGTTCGTACCGACATTCATGTATCCGACAGAGATCATGGACGGCGCGATCGTATCCGGAAACTGTGTAGCTCCGTGTGACAAGGTTACGACCTATCACCACTTCCACAACCCGGTTATCGAGGACTGCTATAAGCATCACGGAAAAGACATCAACTTTATGGGTGTCATCCTTACGAATGAAAACGTATTCCTTGCTGATAAAGAGAGACATTCTGACATGGTTGCAAAACTGGCAGAATGGATGGGACTTGATGGCGTACTGATCACAGAGGAAGGATACGGAAATCCGGATACCGACCTGATGATGAACTGCCGTAAAGTAGAACGCAAAGGCGTGAAAGTAGTTCTGATCACAGACGAATTCCCGGGAAAAGACGGAAAATCCCAGTCTCTGGCAGATACATGCGATGAGGCGGATGCACTTTCCTCCTGTGGACAGGGAAATGCGACATTACAGTTCCCGGCTATGGACAAAGTGATCGGTACTATGGATTACATCGAAAGCCAGATCGGCGGATGGGCAGGATGTGTCAATGAAGACGGTTCCTTTGAGGCAGAGCTTCAGATCATCATTGCATCTACGATCGCAAACGGCTTTAACCACCTTGCAGCAAGGGGATATTAAGATTTGGAAGGAGGATCCAAAATGGCAAAATATAAAATTGTTCATTATATTAACCAGTTCTTTGCCGGTATCGGCGGTGAGGAAAAGGCAGATTACAAACCGGAAGTAAGAGAAGAGGCTCTTGGACCAGGAGCAGCTCTTGCACAGGCTCTTGGTGAAGATTATGAAATCGTAGCTACAGTAATCTGCGGTGACAACTATTTCGGAGAAAATCTGGATGAAGCAACCGATACGATTATCGACATGGTAAAGAAATATGAACCGGACGTATTCTTTGCAGGACCGGCATTCAACGCAGGACGTTACGGCGTTGCATGTGGAACGATCTGTAAAGCAGTGGAAGAAAGACTCGGTATTCCGGTGCTGACAGCAGCCTATGAGGAGAACCCTGGTGTTGATATGTTCCGCAAGGACGTGATCACAGTAAAGACAGGAAACTCCGCAGCTACAATGAGAAAAGTACTTCCGTCCATCGTAAATCTGATCAAGAAGATGGCAACAGGCGAAGAGATTCTTGGACCGAATGAAGAAAATTATCACGAAAGAGGAATCCGTGTCAACTACTTCGCGGAAGAAAGAGGATCCGAACGTGCCATCAAGATGCTTGTAAAGAAGATGAAAGGCGAGCCATTTGAGACAGACCTTCCGATGCCGAAATTTGACAGGGTACCGCCTGCACCGGCAATCAAGGATATCAAACATGCGAAGATCGCGGTTGTTACTTCCGGTGGTGTTGTTCCGGTTGGAAACCCGGATCATATCGAATCTTCCAACGCAACGAAGTTCGGAATCTACTCCATCGAAGGAAAAGATTCTATGAGCCCGGAAGAGTTTACAACAATCCATGGTGGATATGACCGTCAGTTCGTTATGGCAAATCCGAACCTGGTAGTTCCGCTTGATGTACTTCGTGAAATGGAAAGAGACGGAGAGTTCGGTGAACTCGTAAACTTCTTCTGTACAACAACAGGTACAGGAACTGCGACAGGATCTGCAGCAAAATTTGGTGATGAGATCGGTAAGATCCTCACAGAACAGGAGCATGTTGACGGGGTTATCCTCGTCAGCACATGAGGTACCTGTACTCGTTGCGGTGCAACGATGGTTAAAGGAATCGAAAAATATGGGGTTCCGGTAGTACATATGGCAACGGTAGTTCCGATTTCCCTTACAATCGGCGCCAACAGAATTATCCCAGGTGTTGGTATTCCGTATCCGCTTGGTGATCCAACACAGGGCGAAGTGGATTCCAAGAAGATCCGTAAGAGAATGGTACGCCGGGCGCTCAAAGCACTTCAGACTGAAGTAACCGAGCAGACCGTATTTGAAAAAGACAATTTCTAAAGAAAGATAACTAAAAAATAATAACAGAATCCGGGTACAGTACAGATCTGTACTGTACCCGTTTTTTAATTTTTGATGGATAGGAGGGGACTCTATGGGCAAAGAGAACGGCGCAGTGAACTGGAAGAGAGTTCTGATTCTGGCAGGAGCGGTAATCGCGTTTACCATCGGATCCGGATTTGCGACAGGCCAGGAGATCATTCAATACTATACAGCATATGGCTGGCAGTCAATTCTGGTTATTCTTGGCTTTGCGGTCATGTTTCTGTATTACAATTTTAACTTTGCGAAAGCAGGCGCTGAACAGAAGTTTGAACACGGAAATGATGTTTACAAATATTTTTGCGGAAAATATGTAGGAACATTTTGTGACTATTATTCTACGATTTTCTGCTATATGTCATTTTGGGTTATGATCGGCGGTGCGGCATCTACATTGAATCAGGAGTACGGACTTCCGAACTGGGCAGGTGCAGTCATCCTTACAATCCTTACGACAATTACAGTAGTCGGCGGACTGAATTCTCTCGTTGATGCCATTGGTGTCGTAGGGCCGATTATCGTTGTACTTTGTATTTTTATCGGTCTTGTTACGGTGATTCAGGATGCAGGCAATATTCCGGCAGGACTGGAAGTTATCCGGACAGGTGCCTATGCAGGAGCAGCAGAGGGAGAAACGATCAAAAATGCAGGTGCGAACTGGTTTATTTCAGCTGCTTCCTATGCAGGATTTGTTCTTCTGTGGTTTGCAAGTTTTACGGCAGCGCTGGGATCCAAGAACAAGAAAAAAGATCTTAACTATGGTATCGTAGGCGGCACGGTTGCTGTGTGTGTTGCAATTGCTTTGATCTCTTTCGGCCAGATTGCCAATATCAATACTCCGCTTGAGGACGGAAGCGCTTATGTATGGAATGCAGATATTCCGAACCTGATTCTTGCCATGAAGATCTGGAAACCGTTTTCTGCTATTTTTGCAATTGTTGTATTTGCAGGTATTTATACGACAGCTGTTCCGCTGCTCTATAATCCGGCATCCCGTTTCGCAAAAGAAGGAACTTCCCGTTTTAAAATTTTGACAGTTGTTCTTGCGGTTGTAGGGCTGATCGTCGGGCTGTTCCTTCCATTCAGAACACTCGTTAATGTTATTTATGTTCTGAATGGTTATGTCGGAGCAGTGTTAATTCTGTTTATGATTAAGAAAAATATTACAGATTTCCTTGCTAAAAGGAAAAAAGCATAGCTATTTGCAGAAAATATCTGTCTGTAAAAAACAGCAATCGAAACGGTTGCTGTTTTTTGTGTGGAGTGCGGGCAGGCTCAACCACAATTGTAAGAAATTTGTAAAAGAAGAGGAATTCTTTTAGAAAAGGGATGAAAAATCGATTATTATTTGCTAGAATAGGAAAGTGCTTAAGAAAGAAAAAAGAAAGTGGAGTGAGGTAGAAGGATGGACTACAACAGAATTATTGAAGGCATCCTGGATATCGGAGAAGAGATGCTGAAAAGCGGAGCGGAAAATTTCCGGTTGGAGGATGCCCTTTACAGAATGCTGAAAAGTTATGGATTTGTCAGATATGATGTATTTGTTATTCCGAGCAACATTCAGGTGACAGCGAAGACGCCGGAAGGAGAGTTTATCACTCAGGTAAGGCATATCGAGACATCGGAGAATGATTTTGACCGGCTGGACTATCTGAACAATCTTTCCAGATATGTCTGTGCCCATAAGCCGGATGCGGATCAGCTGAAGATCAAGTTTGAGGAAGTGATGAACCGGCCGGAACAGCCGGAAATTCTCCGGTATGTGGCGGGAGTCATGGGAGGTGCCGGATTTGCCGTATTCTTCGGGTGCGGATTTATGGATGCGATTGTTGCTGTGGTTGTTTCACTGATGATTGTATTTGTTGGAAAATGGCTGAGCACAAGGGAAGGAAATCTGATGATTTATAATCTGATCCTTGCCTTTTTATCTGAGATCATTATTATCCTGGCGACCAGAAATGGAATCGGAACACATCCCGACAGAATCATGATCGGGATTGTCATGCTGCTGATCAGTGGACTTGGTACGACCAATGGATTCCGCGAGTTACTGCAGCGGGACTTTATATCCGGGTCCATTAATATTTTAAATTCCATTCTCGGGGCAACAGGAATTGCTCTTGGGATCGCGCTTGCCATGATGGTCTTTCATGCAAGATCCATGGAAGGATTTATGCTGACACCAAGTGTTCCGATGCAGCTTGTTTCCTGTACGATTGCCTGTATCGGTTTTGCCATATGGTTTAAAGTCCGGGGACGTCAGGTATTCTACTCGGGAGTTGGTGCGTTTATTACATGGGGAATTTATGCTCTCGTATTTGCCATTGAACCGAGCAACTTTCTTGCTACACTGATTGCAGCGGTATTTGTCGGATTTTATGCATTTATCATGTCCAGAGTCAATAAGGCACCATCGACGATTTTCCTGACAGCATCTGTATTTCCTTTGATTCCGGGACCAAATCTGTACTATATGATGTACGGTTTTGTAAGCAATGATTCCGCGCTCATTTCCAGTGAAGGAATCCTTCTAGCCACCACATGTCTTGCGATTGCCTTTGGATTCAATATCGTGGATGTAGCATCCAGAGTCATTATGAGCGCGCTGAAACGGGAATACCGCGTCGGCAAGAGTTCTTAAAAAGATAGAAAAGCATTGATTTTTATAACAATGTCTAGTAGAATTACTGATAGAATGCAGGAGGTAGAAGCATGGCAGAATACACGAAAGTGGCGCTCGACGCCATGGGAGGGGATAATGCCCCGGTGGAAATCATTAAAGGCGCTGTTGACGCAGTAAATAAGCGCAGCGATATTCAGGTATTGATTGTCGGGAAAGAAGACATCATAAAAGAAGAGCTTGCCAAATATACTTACGACAAAGAGCAGATTGAGATCAAGGGCGCCAGTGAAGTGATTGAGACCGCGGAGCCGCCGGTAATGGCAATCCGCAGAAAAAAGGATTCTTCGATTGTCGTAGCGATGAATATGGTTAAAAAAGGAGAGGCCGACGCGTTTGTATCGGCAGGAAGCTCCGGAGCCATTCTCGTTGGAGGACAGGTCATTGTAGGGAGAATCAAAGGAGTGGAGAGGCCGCCCCTTGCACCGCTTTTACCGACCAAAAAGGGATTTTCGCTTTTGATCGACTGCGGAGCAAACGTAGATGCCAGACCGTCCCATCTGGTGCAGTTTGCAAAAATGGGCTCGATCTATATGGAGCATGTCATGGGCGTGAAGAATCCGAAAGTGGCGATTGTCAATATCGGTGCTGAGGAGGAGAAGGGCAACGCCCTTGTGAAAGAGACGTTCCCGATGCTGAAGGCATGCCCGGATATTAATTTTACCGGGAGCATCGAGGCGCGCAATATTCCGTATGGTGACGCGGATGTCATTGTCTGCGAGGCTTTCGCGGGCAATATTATCCTGAAACTTTATGAGGGCGTCGGAGGGGTGCTGGTTGATAAGATCAAGGAAGGCATGATGAAGAGCCTCAGGACAAAAATCGGAGCACTGCTTGTAAAACCGGCGCTGAAGGAGACGATGAAGGGATTTGACGCAAGCGAGTACGGCGGAGCACCGCTGCTTGGTCTCAATGGCCTGGTTGTAAAGACACACGGCAACTCAAAGGCACGTGAGGTCTGCAACTCCATTATTCAGTGCGTGACCTTCAAAGAGCAGAAGATTAATGAGAAAATCAGAGAATGCATTCAGAAAGAGAAAGAATAAACTTTTAAGGAAGGAATGTAACTATGGAATTTGAAAAATTACAGGGGATTATCGCAGATGTATTAAATGTGGATGCCTCAGACATCACAATGGAGACTACATTTGTAGACGATTTGGGAGCAGATTCTTTGGACATTTTCCAGATTATCATGGGAATCGAGGAAGAATTCGATATCGAGATTGATAATGATGATGCGGAAAAAATCGTGACAGTGGGAGACGCAGTAGAGCAGATCAGAACGGCAACAAATAATTAAAACATAAATGCGGAAAAGCCCGTCAGGGCTTTTTCGTGCTAATTGGGGGTTTTATGAGAAAGATCAAAGAACTAGAAAGAACAATTGATTATCAGTTCCGGAATCCGGAACTTCTGCGTCATGCTTTGAGACACAGCTCCTATGTGAACGAAAAGCACATGAAGAAATATGAATGTAATGAGCGGCTGGAGTTTCTGGGCGATGCAGTACTTGAAGTTGTATCCAGCGAATTTCTTTTTTTTGAGTATGAGACAATGCCGGAAGGTGAACTGACCAAAAAGAGGGCAAGTATGGTATGTGAACCGGCGCTTGCTTTTTGTGCCAGAGATATCAAACTGGGGGAATATCTGATGCTCGGAAAAGGTGAAGAGGCAACGGGCGGAAGAAAACGGGATTCGGTTACATCTGACGCGATGGAAGCGCTGATTGGAGCGATTTATCTGGACGGTGGGTTTGCTAGCGCAAAAGAGTTCATTCACCGGTTTATCCTCAATGACCTGGAAAACAAGAAGCTCTTTTTTGATAGCAAGACTATCCTGCAGGAAATTGTACAGGGAAATTCTGATGATCAGGTTTCCTATGAACTGATCCGGGAGGAAGGACCGGACCACAATAAAAGTTTCTGTACGGCAGTCAGGATCGGAGAACAGATCTACGGGGAAGGCGAAGGAAGGACCAAAAAAGCATCTGAACAGCAGGCTGCATATCAGGCGATTTTGAAATTACAGGAGAAACGATAGGAGAGCTATGTATTTAAAAAGCATTGAAGTACAGGGATTTAAATCTTTTGCAAATAAAATCGTCTTTCAGTTTCATAATGGAATCACCGGCATTGTAGGGCCGAATGGAAGTGGAAAGAGCAACGTCGCGGACGCGGTCCGGTGGGTATTAGGAGAGCAGAGGGCGAAGCAGCTTCGCGGAGGCAACATGCAGGATGTCATTTTTTCAGGAACTGAGAACCGAAAGCCTCTAAGCTACGCCTCGGTCGGGATCACGCTGGACAACTCCGACCACAAGCTGCCGATTGATTTTGAGGAAGTCACTGTGACAAGAAAGCTTTATCGCTCCGGTGAGTCAGAGTACCTGATTAATGGACGCAGCTGCAGATTGAAAGATATCAACGAGCTGTTTTATGATACCGGAATCGGGAAAGAGGGATATTCAATCATCGGACAGGGTCAGATCGATAAGATCTTAAGCGGAAAACCCGAAGACCGGAGGGAGTTGTTCGATGAGGCTGCGGGAATTGTCAAATTCAAGCGGAGAAAAAATACATCCTTGAAGAAGCTGGAAGAAGAGCAGCAGAATCTGGTACGTGTAACAGACATCCTTTCGGAGCTGGAAAAGCAGTACGGACCGCTTAAAAAGCAGTCTGAGACGGCGAGAGAGTATCTGAAGAAACGGGAAGAAATGAAAAAGCTGGACGTCAATCTGTTCCTCGTTCAGACTGAAAAGTTAAAAGCGGAAGAAAAGGAAACAGAAGAGGCTCTGGCACGTGCGCAGGAAGAGCTTGATGAATCGAGAAAGCGGTATGACGCCATGAAAGAGGAGTATGCCGAAGTAGAAAACCGGATCGGGGAGATTGACCTTCAGACGGAGACCGCGAGAAAGCAGCTGAATGATACAAGACTGATCCGGCAGCAGTATGAGAACAGCATTGACCTTCTCAAAGAGCAGATCAACAGCGTGCGGATGAACGACGCCCATTATCTGGAGCGGAAAAAGACTGTTGAGGAAGAGATCCGGAAACGGGAGACCGAGCTTGAAGAACTGAAAAGCCGGCGCGCAGATCTGGAAGCCCAGATGAGGGAGAAGGAAGCGCAGAGCGAGAAAGAAAAAGAGAATCTGACGAGCCTTCAGGAGGAGATGGCCAGGATCAGTCTTTCCAGCGAGGAAAAGAAAAACGAGATTATGAAGATTCTTTCCGTGCGGGCTTCGACAAAGGCTGAACTGCAGCGCTTTCATACGATGAAAGAGCAGATCAGGGTTCAGAAGACAGGACTTGCGCAGCAGCTCTTAACGATTACCCAGGAAACGGAAGTATACCGGACAGAATATGAAAAGTATGAAAGTGAATGGAAAGAGCTTTCCGCCCAGATCCGTACCTGTTCGGAAACGATTGCGCAGTATGAAAGTGAAATTGTAAGACTTCAGGAAGAAATTACAAAAGAAAATGGACTGATTCAGACTGGACAGAGTGCGTATCACAGAGAGCAGTCCAGACTGGAATCTTTGAAAAATATGACCGAGCGCTACGAAGGATACGGTAACAGTATCCGGAGAGTCATGGAGCAGAAAAACCGGGAGCAGGGCATCCTTGGAGTTGTGGCGGATCTGATCCGTGTAGAGAAAAAGTACGAGACTGCGGTGGAGACTGCACTCGGCGGAAGCATCCAGAATATCGTAACGAGGGATGAAGAGACCGCGAAAAGAATGATTACTTATCTGAAACAGCATAAATTCGGGCGGGCAACGTTCCTTCCTCTGACCAGCGTGAAGGGTTCCGAGTTCCCAAAGCCGGAAGTGCTCAGAGAAGACGGCGTCATCGGACTTGCCCATACGCTTGTGGAGACAGATGAAGAATTCAAAAGTCTTATGAAGAACCTTCTTGGCCGTACCGTGGTAGTGGAAAATATTGACGTGGGTATCCGTCTTGCAAGGAAATACCGCCAAACTGTCCGGATGGTGACACCGGAGGGAGAGCTTCTCAATCCGGGTGGATCCATGACAGGAGGGGCTTTTAAAAATTCCAGCAGTTTGTTAAGCAGACGGCGTGAGATTGAGGAATTTGAAAAGACCGTACAGATGCTCAAAAAGGACCTGGAGCAGACGAGGGAGTCTTTGGAGCGTCATAAAGAAGAGCGTGCCGGATATTATGCGAAAATGGACAGCCTCAAAGATGAGATGCAGAAGATATACGTCCGGCAGAATACCGCAAAGATGAATCTTTCTCAGGTACAAAGCAGGCAGAAGTCGATCCTTGACCGAAAGGCAGAGCTTTTAAAAGAAAACGAAAGCTATGAAAACCAGCTCCGGGAACTTCAGGAGAATCAGGAATCCATTGAAATCGAACTGGGAACTTCCGAAGAACTGGAAGAAAGGCTGAAAAAGGAGACGGAAGAAGAGCAGAAGGAGCTGGAGAAAAAGAAGGAAGAGGAACAGATTTTACAGAAACGTGCCGAGGACGCACATCTTGTTTTTGCGGAACTTGGACAAAAAGAAATCTTCCTGAATGAAAATCAGGAACGTATCTGGCAGGAGTATACGAAGTATACACAGGAAAAGAAACTGCTGGAGGAAAACCAGGGAGACAATAAGAAAGCGATTGCTGAAAAAGAGCAGGAGATGGAACGGGCCGGACAAAAGATCCGGGAAGCCGGAGAACTGATCGAAGAGATCGAACAGGAGATCGGGCAGTATGCCGGGGAAAAGGAAACACTTTCCCGCAGACATAAGGAATTCCTTGGAAAGCGCGATGCCATCTCGGAACAGATTTCCGATCTTGATAAAGAAACCTTCCGGCTTGGCGGAAAGAAGGACGGGCTGGAGGAGACGATGGAAAAGCAGATGAATTATATGTGGGAAGAATACGAGATCACCTATAATCATGCGCAGCAGTACCGGGATGAAAGTATTGGAGATCTGGGCTTCATGAAGAAAGAGATTCAGCGGCTTCGCTCAGAGATCCGCAGCCTTGGCAATGTCAATGTCAATGCCATTGAAGATTTTAAAAATCTGGAAGAACGGTATCTCTTTTTGAAAAACCAGCATGAAGACCTGATTGAAGCGGAGGCAACCTTAAAACAGATTATTGAAGAACTGGATACCGCCATGAGAAGGCAGTTTGAGGAACAGTTCGCAAGGATAAAAGAAGAGTTCCATAATGTTTTCCGCCAGCTCTTTGGAGGCGGAAAAGGGACACTCGAGCTTCTGGAGGACGAGGATATTCTGGAAGCGGGAATCCGGATCATTGCACAGCCGCCGGGAAAGAAGCTTCAGAATATGATGCAGCTCTCCGGTGGAGAAAAAGCGCTGACGGCGATCGCGCTTCTCTTTGCGATTCAGAATCTGAAACCGTCGCCGTTTTGTCTGCTGGACGAGATCGAAGCGGCCCTGGACGATTCCAATGTTACAAGGTTTGCGCAGTATCTTCACAGACTGACGAAAAATACGCAGTTTATTGTTATTACCCACCGGAGAGGAACAATGACAGCAGCGGACAGACTGTATGGAATTACGATGCAGGAGAAGGGAGTTTCTACGCTGGTTTCAGTAGATCTGCTTGAAAACCAGCTCAGCAAATAAAAAATAAAGGAGTAGAAGAGACTATGGCAGAGGAAAAAAAGGGATTTTTCCGGCGGCTTGTGTCAGGCCTGACAAAAACAAGGCAGAATATCGTTTCCGGCCTTGACAGCCTGTTCAGCGGGTTTTCCAAAATTGATGAAGACTTTTATGAAGAGCTGGAAGAGATCCTGATTATGGGAGATCTCGGCGTCAAGGCGACCTATTCGATCCTTGATGACCTTAGAGAAAAGGTGAAAGAACAGCATATCAAGGATCCGGCTGACTGCAAACAGCTTCTGATTGACAGTATCAAGGAGCAGATGCAGATCGGGGAGACAGCATATGAGTTTGAAAATCAGAAATCCGTAGTACTGGTGATTGGAGTTAACGGGGTAGGAAAAACGACGACCATCGGTAAGCTTGCAGGGAAGCTTCGCGGTGAAGGGAAAAAAGTTGTGATCGCAGCGGCGGACACATTCCGTGCCGCGGCGGGAGAACAGCTGAAAGAATGGGCAGACCGGGCAAATGCAGAGTTTATCGGGGGACAGGAAGGCTCTGATCCGGCAGCTGTCGTGTACGATGCGGTTGCGGCCGCAAAGGCAAGGAAGGCGGATGTTCTGCTGTGTGATACGGCGGGGCGTCTTCATAATAAAAAGAATCTGATGGAAGAGCTGAAAAAGATCAATCGTGTCATTGAGAGAGAGTATGCTGACGCGTACAGAGAAACCCTGGTGGTTCTGGATGGAACAACAGGGCAGAACGCACTTTCGCAGGCAAAACAGTTTGCGGAGGCGGCAGACATTACGGGAATCGTTCTGACAAAAATGGATGGAACCGCAAAAGGGGGAATTGTGGTAGCAATTCAGTCGGAACTTGGCATTCCGGTCAAATATATCGGAGTCGGAGAAAGTATCGATGATCTGCAGAAATTTGATTCCGATGATTTTGTCAATGCCCTTTTTACGACAGAGGAGCATCCGGAGGAAGAAACAGAATAAACATGACACAGAGGAAAGAAGGTTACAGCCATGATGACATTGGAAAAATTTGAAGAAGCAAGTGAGCTTGTAAAAAAAGTCACAAATCCGACAAAACTGGTCTACAGTGAATACCTGAGCGAGGAAACAGGAGGAAAGATTTATCTGAAGCCGGAAAACATGCAGCATACGGGCGCGTACAAAATCCGCGGCGCCTATTATAAGATCAGTACGCTGTCCGAGGAGGAAAAGCAGAAAGGACTGATCACGGCTTCCGCAGGAAATCATGCCCAGGGCGTTGCCTACGCGGCAAAGATGTTCGGATGCAAGGCAACAATCGTTATGCCGACCGTTACGCCGCTGATCAAGGTAAACCGAACAAAGAATCTGGGAGCGGATGTCGTTCTTTACGGAGATGTTTATGATGATGCCTGTGACAAGGCCTACGAGCTTGCCGAAGAGCATGGATACACATTCGTCCATCCGTTCGACGACCTGGATGTAGCGACGGGCCAGGGAAGTATCGCCATGGAGATCGTTCAGGAGCTTCCGACTGTTGATTATATCTTTGTCCCGGTAGGAGGAGGCGGACTGATTGCAGGTGTAGCAACCCTTGCAAAGATGCTTAATCCGAAGATCAAAGTCATCGGCGTGGAGCCTTCAGAAGCAGCCAGTATGAAAGCAGCTCTGAAAGCAGGAGAACCGGTAACCCTTCCAAGCGCCAATACGATTGCGGACGGTACTGCGGTAAAACGCGTGGGAAGCCAGACCTTTGAGTATGTACAGAAAAATGTGGATCAGATACTGACAGTCGATGATGATGACCTGATCGGCGTTTTCCTGGATATGGTAGAGAATCACAAGATGGTTGTGGAAAATTCCGGTCTGCTTTCTGTAGCAGCGCTCAGACAGATGAATCTGGAAGGGAAAAAGGCAGTCTGCATCCTGAGCGGAGGAAACATGGATGTGATCACCATGGCTTCCATCGTACAGCACGGACTGATCCAGAGAGACCGGATCTTTTCTGTTTCTGTTCTGCTTCCGGATAAGCCGGGCGAACTGGTACGCGTGGCAAAGACTATCGCGGACGCACAGGGCAATGTCATCAAGCTGGAACACAACCAGTTTGTAAGCACAAACAGAAATGCGGCTGTAGAGCTGAGAGTAACCATGGAAGCATTTGGAACAGAGCACAAACATGAGATTCTGCAGGCTCTGGAAAACAACGGATTCCGTCCGAAGCTGGTTACAACAAAACTGTATTAAAGAAAAGGAGGGAGCAGATTGCCGGGAAAACTGCCTGAAACAGGTTTCTTATACACCGATCAGCAGGGCACGATCTACCGTTTCATCGGCACGTCCAGACACTGGCAGACGATGGAAGAGCTTTTGATTTTTCAAGAGGAGGAAGAGAAGACCCTCTATGCTGTTCCGGTTCCTGATTTTACAAAAGAATTCCAAATAGCAGAAAACGGGCATACATCGGATCTGCTTCTCCGATTTCTGGAGGCAGATTCCAATGAAGAAAAGCTCTCGATTCTTCAGAAAAACCGTCCGGAAGTAACAGAAGACCTGCTGGAGGCTGCCGCCCAGAGCATGGACTACGCCCTGAGCGGAGAAAGCGAAGAAATGCAGTTTCTGGATTTTGAGAACTATCTTCGGACAAAAATCAAATATGAACGTAAGAGAAGGTAACTACTTTTAAACTGGAAAGAGATCCTGCATGGCGCAGGATCCTTTTTGTTTATCAGAAAACTTCGCTGGTTATAAAAATATCAAACTTCGGGTTGACATGCTTTGTATAATTGTATACAATTATACAAAGCGAAAAGGAGTGTATAAAATGGATAATAGAAAAGTTTACATGAACCATCACAATAATTTACTGCAGCTCGAAGAACATATGTATCCGCTGGTGGACGTAGATAAGCCGAATATATTCCGGAATCTGTTTCCATATGACGAAGTTCCGAAAATCGCGTTCAACGATCGAATCGTACCGCATTCAATGCCGGACGAGATCTGGATTACGGATACAACATTCCGTGACGGGCAGCAGTCCAGAGCGCCGTATACGACAGAGCAGATTGTGACGATTTATGACTACCTGCACCGTCTGGGCGGTCCAAAGGGAAAGATCCGTCAGAGTGAGTTTTTCCTTTACAGTAAAAAAGACAGGGATGCTGTTTACCAGTGTCTGGAGAAAGGATATGAGTTTCCGGAAGTTACAAGCTGGATCCGGGCAAATAAGAAGGACTTTGAGCTGGTAAAAGAGATTGGACTGAAAGAGACAGGGATTCTTGTAAGCTGTTCCGATTATCACATTTTCTATAAACTCAAGATGACAAGGCGGGAGGCGCTTAACCATTATCTTTCGATTATCCGTCAGTGTCTGGAAATCGGGATCAGCCCGAGATGTCATCTGGAGGATATTACAAGATCAGACATTTACGGTTTCGTGATTCCGTTTTGTCTGGAACTGATGAATCTGATGGAAGAATATCAGATTCCGATTAAAATCCGTGTCTGTGACACGATGGGATACGGAGTCAACTATCCGGGAGCGGTGATTCCGCGGTCTATTCCGGGTATCATCTACGGATTGATGATCCATGCCGGAGTACCGAGTGAACTCATCGAGTTTCACGGTCACAATGACTTTTACAAGGCAGTCAGCAATGCAACGACCGCATGGCTTTATGGAGCAAGCGGCGTAAACTGTTCTCTCTTTGGAATCGGAGAACGTACAGGAAATACACCACTGGAAGCAATGGTATTTGAATATGCGCAGCTTCGGGGAACACTGGACGGCATGGAGACGACTGTCATCACAGAGCTTGCCGAGTACTATGAAAAGGAGATCGGCTACCATATTCCGGAGCACACGCCGTTTGTGGGAAAGAACTTTAATGTGACAAGAGCCGGAATCCATGCGGACGGACTTCTGAAAAACGAAGAGATCTACAATATTTTTGACACCGGAAAGTTTCTGAACCGGCCGGCCGTAGTATCAGTGTCCAACACATCCGGCATCGCAGGAATTGCCCACTGGATCAATACCTACTACAAGCTTCCGGAGGACAGAAAAGTCGGAAAAGACTCCGAGCTGGTTGTGGCAGTGAAGGAATGGGTGGATAAGCAGTATGACGACGGACGTGTAACCGTGATGACGGACGAAGAAATGGTTCAGAAGATCACGGAAATCTGCCGTGAGAAGTCAATCATTCTTTAATAGAAGGAAGTAACAGTCATGGAAGAATATCAAGATTATTCTTTGAGCGGAAAGGTGTTTCGGACACTGAGTGAACAGATCCTTTCCGGGAAATATCAAAAAGGAGACGAACTCCGGGAAGTGACCGTGGGAAAAGAGCTGGGAGTCAGCAGGACTCCGGTCAGAGAAGCCTTCAGGAAGCTGGAACTGGAAGGACTGGTGACCAGTATTCCAAACAAAGGCACGTATGTCAACGGCATTTCCAGGGAGGACGTTCAGGATATCTATATGATCCGGTCCAGGCTGGAAGGGCTTGCGGCCCGGCTTGCGACAAGACGGATTACAAAGGAGCAGATTGACGAGATGGAAGAGATGCTTCTTCTCTCCGAATTTTATCTGAAAAAGGGGATGACCGAACAGCTTTCCACTCTGGACGGGAAGTTCCACTTTATCCTTTATGAAGCCTGCGGAAGCAGGATGTTGAAAAATGTACTGACGGATTTCCACCGCTATGTCCAGATGGCGAGGAGGATGTCCGTCAAAGTGGAAAACCGTGCGGAAAAATCCATCAGGGAACATTCGGAGATCCTCGCGGCAATCCGGGACAAGGATGAAGACAGGGCGGAGAAACTGATGGAAGAGCATATCCGCCATGTTGTTCAGAATTTACATCTGGAAGAAATCTAAGAAAGAAAAAGAAAGGGATGGTATGATGGCAAAGATACAGATGCAGACACCAATCGTTGAGATGGATGGAGACGAGATGACAAGAATTCTCTGGAAGATGATCAAGGATCATCTGCTCCTGCCTTTTATTGATCTGAATACGGAGTATTACGATCTTGGGCTGGAACACCGTAATGAGACTGATGACCAGGTGACGATTGACAGTGCGCTTGCAACGAAAAAGTATAAAGTGGCCGTAAAATGTGCGACCATCACCCCAAATGCATCGCGGATGGAAGAATATGATTTGAAAGAGATGTGGAAGAGCCCGAACGGGACGATCCGTGCGATTCTGGATGGAACCGTATTCCGTGCACCGATTGTCGTAAAAGGAATTGAGCCGTGCGTCAGAAACTGGAAAAAACCGATCACCATTGCAAGACATGCCTACGGGGATGTGTATAAAGGAACGGAAATGAAAATCCCTGGAAAAGGAAAGGCAGAGCTTGTCTACACCGCTGAGGACGGAAGCGAGACAAGAGAACTGATCCATGAGTTTGACGGACCCGGCATCATTCAGGGAATGCACAATATCAACAAGTCCATCGAAAGTTTTGCAAGGAGCTGTTTCCACTATGCACTGGACACGAAACAGGATCTCTGGTTTGCAACGAAAGATACGATTTCAAAGAAATACGACCATACATTCAAGGATATCTTTCAGGAGATCTTTGACGCGGAATTTAAAGAGCAGTTTGAACAGGCGGGAATTACGTATTTCTACACACTGATTGACGACGCGGTGGCACGTGTAATGAAATCAGAAGGCGGATATATCTGGGCATGCAAAAACTATGACGGAGATGTTATGAGTGATATGATTTCCTCCGCATTCGGCTCCCTTGCCATGATGACGTCCGTTCTTGTCTCACCGGATGGATACTATGAGTACGAGGCAGCTCATGGAACAGTTCAGAGACATTATTATAAACACCTGAAAGGGGAGGAGACATCCACCAACTCCGTGGCAACGATCTTTGCATGGAGCGGGGCTCTCAGAAAGCGCGGAGAACTGGATGGAAACAAGGAGCTTCAGGAGTTTGCGGACCGGCTTGAAAAAGCGACTATCGATACCATCGAAGCGGGCGAAATGACAAAAGACCTGGCGCTGATAACGACTTTGAAAGATCCGGTTGTATTAAACAGCGAAGACTTTATCAAAGCCATCGCAAAACGGCTTGCATAAAAAAGAGTCAAAATCAAAGAGAGCATAGAAAAAGAGGCAGACCCGTGTTGTAAACGGGCTTCGGCCTCTTTTCTGATGCTCTTATTCCGCGAGAGATTCCCACTGCTCATAGAGAGTCTCAAGCTCTGCTGTGATGTTGTCCTTTTCTTTTGCCAGCTCCTGACACCGGACGGAATTGGAATATACATCTTCGTGGGTCATCAGTTCATCGATCTCACCGCACCGGGTTTCCAGAGTCTCAATCCGCTCTTCGGTCCGCTTCAGATCGTTCTGGCGTTTCCGCTCCTTCGCCTGCGCTTCCTTCTGAGCCTTCCAGTCCAGCTTTCCGGCCGAAGCCTGAGTGTCTGTGGGAGACGGTGTATCTGCTGCGGCAGGAGCAGCGTAAACAGCGGTAAGTTCCTCTTTCTTTTCAAGATAATAATCATAATTTCCGATGTAGTTGACAAATTTCTGATTGACCAGTTCCAGAATTCTTGTGGCGGTTTCATTGATAAAATACCGGTCATGGGAAACATAAAGTACCGTGCCGGTGTAATCATTCAATGCGTGCTCCAGGATTTCTTTGGATGCAACATCAAGATGGTTGGTCGGCTCGTCGAGAATGAGGAAATTGGCCTCGGAAAGCATCAATTTTGCAAGTGAGACACGTCCACGTTCCCCGCCGCTCAAGTCTCCAATCAGCTTGTAGACATCATCCCCGGTGAAGAGAAAGGCTGCAAGCATATTCCGGATCTGGGTATTCGTAAGGGACGGATAATCGTCCGATATCTCATCAAAAACCGTTTTGTCCATGTGAAGGACATGGTGTTCCTGGTCGTAGTAACCGATAGTGACATTGGAGCCAAGGGTGAAAGTTCCGGAATCCGCAGGAATGACTTCATTCAGGATTTTCAGAAGTGTCGTCTTTCCGGTACCATTGTCCCCGATAATCGCAACGTGTTCTCCACGTTTGATTTCAAAGCTGATGTCTTCAAAGAGCGTCTGATTCGGGAAAGCTTTGCTGAGGTGATCAACACGGAGCACATCATTTCCGCTGACAACAGAAGGCTCCAGCTTTAAATGCATATCAGCAGCAAGTTCCACCGGCTTTTCAATCCGCTCAATCTTTGCAAGCATCTTTTCCCGGCTCTCGGCCCGTTTGATGGATTTTTCCCGGTTGAAGGAACGAAGTTTTTCAATGACCGCTTCCTGATGCTTGATTTCCTGCTGCTGGTTAAGGTATTCTTTCAGCCTTGCATCCCGGAGCATCTGTTTTTTCTTCGCAAACTCCTGATAGTTACCAAGATACATAGTGAGCGTGCCGGCTTCGATTTCAATGATCTTTGTAACGACCCTGTTCAAAAAATACCGGTCGTGGGAGACAATCAGGACCGCTCCGGGGTAGTTCAGAAGATAGGTCTCAAGCCATGCAATCGAATGCAGATCAAGATGATTGGTAGGCTCATCCAGAAGCAGAATATCCGGTTTGGTAAGCAGAAGTTTTCCCAGAGAAACACGGGTTCGCTGCCCTCCGGAAAGGGAAGCGACCGGCTTTTCAAAATCTTCTTCTGTAAATCCCAGTCCCTTCAGGACTCCGGTGATTTCACTTTGATAGGCATAGCCGTTTTCCCGTTCAAACCGGGAAGTCAGATTGTGATAAGCGGCAAGCCTGTCCTCCAGATGGGATCCGGATAAAGTCTGAAGCTCAGCCTCAATTTTGCGGATCTGGCTTTCCATATCGATCAGATACTGTTTGGAAGTCTGCATTTCCTCATAGACTGTACGTGTGCTGTCCGTCATGGGATGCTGGGAAAGATACCCGAGCTGTTTCCCTTTTGCGAGAATAATATCCCCGGAATCTGCCGGAATCTCTCCGGTAATCATTTTCAAAATGGTAGATTTTCCGGCACCGTTTAAACCTGTCAGAGCCGCTTTCTCGTGATCCTCTATATGAAAAGAGCCATGTCTTACAATGACCTGGTCCCCAAACGATTTTTCCAGATTGTGACATGCAAGTATCATAGTATCCTCCTCTGATAAAACAAAAGTACCGTATTCATTATAACGGAATTTGTACAAAATACAACATAAAATCCCATAATAAGTTTGACTTTATTTCAAGTATTACATATAATAAAAGTATTGAAAAGAACAGGAAGGTGCTAAAAGTGGAAGGAAGAGGAATTTCTCAGGCAGTTATCAGAAGACTGCCTCGATACTACAGATACTTGGGAGAATTACTGGAAGACGGTGTAGAGCGCATTTCCTCCAACGACTTGAGCAAACGCATGAAAGTCACTGCTTCCCAGATCCGCCAGGATTTGAATAATTTCGGCGGTTTTGGACAGCAGGGGTATGGATATAATGTGAAATATTTGCACTCGGAGATTGGAAAGATCCTGGGGCTGGACAGAGAACATAATATGATTATTATCGGAGCCGGAAACCTTGGACAGGCGCTGGCAAACTATACCGCTTTTGAGCGCAGCGGATTTATGCTGAAGGGTCTGTTTGATGTCAACCCGACTTTGGCAGGTGTTACGGTCCGCGGAATCGAGATCCGTATGATGGACGAGCTGAAAAGTTTCATCAGGAATAATGACATTGAAATTGCGATTCTGACGATACCGAAGACGAAGGCGGTGGCAGTAGCCAATATGCTCGTGGAAAACGGTATCCGTGCAATCTGGAATTTTGCGCATACGGATCTGAATCTTCCGGATAATGTTGTTGTGGAAAACGTACATCTTTCCGAGAGTCTGATGCGGCTCTCCTACAATGTACTCCGCTATGAGGAAAAACATCAGAAGAAAAAATAAGAGAAAAGAAGGACGTGAGAGATTCGTACAACAGATGCGGGACTCCGCGTCTTTTTTCTGTATCCCGGAATGAAAGCGGGGAAAGGAGCGGTAAAGATGAAATATATCATTGATGGCAGGACAATGAAAGCAGCGGATGCATACACGATCGGGATGATCGGGATTCCGTCTCTTGTCCTGATGGAACGGGCGGCTCTGAAAGTGGTAGAGGCAGCCGAAAGGGAGATGCTTAACCTGTCGAAAAGCCTGATTGTGTGCGGAAGCGGAAACAACGGGGGCGACGGGTTTGCAGTGGGAAGACTGCTTCTGGAAAAAGGATACGGAGTGACTGCCGTACTGGTTGGGAATCCGGACCATTGTACCGAAGAGACAAAGACACAGATTCAGATTTTCAAGGCGGTCGGAGGAACCGTAAAACGGGAAATCCCGGAGGGAAGGTACACGGCTGTATTTGATGCTGTATTTGGAATCGGACTGAGCAGGCCGGTTGAGGGCAGGTATGCCGGAATTCTGGAACAGATGAACAGTCTGGACGCCGCAAAGATTGCGGTGGACATTCCTTCCGGAATTGATGCGGGGAACGGAGAGATTCTGGGGACGGCATTTCGCGCGGATCTGACGGTGACATTTGCATACCAGAAGGCAGGGATGGTTCTGTATCCGGGAGCTTTCTGCGCCGGAAAGGTCTGTGTGGAAGATATCGGAATTTATCTGCGCGGCGGCGTGGAAGGAACACGGTATCTGACTTATGAAAGAAAGGACGTAGGAAGGCTCTGTCCGCAGCGAAAAGACGATGCACATAAAGGAACTTACGGAAAAGTGCTGATGATTACCGGAAGCCAGGGCATGGCAGGCGCCGCGATTCTTTCCGCGAAGGCGGCATACCGGATGGGAAGCGGACTGGTACGTATACTGACGCCGGAATCCAACCGGGAAGTACTTCAGGCAACCCTGCCGGAAGCAGTCATAACGCCTTACGGAGAGGATCTGGAAAACCAGCTGGAGGAACTTCTGAACTGGGCGGATGTGATCTGCGCCGGATGTGGACTGGGGACGGATATACAGGCCGGTATGATAATAGAACATCTGCTCGTGTATCTGGGCACGCACAGAAAATACTGCGTGATGGATGCGGATGGCCTGAATCTAATTTCCGGAATGGAAGAAGAAAGAAGAAACACATATCTAAAAGCAGCGGGAAGCAGCCTGATCTTTACGCCTCACATCAGGGAATTCGCGCGTCTTCTTGGGAAAACGACGGAAGAAACGAAAAAAAACAGGATTGGACTTGCGCAAGAGTATGCCAAAACCTATAATATAATACTAACAGCAAAAGATGCCAGAACAGTTGTGGCAGGAGAAGGCAGGATTCCATATCTGAATACATCCGGGAACGGTGCGATGGCAAAAGCAGGTTCCGGGGATGTACTTGCAGGTATGATTACAGGCTGCCTGGCCCTTGGAATGGACCGCTTTGACGCTGCGGCGCTTGGTGTATTTATACACGGGCTGTGCGGAGACGAGGCAAGGGAAAAACTCGGGGCGCACAGCGTGCTTGCCGGGGACCTGATCGAGATGGCATCAGCTGTTTTACAGGAAATCGAGCGAAGAAAGGTTCAGTCAAAATGAAAAAGTACAGCAGAGTATGCGCAAAAATCAATTTGAATCATATTACATATAATATAGAACAGATGAGGAAACATATCTCACCGGATACGAAGATGATTCTGGTAGTAAAAGCGGACGGTTACGGCCACGGGGCATCACGGATCGCAAAAGAGACTCAGAATCTGGACTGCGTCTGGGGATACGCGACCGCAACGCTTGACGAGGCGGTGCTTCTGAGAAAGGCAGGAATTGAGAAACCGGTTCTTGTTCTCGGATGTACCTTTCCGGAGCAGTATGAGGAGGCGGTGGAAAACGAGATACGCATGACAGTCTACACTGAAGAGTCTGCGAAAGCGATCTCCGCCCTGGCATCCGCAAAGCAGAAAAAAGCATGGATTCACGTCAAGCTGGACACGGGGATGTCAAGACTCGGATTTCAGACAGGTGAAGATTCTCTGGATGCCATCGAACGGATTTTTCATCTCCCGGATCTTGAGATGGAAGGTATTTTTACTCATTTTGCAAAAGCAGACGAGGCAGATAAGTCCTTTACAAACAAGCAGATGGAACAATATATCTGGATGACAGACCGGTTAAAGGATAGAGGCATCGAGCCGAAATACCGCCACTGCTCCAACAGTGCCGGAATTATCGATCATCCGGAGGCCAATCTGGATCTTGTACGGGCGGGTATTGCTCTTTACGGGCTCTATCCATCTGACGAGGTGAAGAAAGACCGTCTGGATCTGAAGCCGGCACTGTCGCTGGTAAGCAGTATTGTACATATCAAATGGATCGAGCCCGGAGCTGTTGTAAGTTACGGCGGGTGCTTCCGGGCCGGGAAACGGACCCGCGTGGCAACGATCCCTGTCGGATATGCGGACGGATACCCGAGGAGTCTCTCGGACAAGGGCTATGTCCTGATCCGGGGAAAGAGGGCTCCGATTCTTGGCAGAGTCTGCATGGATCAGATGATGGCAGATGTGACAGAGATCGAAGATGCAGATTTCCTGGATGAAGTCGTACTGGTAGGGAAAAGCGGCGGGGAACAGATTGCAGTGGAAGATTTAAGTGCACTGTCCGGAAGGTTTAACTATGAGTTTCTCTGCGATCTCGACAAGAGGATACCAAGAGAATATATCAAAGACGGAAAAGTCATTGAGCAGATTGACTATTTTGCATAAAAAAGACGGCCGGCTTTTGGAATACTTCAAAGTAAAGGTGGAAATACTCACTATATCTTAGAAAATGGAGTGTGAAGAAAGTGCAGCAGGTTCATCGTGGAGATATTTTTTATGCGGATTTAAGTCCGGTGGTTGGTTCCGAACAGGGAGGCATCCGCCCGGTTCTTGTTATACAGAACGAGATGGGGAACAAACACAGCCCGACGGTAATCTGCGCGGCGATCACGTCACGGATGCATAAGTCAAAGCTCCCGACCCACGTGGAGATCGACGCAAGAAGATATGGTGTAGTAAAAAATTCGGTTGTTCTACTGGAGCAGATCCGTACAATCGATAAACAAAGATTAAAGGAAAGTGTGTGCCACCTGGATCAGGAAATCATGAAAAAAGTGGATGAGGCACTGAAGATCAGTATTGCACTTTCTACATAGAAGGAGAAAATATGGACCAACGGGATACAATTAGAAAAGAGGTTCTGGAAAATCTCAAAGAAGGGGAAAAGGACGGCAGTATTCAGGAGATGGAGTACCGGATGATCCGTAATGTCTTTTCGTTCCTGGATAAAGATGCAAAGGAAGTCATGACTCACAGGAAAAATATTGTCGCATTAAACTGCAATGATATTTTGGAAGAGGTGGCAGCTTTTGCATCCAGGGCAAAATATTCCAGATTTCCTGTCTATGAAGAGGAAATCGACAATATACTTGGCATCATTCATATCCGGGATATTATGAAGCTCTATCTGAATCCCGAAATGAGGGGCAAGAAACTTGGAGAAATCCGGGACGCGTTCATGCCGGTATGTTTTATTCCGGAAACGAGGAAGATCAGCCGCCTTTTCATGCAGATGAAGGCAAAACAGATCCATTTGTGCGTTGTGATTGACGAGTACGGTCAGACAGCAGGACTCGTCGCCATGGAAGATATTATTGAAGAAATTATGGGAAATATCCGGGACGAATACGATGAGGAAGAAGAGATGATCCGAAAAAACGAGGACGGTTCCTACGAGGTGAACGGTCTGTGCGGGCTTACCGAACTCTCGGACGTACTTGGTATTGTTTTTCAGGATGAAGACGAGGACAATGAGTATGAGACATTAAATGGATTTCTGATTGTAAAGCTTGAGAGGATTCCTGCAGAAGACGAGCTGTGCAGTGTTTCCTACGAGGGCTATCTGTTTGAGATCAAGGAAGTGGACAACAATATTATCCAAAAGGTGAAGATTACAAAAACGGAACTTGTCACGGAATCGAAAGAATGATAAAATTAAGAACATGAGTTTTCCTGAAGAAGGAAGAGAGATTACATACGAAGAGAGGTAGAGAACATGTCAGGACATTCCAAATTCGCAAATATTAAGCATAAAAAGGAAAAAAATGATGCTGCAAAGGGAAAGATTTTCACAAAGATCGGGCGTGAGATCGCTGTAGCAGTTAAAGAAGGAGGCGGAGCGGATCCTGCGAACAACAGCAGACTCCGCGATGTGATTGCGAAGGCAAAAGCAAACAACATGCCAAACGACAATATTGAGCGAAGCATTAAAAAGGCAGCCGGAGACGCGGATGCCAACAATTACGAAAGAGTCGTATATGAAGGATATGGGCCGAACGGAACAGCTATTATTGTAGAGGCGCTGACCGACAATAAAAACCGTACAGCTTCCAATGTCAGAAGTGCATTTACAAAAGGAAACGGAAATATCGGGACACCAGGATGCGTATCCTTTATGTTTGACAAGAAGGGACAGATTCTGATCGACAGGGAAGAGTTTGAGATGGACGCGGATGAGCTGATGATGCTGGCGCTTGACGCGGGAGCCGAGGATTTCGCGGAAGAGGAGGACAGCTTTGAGATTATCACAGATCCGGACAGCTTTTCCGAGGTACGTGAGAAGCTGGAAGCAGCAGGCATCCCTATGATGGAAGCCTCTGTTACCATGATTCCTCAGACCTATGTAGAGCTGACAGACGAGACGGATATCAAAAACATTCAGAAAACACTGGATCTTCTCGATGACGATGATGATGTGCAGGAAGTATACCATAACTGGGAAGAGTAAAGCGTTTTGGAATATACTGTAAGGGAGGGGTCCTATGCAGGCAGGACCAGAAAAACGGATGATTTCCATGTTCAACGAGGCCATGGAACTGTCGGGGCGCTTTCGAAAGAATACATATGAACCGGCCTTCCGTGAGTTTTTCAGGAGGCGTAGTACTGATCTTGAAGAACTCCTCAGCGAGATCCGGGGGACGGAAGAAAAAAGTCAGGAAGAGCTGATTGCCCGGGCCGGAAAAAGCGTTCCGGATTATGTGGATGAAAAGCTTGAAGAGATCGCAGGAAAACGGAAAAGGGAGAATCAGGTTATGGATTATAATCTTGCACTTGTAACCTTTTTCATTCCGCTTCTGTTACACAGCAGGGAACCGGAACTGGAAGCTGTGGCAGACCAGACAATTAAGAACTGGAATCAGCTTGAGAATGTGACCATGAAGATCGGAAAGTCTACTTTTGAAGAGATCAACGGCGGATTCCGAAACCGGCTTTGTTATGTGACAACAGCCGTCTGCCGTTCACTGGATAAACCGGACGGGTGTTATGAGCTGAAAACTCTTCGGGACTACCGGGATCGATATCTGGCATCTTCTCCGGGAGGCAGGGAGACAATCCGCGAGTATTACAATATTGCACCGACGATTGTAAAAAGAATCGAACGGCAGAAAAATGCAGATGAGATTTACCGAAAGATCTGGAAAGAATATCTGGAGCGGTGCATCGGACTGATCGAAACCGGTAAGATGGAAGAATGCAGAGAAGTATATACAAAGATGGTACACGAACTGGAACGGGAATATTTGTTTTCCTGATCCGGTAAAGAAAATACAGGAGGAGCAAGGGTATGAGTGAACAGTTTAATATCGAAACAAAATGTATCCAGTCAGGCTGGAAACCAAAAAAGGGAGAACCGAGAATCCTTCCGATTTATCAGAGTACGACATTTAAGTACGATACAAGCGAACAGATGGGACGTCTGTTTGACCTGGAAGACAGCGGATATTTCTACACAAGACTGCAGAATCCGACAAATGATGCAGTAGCGGAAAAGATCTGCGAACTGGAAGGCGGTTATGCCGCCATGCTGACATCGTCCGGACAGGCAGCAAATTTTTATGCTGTTATGAACATTGCAGAGGAAGGAGACCATATCGTATGTTCGTCTGCTCTCTATGGAGGCACCTATAATCTGTATGCACACACCATCCGTAAAATGGGTGTGGAAGCTACTTTTGTGGATCCGGACTGTTCGGAAGAAGAGTTAAACGCAGCATTCCGTGAAAATACGAAAGCTGTAGTCGGTGAGACGATCGCCAATCCTGCACTGACAGTACTGGACATTGAGAAATTTGCAAAGGCGGCGCATGCACACGGTGTTCCGCTGATTGTGGATAATACATTTGCGACTCCGATCAACTGCCGCCCGTTTGATTGGGGAGCAGACATTGTCACCCATTCTACAACAAAATACATGGATGGACATGCCATGACAGTCGGCGGGGCAATCGTAGACAGCGGAAACTTCGACTGGAGTGCCCATGCGGATAAATTCCCGGGACTGACACAGCCGGACGAAACATACCATGGAATTGTCTATACGGAAAAATTCGGAAAAGGAGCATACATCACCAAGGCGACAGCACAGCTGATGCGTGACCTGGGATCGATTCAGTCTCCTCAGAATGCATTCCTTTTAAATATCGGTCTGGAGACTCTGCACCTGAGAATGCCGCGCCACTGCGAGAATGCAAAGAAAGTCGCTTCTTATCTGAAAGGACATGATAAAGTTGCCTGGGTAAACTGCGCGATGCTGGAAGGGGATAAATACCATGATCTGGCAGCGAAATACATGCCAAACGGTACCTGCGGTGTGATTACGTTCGGTTTAAAAGGCGGAAGAGATGCGTCTGTAAAAATGATGGACAATCTGAAGCTTGCGGCCATCGTTACCCATGTGGCAGATGCCAGAACATGCGTACTTCACCCGGCAAGTCATACACACCGGCAGATGAATGATCAGGAACTACTGGAAGCAGGAGTACAGCCGGATCTGATCCGTTTCAGCGTTGGCATTGAAAATGCTGACGATATTATTGCGGATCTGGAACAGGCACTTGCGCTCGTTTAATGCATATTTCAAAAAACACCTCCGCATACTAAGCAGAAAATGTGGAGGTGTTTTTTATGGAAAATCAGGAAAAACAGGAAAAAGAAACCGAACAGATCAAAGAAACCGGAAGCCTGGAACTGGAAGGCAGACACGGAAACTACAAGGTCTATCTGCTTACTATTATCGGTGAGATTGAAGGGCATGAAGCGGTATCCGGAAATACGAAAGCAACCAAGTATGAGCATCTTCTTCCGAAACTTGCGGAGATTGAGTCAAATGACGAGATTGAAGGAGTACTGATCCTGCTCAATACTCTGGGAGGGGACGTGGAGGCCGGACTTGCCATTGCGGAGATGATTTCATCTTTGAGCAAACCGACCGTATCCCTTGTTCTTGGAGGAAGTCACTCGATCGGAGGACCGCTTGCCGTATCGGCAGACTATTCCTTTATTGTGCCGAGCGGAACGATGATCGTGCATCCTGTCCGGTCCAACGGTATGTTTATCGGAGTGATTCAGAGTTACCGCAATATGGAACGAACCCAGGACAGGATTACCAGATTTATTTCCGGACATTCCAGAATCACACAGGAAAGGCTTGAGGAACTGATGCTGGATTCTTCACAGCTTGTCAAAGATGTAGGAACACTCCTCGAGGGAGAAGATGCCGTCAGAGAGGGCATTATTGATGAAGTCGGGGGAATACGGGAAGCATTTGCAAAAATCTATGAACTGATCGAGAAGCGTTCAGATGAAAAGAAAACAGAAAAACACAGCGGGAATGCCGTTGAAAATAGATAATGACATCATATTTTAAAAATGCTATAATGAAACATAAGCGAAAAACCCGCAAAAAGCGGGAAAGCAGCAAGGGGGATCTTTCATGGCCCAGAAGACGCCACAGAAAAAGAAGAAAAAAACAACAACAAAGAGAACAGGGGCAAAATCCACCCGGACAAGGGCAAAATCCAGCCGTTCCGGCCGTCCTACAAAGGCCGAACTGGAAAGAGAGGCGATTGTCAGAGAAGAGATCGTTATACTGGTGGCACTGGCACTTTCGATTCTTCTGCTGATCAGTAACTTTGGACTTGGAGGGGCTGTAGGCAGAGTTATTGCGGATTTTATGGAAGGAATTTTTGGACAGCTCTCCTATATTTTCCCGTTCCTTTTCTTCGCGGGCATCGCATTTGTTATTTCCAACAGAGGGAACACAAAGGCATATACGAAACTGGGAGCAGCAGTGGTGCTTGTCATATTGATCTGCTCATTTCTGGAACTTGTCAACCGGGCAGGAGGAAGCATCGGCGAGGTGATTGCGGGGCTGATGGTACCGGCGCTTGGAATTGTAGGTTCCTATGTAGTAATTGTAATTCTGATGCTGATCTGTCTGATTCTGATTACACAGCGTTCTCTTCTGAAGAGTATGCAGAGAGCCGGACAGAACATTCAGACAAAGGCAAAATCCGGAAGGGAGCACCGAAAGGCACAGCGTGAGGAGAAGAAAAAGGAAAAGGCGGTAAAACGCCAGGAACACAAAGTGGAAGGTGTTTCTTTTGACACAACACTGGAAGGACGCAATCCGGAGATCCAGGAACTTGTGATCAAAGAGGATAAAAAAGAAAAGAAAAGAGCAGCGAAAGCTGAGAAAAATAAAAAAGCAGAAGCAGAATCTGTCAGGGCACCGGAAGAGGAGCTTACCATTACAAGAGAAGAAACGTATGGGACAGAAGACGGCGTTTCGGCAGAGGCTTATGAGGCAGTTCCTGATCTTTCCGAACTTCCGGAGGAGGGAATTACCTTTATGAAAGAACCGGCTGCATCATCCAGGACTGCTTCTGCACAGGCTGCGGCACCGGATGCATCTGTATTTCAGGCGGAGGAACAGAAGAACAGAGCTGCCGAGAAAGCACTGGAGGCAGAGACCCGTAAGAACGTAACAGCAGAGATTGAGAAGTCGATTGCAAAACCGGCTCCGGTCTACCATGCTCCGCCGATGAGTCTGTTAAAGCACGGCACAAAGGGAGCCGGAGATTCGGATGCCCATCTTCGTGAGACCGCGGCAAAGCTTCAGCAGACATTAAAGACATTTGGCGTCAATGTGACGGTGACGAACGTCAGCTGCGGACCGTCAGTGACCCGTTATGAGGTACAGCCGGAAATGGGCGTCAAGGTCAGCAAGATTGTAGGACTTGCAGACGACCTGAAACTGAATCTGGCGGCGGCGGACATCCGGATCGAAGCGCCGATACCGGGGAAAGCAGCGGTCGGTATCGAAGTGCCAAATAAAGGAAATTCAACAGTACAGCTCAGGGATCTTCTTGAAACCGAGGAATTCCGGACCGCAAAGTCTAAAATCAGTTTTGCGGTCGGAAAAGATATCAGCGGACGGACGGTGGTGTCGGATATCGCAAAAATGCCGCATCTTCTCGTGGCGGGCGCGACCGGATCCGGAAAGTCCGTCTGCATCAACACACTGATTATGAGTATTTTGTTCAAGGCTTCTCCGCAGGAAGTCAAGTTAATCATGATCGACCCGAAGGTTGTGGAGCTCAGTGTTTATAATGGGATTCCGCATCTTCTGATTCCGGTTGTGACAGATCCGAAAAAGGCGGCCGGAGCACTGAACTGGGCCGTGGCGGAGATGATGAAGCGTTATCAGCTCTTTGAACAGTATAAAGTGCGGGATATGGAAGGATTCAACGCAAAGGTAGAGAGTGTCCGGCATATTGAAACAAATGAGGAAAAACCGGAAAAGATGCCACAGATCGTTATTATCGTAGACGAGCTTGCGGATCTGATGATGGTTGCACCCGGTGATGTGGAAGAGTCGATCTGCCGTCTTGCGCAGCTTGCGAGAGCGGCAGGAATTCATCTGGTGCTTGCAACTCAGAGGCCGTCTGTAAACGTCATTACAGGGCTGATTAAGGCAAACATGCCGTCCAGAATTGCCTTTTCCGTGTCATCCGGTGTCGACTCCAGGACGATCATCGATATGAACGGCGCGGAAAAGCTCCTTGGAAAGGGAGATATGCTGTTCTACCCGGCAGGCTATCAGAAGCCGGTCCGGGTGCAGGGAGCATTTGTATCCGACAAGGAAGTTCAGGCGGTTGTAGATTATCTCGTAAAAAATAATGGAAATGCTTCTTATGATGAAGCGGTCCAGACGCACATGACCAATGCGGCAAGTGGCACTTCTGCTTCCGGACCGGGAGGATCCGGCGAGGAAAGAGATGTCTATTTTAAAGACGCCGGATACTTTATTATTGAAAAGGATAAAGCGTCGATCGGCATGCTGCAGAGGGTACTCAAAATCGGATTCAACCGGGCGGCAAGGATCATGGACCAGCTTTATGAAGCAGGTGTCGTCGGGGAAGAAGAAGGCACCAAACCGAGAAAGGTTCTGATGTCAAAGGAACAGTTTGACCAGTACATAGAGGAACATGTTTAGGGGAAGAAATGGAGGAAGGAAAATGAAAACAGACATTCAGATTGCACAGGAAGCAACAATGGAGCCAATCAAAAATGTGGCCGCTTCAATCGGGATTGAAGAAGAGGATCTGGAGTTCTACGGTAAATACAAAGCAAAATTATCCGCAGAACTGTGGGATAAGGTGAAAGACCGTCCAAATGGAAAACTTGTCCTTGTAACGGCGATCAATCCGACACCGGCCGGAGAAGGTAAGACCACCGTGACGGTAGGACTCGGAGAAGCCATGGCAAAAATCGGAAAGAAAGCATTGATTGCCCTTCGTGAACCATCCCTGGGTCCATGTTTCGGAATCAAAGGAGGAGCAGCTGGCGGCGGATATGCCCAGGTTGTTCCAATGGAAGATCTGAATCTTCATTTTACCGGTGATTTTCACGCAATCACATCTGCAAACAACCTGCTGGCGGCTCTGCTTGACAATCATATTCAGCAGGGAAACCAGCTGGGAATTGATCCAAGACAGGTCGTATGGAAACGCTGCGAGGATATGAATGACCGTGTTCT
Organism: Drancourtella sp. An12; assembly: GCF_002160935.1. Lineage (NCBI taxonomy): Bacteria > Bacillati > Bacillota > Clostridia > Eubacteriales > Oscillospiraceae > Drancourtella > Drancourtella sp. An12. The sequence goes on along the minus strand of NZ_NFLO01000006.1, from coordinate 68,879 downwards.
CAGAAATATCGTTGTGGGCCTTGGAAACAAGATGGACGGTATGGTAAGGGAAGATCATTTCGTTATCACTGTGGCATCCGAGATTATGGCGATTCTCTGTCTTGCTGACAACCTTGCAGACCTCAAAAGACGTCTTGGAAAGATTATCGTTGCCTATACCTTTGACGGAAAACCGGTGACAGCAGATGATCTGCAGGCGACAGGTGCCATGGCAGCGCTTTTGAAGGATGCGATCAAGCCGAATATGATCCAGACTCTGGAGCATACACCGGCTCTTGTACACGGCGGACCATTTGCAAATATTGCGCATGGATGCAACAGTGTACAGGCAACAAAAATGGCGTTGAAGATGAGCGATATCACCATCACCGAGGCCGGATTCGGTGCGGATCTGGGTGCTGAAAAATTTATGGACATCAAATGCCGGATGAGCGGACTGAAACCGGATGCAGTTGTTCTGGTTGCAACGATCCGTGCACTGAAATATAACGGCGGCGTACCGAAAAATGAATTAAATGAGGAAAATCTGGATGCCCTGAAAAAGGGAATTGTCAACCTGGAAAAACACATTGAAAATCTGCAGAAGTTCGGTGTGCCGGTTGTCGTTACACTGAATGCTTTTTCAGCAGATACAGACGCGGAAAAAGAATTTGTCAAAACATTCTGCGAAGAGAGAGACTGTGAATTTGCAATCGCGGATGTATGGGCAAAAGGCGGAGAAGGCGGTGTTGAGCTTGCAAATAAAGTTTTGAAGACACTGGAGACAAAAGAAAGTCATTTTCACCCGCTTTATCCGGATGAGATGCCGCTGAAAGATAAGATTGAGACAGTAGCAAAGGAAATTTACGGGGCAGACGGCGTTGATTACGATAAGGCCGCATTGAAACAGCTGGCCAAGATCGAAGAGCTCGGATTCGCCAATGTTCCGGTCTGCATGGCAAAGACCCAGTATTCCCTTTCCGATGATCAGACACTTCTTGGCCGTCCGGAAGGATTCCGCATTCATGTAAGAGAAGTTTACGTAAGTGCGGGAGCGGGATTTGTAGTCGTGCTTACAGGAGCAGTAATGACGATGCCGGGACTTCCGAAAGTGCCTGCGGCAAATAATATTGATGTGACAGACGATGGAAAGATTACGGGATTGTTCTAAAAAAGGAGACGAAAAATGGCAGTATTGATAGACGGAAAAGCAATTTCCTCGGAAATCAAAGAGGAACTGAAACAGGAAGTGGCAGAATTGAAGGCACAGGGGCTCACCCCGTGCCTGGCTGTCATACTGGTGGGAGACGATAGCGCATCTGCCATCTACGTAAGAAACAAAAAGAGAGCATGTGAATATATCGGAATTGAATCTCGTTCTTATGAACTCCCAAAGGAGACTACCGAACAGGAGCTGGAAAAACTGGTAAGAGAGCTTAATGAAGATGAAACCGTGGACGGCATCCTTGTTCAGCTGCCTCTTCCGGAGCAGATTGACGAAGAAAAAATTACCGGAATGATTTCTCCGAAAAAAGATGTGGACGGATTCCTTCCGGAAAGCATTGGCGCGCTTTGTATTGGATCGGAAGGATTCCGGTCCTGTACTCCTGCCGGAGTGCTCGAGTTAATTAAACGGTCCGGCTATACAATCGAGGGAAAAGAGTGTGTAGTAGTTGGACGGAGCAACCACGTCGGGAAACCGATGGCGCTTCTCCTGCTTGAGCAGAATGGAACGGTAACAATCGCACACTCAAGAACAAAAAACCTCAGTGAGATTACCAGGCGGGCTGATATTCTTGTAGTTGCAGTCGGAAATCCGAAGCTGATTCAGGCGGACGATGTCAAAGAGGGAGCCGTTGTCATTGATGTCGGGATGAACCGGGATGAAAACGGAAAGCTGTGCGGAGATGTGGATTTTGAACATGTGAAAGAAAAGGCAGAAGCAATCACACCGGTACCCGGGGGAGTAGGACCGATGACAATTGCAATGTTGATGAATAACTGTGTGGAGGCGGCACGGAAAAAGAGGAGAGAATAAGGGTACCATGCAAAGAATGACAAATCCAGGAGACAGACTGTCAGAGGAAGAGATCAGAAGGCGGAGGAGAAGAGCAAAAGCGGAGCGGATGCGCCGCAAGAGAAGGCTGAGACGGATTCTGATTCTGGGAATGATCCTGTTTCTTGCAGCGATCATCGGAATCGGAGTTTTGATCTATCGGAATACATATACCGGTGTGGTAAATCAGGGGAAAAGAGCCGAAGCAGGCGGCAATACTACAAAAGCGGAAGACCTCTATCTGAGGGCAATTGAAAAAAACGGCGAAAAAGAGGATGCCTACGTGAGTCTTGCAAAGCTTTATCACGGCCGGGATCAGGATGATAAGGCAGATACTCTTCTGCAGGAAGCGGTGAATACCTATCCGGACAGCACAGGCGTATACCGCGCTGCGGTAGAGTTTTATGAAGACACAGAGCAGACGGAAAAAATCGCCTATATCATGAGCACCTGTACCAATGAGCAGATCCTCACAGAACTCAAGGATTATGTGGCCAAAATTCCGGAATTCAGTCTGGACGACGACAAGGTCTACGATAATGTGCAGGAGTTGACACTGAGCAGTGAAGATGAAGGGACTATCTATTATACTCTTGACGGCAGCGAGGCGACAACAGACAGTACAGAATACAAAGAACCGATCCAGCTGAATCAGGAAGGAGAGACGACAGTCCGGGCCATTTTTGTCAATAAAAAAGGAATTGCAAGTGTTGAGGTACAAAAAACATATACGATCCAGTTTCCGGTAGCGGACGCGCCTGCAGTATCACCGACAACGGGACAGTATTCCGAGGCGGTCAGCGTTGAAATACAGGTGCCGGACGGTTACACTGCATACTATACACTGGACGGAACCGAACCGTCGGATCAGTCTATTCAGTATACCGGCGCATTCGCGGTTTACGAAGATACGGAACTGAATGTTGTACTGATTGATGGAAACGGAAAGAAAAGTGAAGTTACAACGAGAAAATACAGATTCAGTTCCTGATGGCCGTAGATTTTATGAATATGACCTGAAAACAGAAAATGATCTGCCGGGAAAACAGGAGAAAGAGAGGAAGAATTCAGAGGGTTCTTCCTCTCTTTTCTTTTTTCAGGGTACTCCTTGGATAAGATAATTGTTCCAAATCAGAGAAATATTCAATCAATTAAAAATCCGGACATAAAAATTGTTAAAAACAAGTGAAAGAACTTGAAAAATTTTAAAAGTAGGAGTATACTAACGATAGTTAAAAAATTATCAATGGAAGAAAAGGAGAGACAAGCAATGAGCAGATTTTGTTTACCAAGAGATATTTACCATGGTAAGGGCTGTTTGGAAGAGCTGAAAAACCTGAAAGGAAAGAAAGCCATTCTGGTAGTCGGAGGAGGCTCCATGAAACGCCAGGGATTCCTCGACAGAGCAGTGAATTATCTGAAAGAGGCAGGCATGGAAGTACAGCTCTTTGAAGGAGTTGAGCCGGACCCGTCTGTTGAAACAGTTATGAAAGGTGCAGAAGCCATGAGAGCATTCGAGCCTGACTGGATCGTTGCTATGGGCGGCGGATCACCGATCGATGCTGCAAAAGCAATGTGGGCATTCTATGAATATCCGGATACAACATTCGAAGATCTGTGCACACCGTTTAACTTCCCGGAATTAAGACAGAAAGCGAAATTTGCAGCAATTCCGTCTACATCCGGTACAGCTACAGAGGTGACTGCATTCTCCGTTATCACAAACTATCAGACAGGAGTAAAATATCCGCTTGCTGACTTCAACATCACACCGGATATCGCCATTGTAGACCCGGATCTTGTTGCAGGACTTCCGGTAAAACAGGTTGCCTACACAGGAATGGACGCTCTTACTCATGCGATTGAGGCTTATGTTTCCACACTGAATGGACCATTTACAGATCCGCTTGCACTGCAGGCAATCGAGATGGTACTGGATTATCTGCCGGCATCCTACCATTGTGATATGGACGCAAGAGAGCAGATGCACTACGCACAGTGCCTGGCCGGAATGGCATTCTCCAATGCACTGCTTGGTATTGTACACTCTATGGCTCATAAGACAGGAGCTGCATTCTCCACAGGACATATTCCGCACGGATGCGCGAATGCAATTTATCTTCCATATGTTATCAAATACAATGCAAAAGATCCTGTAGCAGCAAAACGTTACGCAGAGATCGCACGCAGGATGGGACTTCCGGGAACATCTGAAAAAGCATTAATCAACAGCCTCGTTGCAAAGATTGATGCATTCAATGTAGAACTCGGAATCCCGAAAACATTAAAAGAATTCGGAATCAACGAAGAAGAATTTAAAGAAAAACTTTCCAGTATCGCAGAACTTGCAGTCGGCGATGCATGTACAGGATCCAACCCGAGAAGCATCACACCTGCAGAGATGGAAAAACTTCTCACATGTACATATTACGGAACAGAGGTAGACTTCTAAATACCGTATGACCGCCGCTTTTCGGAAGCGGCGGTTTCCTTTTGGCGAAATTGTGAATTCCTTATCGAAAAAAACAGTTTCCCTGTAAGAATTTACTTGATATTTTATGAACAATATCTTATGATAATTAAAGTATAACAATTAGGAGGCATGGGAGATGTACAAAATTTTAAAAGCAAAAGACCTTGCAGAAAATATTTTTCTCATGGATGTGGAAGCTCCTCGTGTTGCGCGCCATTGCGAGCCGGGGCAGTTTGTCATTGTAAAAATGGATGAAAAAGGTGAGAGAATCCCGCTTACAATTTGTGACTACGATAGAGAAAAGGGAACGATCACAATTGTAGTACAGGTGGTTGGAGCATCCACTAAGAAAATGGCAGAGTATAAAGAAGGAGAATATTTCCGTGATTTTACAGGACCGCTTGGACGTCCGTCCGAGTTCATTTCCGAAGATCCGGAAACATTAAAGAATAAAAAAATCCTGTTCGTGGCAGGCGGTCTTGGAACTGCGCCTGTATACCCGCAGGTAAAATGGCTGCATGAGCACGGCGTTGACGCAGATGTCATCATCGGTGCAAAGACAAAAGATCTTGTAATCATGGAAGAAGAGATGAAGGCAGTAGCAGGTAACGTTTATGTCTGCACAGACGATGGAAGCTACGGACATGCCGGCATGGTTACTTCCATGGTGGAGAAGCTTGTAAAAGAGGAAGGAAAGCATTATGATGTCTGTGTTGCAATCGGACCGATGATCATGATGAAATTCACATGCCTCATGACAAAGGATCTGGGAATTCCGACGATCGTCAGCATGAACCCGATCATGGTTGACGGTACTGGAATGTGCGGTGCATGCCGTCTGCACGTAGGCGACGAAGTGAAGTTCGCATGCGTAGACGGTCCGGAATTTGATGGTCATCTTGTAGACTTTGACGAAGCGATGAAGAGACAGCAGATGTACAGAACAGAAGAAGGAAGAGCAATGCTGAGACTGCAGGAAGGCAATACACATCACGGCGGATGTGGAAATTGTGGAGGTGACAATTAAAATGGGAGACGTATTAAAGAAAGTACCGGTCCGTGAACAGGATCCAAAGGTGAGAGCTACAAACTTTGAAGAAGTATGTTTAGGATATAATGCAGAAGAAGCCATGGAAGAAGCTTCCCGCTGCATCAACTGCAAAAATGCGAAATGTATTCAGGGATGCCCGGTAGCAATCAATATCCCGGCATTCATCAAAGAAGTAAAAGAAGGCGATTTTGAGGGCGCATATAAGACAATCGGTCTTTCATCGGCACTTCCGGCTATCTGCGGACGTGTATGTCCTCAGGAGACACAGTGCGAAGGAAAATGTATCCGCGGTATTAAAGGCGAGCCGATTTCCATCGGTAAACTGGAGAGATTTGTTGCGGACTACGCTCTGGAACATGACATCAAACCGGTTGGAGCAGAAGTGAAAAACGGACACAAAGTTGCCGTAATCGGTTCCGGCCCGGCCGGCCTGACATGCGCAGGCGACCTTGCTAAGATGGGATACGATGTGACTGTATTTGAAGCACTCCATGAACTGGGTGGTGTACTTGTATACGGTATTCCGGAATTCCGTCTTCCAAAACAGAAAGTTGTTGCAAAAGAGATCGAGAAAGTAAAAGAACTCGGTGTTAAATTTGAAACAAACGTTGTAATCGGTAAATCCACAACGATTGATATGCTGATCGAAGAAGAAGGATTTGAGGCCGTATTTATCGGGTCCGGTGCAGGACTTCCGAAATTTATGGGTATTCCGGGTGAGACAGCAAACGGTGTCTTCTCCGCAAATGAGTACCTGACAAGAAGCAACCTGATGAAAGCTTTCGATGACAGCTACGATACTCCGATTGTTGCAGGAAAGAAAGTAGCCGTAATCGGTGGTGGAAACGTTGCAATGGATGCAGCGAGAACAGCACTTCGTCTTGGAGCAGAAGTACACATTGTGTACAGAAGAAGTGAAGAAGAGCTTCCAGCCCGTGTGGAAGAAGTTCATCATGCAAAAGAAGAAGGAGTCATCTTTGACCTTCTGACAAACCCGACTGAAATCGTGACAGAAGACGGATGGGTAAAAGGTATGAAGTGTGTAAGAATGGAACTCGGTGAGCCGGACGCATCCGGAAGAAGACGCCCGGTTGTCATTGAAGGATCTGAGTTTGAGATGGATGTTGATACTGTCATCATGTCTCTTGGAACTTCCCCGAACCCGCTGATTTCTTCTACAACAGAAGGCCTGGAAGTCAACAAGTGGCAGTGCATCGTTGCAGACGAAGAGTTCGGTAAGACATCTAAAGAAGGTGTTTATGCCGGTGGAGATGCTGTAACAGGTGCGGCAACGGTTATCCTTGCCATGGGTGCAGGAAAAGCCGGAGCAAAAGGTATCCACGAATACTTAAAAGACAAATAAAACCGACAGAAATAGAGAAGCGAAGATAGCAATGGGGCTGTAGATATGAATCTGCGGTCCCATTTTATCTTCTGCGCGGAAAACAGGAGGAAACGAGATGCTGACACAATTTAACCATTATCTTCCGGTCAATCTGATTTTTGGTGCCGGAAAGACAGAAGAGCTGGGAAAGGAGACTGCAAAATACGGGCGCAAGGCAATGATTGTTACAGGACAGAACAGTACAAAGCGAACCGGGCTTCTGGACCGGGCAAAGGCGCTTCTGGAAAAAGAGGGCCTGGAAGTCGTGATCTTTGACAAGGCGGAGCCAAATCCCCTTGCCTCTACAGCCATGAAGGGTGCAGCTGTTGCGAAAGAAGAAGGTTGTGATGTGATTGTCGGCCTGGGAGGCGGAAGCATTATGGACTGCAGTAAGGCAGTGGCATTTGCCGCCTGCAATGAAGGAAATATTTTTGACTATATTTACGGGATAAAAAAAGGAGACAAAGCCCTTCCGCTGATTCTTGTTCCGACGACATGCGGAACCGGAAGCGAAGGAAACTGCTTTGCGGTTCTGACAGAGGATGAGACAAAAGACAAGAAGTCTCTTCGGGATAACGCGGTTATTGCAAAGGCATCCATCATTGATCCGGAACTGATGACGACAATGCCGGCTTCTGTTCTGGCATCCGTTGGATTTGATGCACTCTGCCATTGTATGGAAGCTTATCTGAGCAAGATCTGTGACCCGATCACGGAAATTACTGCACTGGAAGGTATCCGACTGATCGGGAATAACCTGCTGACAATTTACGAGGAGAAAAAGCAGGGGATGACAGAACCGTCCAAAATGAATATGGAGGCATGGAGCGCTGTTTCTCTTGCAAGTACCTATGGAGGCATGGTGATTCATCAGGCAGGAGTAACGGCACCGCATGGCCTGGAACATCCGGCAAGCGGTATGCGCAATATCACCCATGGAAGAGGACTTGCTGCTCTGACTCCTGTCATTTACCGCAGGACAATCGATGCGGCGCCGGAGAAATTTGCAGTGATTTCCAAATGCCTGGGAGGAACAAACGAGAATGACTGTGTGAGTGTGATTGAACATCTTCTGGATTGCCTCGATCTTCGCACGACCCTTTCCAGAGAAGGAGTGCTTGCGGAAGACGTGGAATGGATGACTAAAAATGCATTTAAAGTTTCCGCAGCCGGCATTCAGAATCATCCGAAAGTATTTACCGAGGAAGAGGTACGCCGGATTTATCTGGAGGCACTGTAGCAGGAAAAACAGAATGAGATGTAAAAGGAGACACGGAAGCTTTGAGAACAGCTGCAAACTTCCGTGTCTTTCTTGTTATTCTGCAAAGGACCGGAAGTTTCGGCCTTTTTTCTTGGAAAGAGAAAGAAAATAGGGTATAATAATAAGATACATATAATACAAGAGGTGGCTTGAATGATGGAAGAAAAAAAGATGATGATCGTCGGTATTGGAGGCGTAGGCGGATACCTCGCCGGGATGACCGGACAGAAATATAGTAACCTGACACTGATTGCAAGAGGAAAACGTGGAGAGGCTCTCAGAGAGCATGGAGTAGTGCTTCACAGTGATTATAACGGGGAAATGGTAACCAGAGCCGCAGCCGTCCTGGAGAGCGCGTCAGAAGCAGGAGCGGTACAGGATCTGATTTTTCTCTGTGTCAAGACCTATGCGCTGGAGGAAGTATGCAGCACTCTTGCTTCCTGTGTGGATGAACATACGATCATTGTGCCTGTGATGAACGGCGCGGACACCGCACAGAGGGTGCGGGAGTATCTGGGAAAAGGACTGGTCGTAGATTCCGTAATCTACACGACTGCCGCCGCAAATAAAGATTATTCCATCACACAGCTTGGACAATATACAAAAATTATCCTTGGAGCGTCTGATCCGCAGGAGAAGGAAGCAGCACAGGAGGTTTTCAGAGTTCTCCGGACGGCAGGAATCGACTGCGAAGTATATGAGGATGTCAGACAGGCGGTGTGGGAGAAGTATATTTTTAATTGTGCTTACAACGTCATTACGGCGTATTATCTGGAAACTGTGGAGAATATCCGTGACCACGAAGACAGAAGAAGAGAATTTCATACATTACTTGAGGAGGCACTGGCTGTGGCAGAAGCAGCCGGAGTTCACATCAGGGAACATTATATTGATGAAGAATATACGAGATTTCTGGGGTTGAATGAAGGATCTACCAGTTCCCTGAAGCGGGATGTGGAAGCGGGACGCCCATCCGAATTTGAGACATTCGGAGGATACCTGATTAAGACGGCAAAAGAGCTTGGAGTGCCGGTTCCGCTTTCAGAACAGTTTTATGATGGTTTAAAAGAAAAAATAAAAGGGAAGGCAGACTAGAGACTGAAATTAGAAAATGAGGTAGGAAACGTGACAGCAAAGAAGAAAACAACATTGGAAGGCATGAACTTTTTAGATGAAATCAAAGAAAAACTGACAAAGAAAATTGCACAGATGAACGAGGAGATTACAGCCGGGCAGAAAGACATCGAGAGTATGCATGAATATTACTGGGAAAATTATACAGAGATGGACCAGTATGGCTACGAAGATTATGATAATCAGCAGGCTCTTCTTCAGCGTGTCAATGCGAATCAGGATTCTCTGCGTCTGAAGGCGAGATACGAAAAAATGTTGGATTCTCCTTTTTTCGGCAGAGTGGATTTCTGCTATGACGGAGACGACGAGCCGGAAGTATTTTACATCGGAATCGGGAATTTTGCAGAAGAAGCAGGAAAAGTTCCGTTGATTTATGACTGGAGAGCTCCGGTAAGCGGCCTGTTTTATGATTATGATAAAGGACCGGCCTTTTACGAAGCACCGGCAGGAAAGCTGGAGGGAGAAATCACATCCAAGTGGCAGTATAAGATCCGAAGAGGAAAACTGGTCTATGGATTTGAAAGCGATGTCAAAATCGATGATGAGATTCTAAAGCAGGAGCTTGGAACAAACAGCGATGTACAGCTGAAAAATATTGTCCGGACGATTCAGAAAGAGCAGAATGCGATTATCCGGAATACCAACGACAAGATCCTTGTGATTCAGGGAGCAGCCGGCAGCGGGAAAACGTCGGTGGCTCTCCACCGGATCGCCTATCTTTTATACCATGACCGGAAGCACCTGAAATCGTCAAGTATACTGGTGCTTTCACCGAACAGTGTATTTTCCGATTACATTTCCCATATCCTTCCGGAACTCGGAGAAGAGAATATCCGGGAAATGAGTCTGGATCTGTTTGCGTACCGGGAGCTGAAAAAGATTGTTCCGGACTGTGAAGACCGGTATCATCAGATCGAGCACCGGCTTGCAGGAATGGACGAAGCAGAATGGAAACGCTGTCAGTGGAAGCAGTCCAGAGACTGTATTGGAGCGATGGAAGGATTTCTGGCACAGCTGGAAGAATGGCTTGTCAATCTGAAAGGTGTTCATTTCCGTGGTCTGGAAAAGACAGAGGAAGAGATGATCCGCCTCTTTTATTTCAAATTCCAGGAAGTTCCTGTCCTTGCGAGGATGGGAGCAATCATGGAATATTTTGTAGATGAATACGAAACCAGATACAGTACGGAACTGTCGGAAGAAGAAGTGGAGAAGCTGCGGACGAAGTTTAATGCCATGTATACGACAGTGGATGTCTATAAGATCTATAATTGGTTTCTGGAAGAACAGGGACTTCCTCTGCTTCCGGATGTCCCGTATGACAGAAGATATCTTTCTTATGAGGATGTCTATCCGATGCTGTATTTAAAATACCGACTTGAAGGGGCCGGAAAACAGGACCAGATCCGGCATCTGGTAGTGGATGAAATGCAGGACTATTCCTACCTGCAGTATACGATTCTCTCCCTTCTATTTTCCTGTCCGATGACGATTCTGGGAGACCGGGCGCAGACGATGGAGGAAGAGCAAAATGATGTGACACAATTTCTTCCGCAGATCCTGGGAAAACATCTCAGAAAGATCGAGATGAACAAAAGCTACCGCAATACCGTGGAGATTGCCAGATATGCAGAAACACTCGGCGGCATCAAAGAGACAGAGCTTCTGGAACGGCATGGAAAGGCGGTGGAAGAAGCAGAGTTCTCATCCGGGGAAGAACGTACCTCTCAGATTCTGAAACAGGTAAAAACCGGACCGGACGGCTATGAGACAGCGGCGGTGCTTACCATGACAGAACAGGAAGCAAAAGAGATTTATGAGAACATCCGGGAAAAGACAGATCAGGTTCATTATATTGACCGGGACAGCTCCAGATTCGGACGCGGTCTGACGGTTACAACGTTTTACATGGCCAAAGGTCTGGAATTTGATCAGGTATTTACTGCGGCTTGTAAGGAGCAGACGGGCCTGACCAGACAGGCAGAGTACATCTGCGCTACGAGAGCACTGCATGAGCTTTACGTGTACAGAGTCTGATTCCGGACGGAGGAAAAAGGAATGGGGAAAACACAACAGAAAAAACGATTATTGTATATTGATATTTTAAATATACTTGCATGTCTGTGCGTGATTTTTATGCATTGCAACGGGATTGCGCACCAGTATTCCGATACAGCCGCATGGAGACAGAGCATGGTGATCGAAACGATTGCATACTGGGCGGTTCCGGTCTATTTTATGATATCCGGAGCGACGCTTCTGGACTACCGGGATAAATATCTGACCAGAGTCTTCTTCAAAAAGAGGTTTTTGAAGACAGGGATTCCATTTGCCGCATGGACGCTGATCAGTCTGGCATACAAAATCCAGTTTCAACAGATGGAATTCGAGCCGGGTTTGTCCAGTATCGTCAGCCTGTTTACCAATACAACAGCCGAGAATGTGTACTGGTTTTTCATTCCGCTGTTTATGGTTTACCTTTCCATGCCGGTACTGTCGCTTTTGAAAGATTACAAGCATATTCTGCTTTATATGGCGGGGATGGCGTTTTTGGTTTATTCTGTTTACCCGGTCTGCTGTATTGTGTTTCAGATCCCGATGAACGGATCAATACAGATCCCTGTGGCAGGCGGATATATTCTATATGTCATTCTCGGGTATCTGCTTGCAACGACTGACATGACACGAAAGACAAGAATTCTTTTCTATATCCTTGGCCTTGCAGGGGCAGGAATCCGGTTTGGAAGTACGATTCTTGGATCATCAGAAAGCGCCGGACTGGATCAGACTTTCTGGGGATACATGAAATTTCCGGCGGTCTTTCTGGCTGTCGGAGTCTTTGTAGCGGCGAAATACGGACCATGGGACAAGCTGGAAAATACTCCGAAGATCCGCCGGATTGTCACTACTCTTGCCGGAACCGGATTTGGTGTCTATCTGATGCATATGATCGTTTTCCGTATCCTCCAGGATGCGACGGGCCTCAGTATGGAGTCCGGGTGGTGGCGGCTTGTTATGCCGTTTGTGATCTATGGAATCTGTGTGGTACTGGTATTGATTTTGAAAAAGATTCCGGTATTGAAATACATCGTTCCGTAAATGGAGCATTGGAGTAAAAGAGAAAAAGGAGAACAACGTGAAAATAACACTGATTACTGTAGGAAAAATCAAAGAGAAATATCTGAAAGATGCCATCGCAGAATACAGTAAGCGGCTTTCGCGATACTGCAAGCTGGAGATCATTGAAGTGGCTGACGAGAAGACACCGGATCAGGCTAGTGAAGCGGTGGAAGAAAGCATCCGTGATAAAGAAGGGGAGCGGATTTTAAAGTACATTCGGGACGATATGTATGTGATTACGTTGGAAATTGCAGGGAAAATGCTGACATCGGAAGAATTTGCAAAAAAGATCGAACAGCTCGGTGTACAGGGAACCAGCAGCATCGCCTTTGTGATCGGAGGCTCTATCGGACTGGGAAAAGAAGTTCTGAAGCGTTCAGACTTTGCATTAAGTTTCTCGAAGATGACATTTCCGCATCAGCTCATGCGGGTGGTACTGCTGGAACAGATATACAGAGGATACCGGATTATAAATGGAGAACCATATCACAAATAAGTGCGGTTTTCGCACTTGGGTGTGATATGGTGGGAAGTAATAAGGCATGTAAAGTATTTGGAAAAGGAGTGGACAGAGGTTGTTCTGCTCCTTTTTTGCATATGTAAGAAAGAAAATGACAGGGAAATAAACGAATGGTATAATGAAGAAAAGATTAGGCGGCAGATTGGAATTTATGAGCAAGAAGTCCTGATTGACCAGGTTGAAGAAATATTGAGGTGTTTCAAAATGAGAAAAATCAAAATAATTTTGTGTATATCATCCTTAATTGCAATCATATTATCAAGCTGTGGAAAGCAAGGGCCGAACATTGACCTGGCGAGTATTGACATATCCGATATCGATAGCGTTGAACATACAGGAACTACAGGCGGACAGAATGGTGGATATTCATACTCTTTTTCAGAAAGCGAAAGCAACGGATTTATTAAGCTGCTGAATAAAGTGGAACTCGGGAATGTTGTGAATGAAAGAGACGCATTGTCAAACGGATCAGTTTCTTATTATACCCTCTATTATACGGACGGAGAAACACTGACGATTAGTCCGGGACATTATTTTAAGATTGGAGACACTTATTACGAATTCAAGAATTATGATGAATTGTGGGACAAGTTTGTAGAATTTAACAGCATACATTAAAATAATGTGGGTTCTACACTACCGCAGTGGAAAATCAATACAAGAAATAGAAGAAGCAGAAAAATTACTCGGTATAAAATTTTCTAAACAATATCGAGATTTTAATGAGAAATATGGGTATCTGTCTTTTTTCGGTAATGAAATTGGGGGATAGATACGAATAATTTGAGTGGGCTGGAAAGAAATTTGAAAAGGAAGGACAAATTTATGAAACATTGTGGAACGAAAAGGTTAGAGACAAATAGATTGATTTTAAGAAGGTATGCGAATGAAGATGCTGCAGCGATGTATAAAAACTGGGCGTCAGATAAAGAGGTTACAAAATTTCTGATGTGGCCGGCTCATCCGAATCAAGAAGTAAGCCAAAGTGTAATAGAAGATTGGGTAAATCAATATTCTCATGAAAATTATTATCATTGGGCTATTGTTTTGAAAGAAAATGGAGATGAGCCGATTGGCGATATTGCTGTAGTAAATATAAAAGAAGAAATTTCAATGGTACATATTGGTTATTGTATTGGAAGAGCATGGTGGCATAAAGGAATTACGTCAGAAGCATTAAAGGCGGTTATGGATTTTTTGTTTGATGTAGTAGGTGTAAATCGGATTGAATCAAGACATGACCCGAGAAATCCAAATTCGGGGAAAGTGATGAAAAAATGTGGGATGAAATATGAGGGGACTTTACGTAGTGCTGATTGGAATAATCAAGGCATTTGCGACGCCTGCTATTATGCATTGTTAAAATCAGAACGCTAGCTTTATATACTCGCCGGAAGATGTAAAAAGCTTAAAATCTATAAGAAACGATAAATTTGGATTTAACTATCTAATCCTCAAAAACCATTGATTTTTCAAGGCTTCACGCCTGTTTTTCATTCAAACCTTATCTGTTTGCCCTTGTTTTTGCCCTTACGAGCCGAAACAAGGGCAACTTTTTATTCCCCGCCGACCACCTTATCCAGCAGCCTTGCGGAAGTGCGCTTCGCTTCCCTTGTAGAGTGAGCGTAGATGTTCATTGTGGTACTGACATCGGAGTGTCCGAGAAGTTCCTGCACATCTTTCGGCTTTGCGCCGCCGGAAAGCAGATTGCTTGTGTAGGTGTGACGGAGCGTGTGGAAATGGAAATCTTCAAGCCCTTTCACTTTCTTCTTTGCCGCCCTGCACATAATCCCTACCGTACTCGGCGCTTCATACGCCCCGTCTGCTCTCAGGCAGACAAAGGAGATTTCCTTGTAATCCTCCGGGACTTCCTCTGTCCTTTGCAGGCTGTAAACCTCATAATAGGTGCGCCCTTTTTCCTTTACTTCTTTGTAGTAGTTCAGGTGATAAAACTCCCCGTAGCGGAAACGGTTTTTGCGCTGTTCTGTTCTCGCCGCCCGCAGGATTGCCGCCAGCGTGTCGCAGAAATCAACGGTGCGGACTTTGCTCCGTTTTGTCGTTCCCACTTCGGTTGTGTGCCTTGTTCCGTTATAGCGCATGCTTCGGCGTACCGTGAGATATTGTTCCTCAAGGTTAATATCCTGCCAAGTCAAGCCGCATACTTCCCCGATACGAAGCCCCGTGTAGTACGCTATCTGCACAGGCAGCAAGGCGGGATTATCTTTTGCCTTGAGAAATTCCTCCAGCTTTTGGAACTGTTCATGGGTGATAGTAGGAATACTGGAAGTATCTTCCTCACTGTCCGAGAAAATATCCGTTTCCTGCTTCCTGCCCCTCAGCTTCACATACTGCATAGGGTTAAAGGTAATCAGTTTTTTCGGGAAAACCGCAAAGCGGAAGGAATTTTGCAACACCGCCGAGAACAGGAGCATATATCCTTTGCTCATGGGCTTTGAAGTTGTCCCGTCCGGGTTTGTCCCACCGTAGCTCAGAAAATCAATGAACGCCTGCAAATGGTCGGCGGTCACGGTTTTCAGCTTGCGTTTGCCAATGGGATATTGCTTGATACGGTTGACCGTTCCCTGATAGGACATGACCGTCCCGTTGCTTAAGTTGCCGGGTTTCAGTTCTTCCTCTACCCACATATCCAGCATATCGCCTACCGTGATGTTTTCCGCTTTCCCGACAAACTGCTTTTCCTCATAGTCCGCTATCGCTTTGCGGAGCATGGCTTCTGTTTCCGCCTTGCTCTCTGTGCCTGCAAACTCTTTCTGCACTTTTCTGCCGCTTTCATCTTCAATATAAAAGCGTCCGTACCACTTTTTGCCTTTCTTTCTTACAGAACCTTTTGCCATAGATAAAAAACTCCTTTCTATCCGTGGCAATCGGGACTGTGACATATGGTGTGCGTAAAGTAATTGTGTCACTTCCGCCAGTGAAAGTCAACTGGCGTCTTTACTTGTCAAGGTGCCACGGAATTTTCTTTTTCGGAAAGCCTTTCTTCGGCTTCCTCCACTATCCCGAAAAGTGCGCCCATCGACATTCTTGTGCGCCCCTCATCGTGGATATGTAAAATCCCGTCTAAAAACCGTTTCATATCCTCAATCGGTATTTCCATCTTCTTGCGGTATACCTGCTCCATGATTGCCCCGGACTCTATGGCGTACCGTCCAAGAGACTCTTTCAGCCCTTTGTCCTCCGCCACACGGTCAACTTCCTCCATAGCGTCAGCAAAGTAGCAGGTCATAACCGTATACAGGTCAACCATCTTGCCGAGAAATGTCGTGAGAAGCTGCTGGTGCGGCTCGCCCTTTACCGTATGGGAAACTGTGTCCAGATACTTCTTGATGTGTTCCTCAATATCCCGCTGGTAGAGAGTATAGGTGTCATATTCCTTATCATCGGAAAGACCTGTCAGCCATTCGGGAGTTGTGAGCAACGCTTCCGCAAGACCGTTGATAACCATTGTGCGCTTCGGATCAACTCCGTCCGCTTCGTACCGCTGAATGGTGGATTTGTTCACGCCTACACGCCTGCCGAGTTCCGGCATGGTAATGTTTAACTCTGTGCGGCGTTCCTTAATCCGTCCACCGACCTGTTTTGCGGTGAATGTGGTTTCTTTTTTCAAGGTGTTCACCTCCTGACTGGTATCAGTATAACACGCTGATACTTATTTTGCAACCTTTATCTCAATAAAAGTTGTAAATAAACTATGAATGGTTGCAAAATAGGTTGACAAGAGATGGCAGAATAAGTATAATGATAAAACAGTAGTTGCAAAATGAGTATTCTAAAAGGAGGTTGATAGAATGAGCGCAGTCAAAATGGGACTTACCATAGAGGAAGCCGCAGAATGTACGGGTATCGGCAGGAACACCATGCGGAAGCTGGTGGAATGGGGAAAGCTGCCCGTCCTCAAAGTGGGACGCAAGACCATTATCCGCAGGGACACGCTGGAACGGTTTTTGACGGTCAATCAGGGAAGAAATCTTCTGAAGCCCGATGATGTCCGCAGAGTGGAATGACAATCCATTCTCTTTTCGGAAAGTAACCCTAAGCCCTCGGCGTTTGAGAGCGAAATACACCCCTCGCACAAATCTTCGATTTGTACTCCGGGTATTTCGCCCTTGCAGGGGGCTTCCGTATCAACCGCCTGCGGCGTATGATACGGGGCTGTCACCGCTGCCGCAGCGACAGCCGGCAACCGTAAACGGTTGCAAAAAAGGACGCACCTTGACAGCAGAAAACGGAGATGATGTATGCCGAGACACAGTTTTATCCAGATGTCAAAGCTGCCCAATGTCAAAGGGCGAATATCATATATTACAAGCCATGCAAGGCAGGAAAATCTCTATGCCACCTACCGCACCGCCGACAGCACCTTTTGGAGCAACCTTGCAAGGGAAAGCCAGCAGGAGTTTCAGCGCAGCGGCACAGAGGGCAAATGTATCGAAGCAAGGGAACTGATTATCGCCTTGCCCGAAATCTATACGCAATACGAGCCGCAGCAGGTACTCACGGACTTTACAGAGGAGTTCCGCAGGCGGTGCGGTGTGGAGTGCGTGTCCGCCCTCCACCACAACAAGCGCAAGACGAATTATCATATCCATCTGATTTTCAGCGAGAGGAGGCTGCTCCCCGAACCTGATGTGAAGATTGCTTCCCGCAGCGTGTTCTTTGACGAGAATGGAAAGCGTGTCCGCACCAAAAAGGAAATCACGGGGGAGGACGGGCAGATACGGAAAGGCTGTACCGTCATCAAAAAAGGCGAGGTATACGAAAGCCATCTGTTTACTACCAAAGATACACGCTTTAAGGGAGAGCCTTTTCTACGGGAGATAAAGGAAGTGTATACGGAACTTATTAACCGCCATATCTCTGATCCTGAGCAGCACTTAAAGGTATTTGATAAAAACAGCGTCTATCTGCCGACCAAGAAAATCGGCAAGAACAATCCCAAAGCGGACGAAATCAAAGCCGACAATGCCGCAAGACAGGAATGGAACAGGACAGCGGATATGGCGTTATTATCGGGTATCTCCGAAGCGAAGATTTTAGAGGTCAAGCGGACAGAGATACACGAAAAGGCGAGCCAGTCTATCAAAAGCAAGGGCTGGCTGCCGGGTCTGTTCCGCAGTATCGTAAACAAGGCTAAGGACTTCCTGCAAAACTTAATCCGTGAACACGATATGCCGCCGAAGCCTGTCCTTGAAATAGATATGGCAGAGTTCCGTACCATGCAAAAGCTGATGATAAAGGCGCAGGATAAGGCGAAAGAAATCCGGCATTTGCAGGATACGGTACTTCCGAAGCTGAAACAACAGCTTGCCGATACAAAAGGGATTTTCAAGGGTAAGGAGCGCAAGGCGCTCACAGAGCAGATACAGCGGACAGAAAAGGAAATCGCTGAAAAGCTGGATAAACTGCCCGATGTTCTGAAAGAGGACGGTTATCCCGATGTGCAGGCGTACATGGCAACCTACCGTAAGGCGGAGGCTGTTGTGGAGCAGTTCAATCGTGACCTTGCCGCATGGGAGCAACAGGTCAGGGAAAAACAGAAACCCGCCAAAAAAGAGCAGGCAAAGCCGCCTGAACGAGAGAGCGTGCTGAAACGCCTGCGTCAGCTTCAGGCGGAGGGTAAGCAGAGAAACCAGCCGAGACAGAGAAAGAAATCCTTTGACAGAGACAGCCGATAGGCACGAAAAACCGCCGCTATGGTATCACCCATGCGGCGGCATACATAAAAATCTTATTTGTGTTCTGCAAGCGTGACTTTCATATCCTGAGCATTGATGCTTGTTTCCTTTTTGCACTTCGGACAGTAGAGAGGGAAGTTTCTTAATTCTGTATCTTCCCGTATCATTGTGCGAGTTTTATTGCCGCAGATAGGGCAATATATCCATTCTGTGGCTTTCATGTTACTTTTCTAATTTCAAGTCTTTTATTTTTTGAGATATTCTCTCAATGACCTGTATAAAACATTCATCACTTTTGCCCGTCGGATCGGGAAGTCCCCAATTATCATCAAACGCTCTACCGATATAGGGACAACCGACATCACACCCCATTGAAATCGCAATATCGGGCGTAGGGATTTTATCAATCGTCTTGCTATACTGGCTTTGCTCCATATCTATCCCATAAAGCTGTTTCATAAGCCGCACAGCGTCCTGATTGATTTGTGATTTTGTTTCTGTTCCGGCAGAATAGAAATCAAACTTATCTCCCGCCAAATGTTTTCCAAGTGCTTCTGCAATCTGACTGCGGCAGGAGTTATGCACACAAATAAAGGCTACCTTTTTCTTATCCATCGTTAAAACCCCAGCTTGTGCAGCAGAGCAACCACATCAGCAGCTTTCAAAACCTTACCCATAGCAACAACCTTTTCGTTGACAACAAGGGCAGGCATACTCATAACACCGTATTCCATTACTTTCTGCATATCGGTAATGTATTCGACCTCTACGGAAAGTCCCATATCCTTTACCGCCTGCTTTGTGTATTCAAATTGTTCGTGACAGGATTTACAACCTGCCAACACTTTGATACAGCAGATTTCTCCCTCTTTCAAATCAGGACAGCAATCGTTTGTAATGCTTTCTGCTTCGCTGGCAGCACAACCGCAGCTACAAGCGCAAGCAGGTGTTTTCTTTTCTTCTTCCTTTTTCTTTCCAAAGTTAAATAATGCCATAATAATAACCTCCTAAAATTAAACAATTAAATATTGTATTGCGTTGAAAAGATAGCCTACAATAATAATACCAGCAGCACATATTCCAATGAAAATACCAAGCAGTTTCGGTTTGACCGCCTTGCGAAGCATAATCATTGAAGGGAGCGAAAGCGTAGTAACGCCCATCATAAAGGAAAGGACAACGCCGAGCAAAGCACCTTTTGCAAGCAGGGCTTCTGCAATCGGAATTGTACCGAAAATATCCGCATACATCGGAATACCGACTATCGTAGCAAGAATTACGCCAAACGGATTATTTTCGCCAAGTGCTTTGACAATAAATTCTTCAGGAATCCAGTTGTGAATGAAAGCACCAATGCCCACGCCGATCAGAACATAAGGAGCAACCTTTTTAGCGGTTTCAACAACCTGTTCCCACGCAAATTTCATACGGTCTTTGAAATGCAGTTCCTCCTGCGGAACATCAATCGAGTGACCGTTTCGGATATATTCTTCCACTTGATTATCGAGGTGCAACTTTTCAATTAGCGTTCCGCCAGCCACAGCGATTACCAAACCGAATATTACATATAAAACAGCAACTTTCCAGCCGAAAATACTCATCAGTAAGACAAGGCTTCCGAGGTCAACCATCGGCGAAGAAATCAAAAAGGAGAATGTAACGCCAAGCGGCAAACCTGCGCTTGTAAACCCGATAAACAACGGAATGGAAGAACACGAGCAAAACGGTGTTACCGTACCGAGCAGAGCGGCGATGATATTCGCCCATATTCCGTGAAATCTGCCGAGTATCTTTTTAGCTCTTTCGGGCGGGAAATAACTTTGAATATACGAGATAATCAAAATCAAAACGCCGAGCAGTACCATAATTTTTATGGTATCATAGATGAAAAACTGAATACTCGCTCCTATTTTACCCGTGGTATCTAAACCGCAAGCGTTCAAAAATGTTTCAATGAGGCGATTCAGCCAGTTCATACCAAGGACTTCATTTTGAAAAAAGTCCCAAATTGTTTTTAGTGTCTCCATAAAAAGCCCCTTTCATATAGTTATATTGAAATATGTCGATTTATCGTCCCGAATATAAGCCGTGCGGAAAAGCAATCAATAAACTTCCTCACTTTTCACAGCACGACTTGTTTTCGCTTTCAACATCAAGTGTTGTCAACTGCCGCAAACATTCTTTTGCCTGCTCCACACCTTTTTCTGAAATAGAATAGTGTGTCCATTTTCCCTCTTTGCGCCCGACAACTATTTCAGCGTCACAAAGAATTTTCATATGGTGGGAAAGCGTAGGCTGCGTGACATTGATTTCTTCTAGCAACTTGCAAGCACATTTTTCACCTGAACGCAGCAGTTTTATAATCCTAATGCGGTTTTCATCACAAAACGCTTTGAAAATTGCCGCAATTCTTTTTTCATCCATCTCTCTCAATCACCTCCTATAGATAAATGTCTATGTGTTATTATATGCAACACATAGAAAAATGTCAATATATTTTTTTGATTTAAGTGAAACAGCGGTAGGAAAACTAAATCCTACCGCTGTCTTCTTATGCAAAGATGATTTCTTTTTCCACAATCTCCTTTGCACACGCCCGTATGTTATTCATTCTCTGTGTCCATTCCAAAGCGTTTTCCGCCTTTAACTGCTCCGTAATACCCTGCACCCGTTTCATCTGCTCTGTGAGCCTTTCCATGCGTTCCTGCGCCTGCCTGTCGATGTCAGCAAGGTAATTGTTCAGTCTGCCGCTTGTGAACAAGGTTATGTAGGTGGCTCGGCGGTATTCTTTCAGATACCGCAAGTGCCGCTGTCCCCACAAACCAATAGGCTGTTCTTTTTCGGCTGGTAAGATAAGACATGGGATATAATAATCTCCTTGCAGTTCATACCACAGACCATTTTTATCATCGTAAATGTACTTGTCCATTGAAAAATCCTCCGTTATAATATATTCGCACATACATCACAGTTCTCCGATTGCCACACTTTGTTATATCTTGTTATGAGATTTTCTTGCCCTTGTATTTGCCCTTATGAGCAATGAGGGAAAGAGTAAACTTGTGTGTAACCGTATAAAGAGATAAGGCAGACACATTGCGATAAATCCTTTATTTTCAAGGCTTTTGGAGGATTTTATTAAAACACTGTAACCTCTGTTGAGAGGTCATAATTTACTGATATTCAAATTTGAATTTTATGCAGGAGCTGAGATAAGCAGAAACTGCATAAAATCCTTTTTTTACTTTATAGGAAAGTTCGATTTTTGACGATTTATTGAATGAAAATAGCCCGCACAAAGGCGGGCATGCAGATAGGACGACACTGAGTTAGAAGATATAAAAACCTTCTACGCCAGCCTCGTCATCAAACAAATTATCTTCATTTAAGAAATAATCCATATCAAGAAGATCATCTTCGCTCATGTTGCGAATGTCCATAGATGTCATTCCTTCAGGTGGATTATGTATATATTTTTTGCGTAATTCCTCAATGTTAGATTTCATGACAATGTTCCTCCTTTAGGAGGATTATAACACAGATTATCGAAAAAGAATCATGCAGAAGAACGCTTTCCACGAGATTTGGACATGGCTTTCTCGTAAAGTTCTTGGAGGGATACGCGTTGGTGGTTGTAATAGAGTTCTAAAAACTCCATTTGATGGTTGCATTCAGGACATTTTAAAGGATCGTAACCAAAGGAAGAAAGGATAGCGGTTCTCCATTGGTTGAAACTCCGATAGATGCGGTGTTTGGATCGGTGTATCGACCGATGAAGTTTGGAATCTATTTTTCGGTGCCTTGCATAAAGACCGCCATATCGAATCATTTTAAAGTGTTTTTCAGGGATGTGTCGGATGAGGCGTTTGATGAAATCAATGGCAGGGATGGTTTCTTCTACATATTTTTCGTCTTCATGGCGATTGTAATGAAAAGTAACGAGTTCACCATCGTACTTATCAATTCTGGAAGTGGCAATAACAGGGCGACCAAGATAACGACCGATATACTTGATAACGTTTTGCGAGTCGCATTTGTTAGGTTTTGCATAGACATAGAAACCATGCTTGTGATCAGAATAACATTTTGATTTTACCTTTTTAAAAGAAGAATCTAAGCAAGATTCTAATTCATTAAGCAATGCCGTGCGAAAAGCGTTACGCAGAAAAGTATAGTTGAAATATTTGACATGACGCCAGAAACCGTCGTTGCTGTAACCACCTTCGGAGATTAGACAGTGGATGTGAGGATTCCATTTGAGGTCACGACCAAAAGTATGTAAAACCATAATGAATCCAGGTGTAAAATTTTTAGATTTATTTAATTTGAAAAACATCCTGGAAACAACGCTGGAAACAGAATGGAAGAGGCAGTTAAGTAAAGAGCGGTCTTTGAGAAAAAAATCCCGAAGGTTTTCATCGATGGTGAAAACACAGTGGCGATGTTGAACATGAATCAACTTAAAGGACATACTGGTAGAGCGTTCCATGGAATATTTGTTTCCGCAAGTGGGGCAAAAACGACTGTGGCAGCGGAAAGGGACAAATTTAAGATTTCCGCAAGAAGGGCATGAGTACATGGCACCACCAAAAGAAGAATCACCACAGTTGATCATCTTATCAATATTTTCCATCTCAGATTTTCTGGGATGAAGAGTATATTTAATTTCTTCATAATAGTCAGTAAAAATTTTTTGTAAGATATTCATAAAACTATTATGAACGAAAATGTAACAAAAAGAAAGCCCCAACCCCCTCATGATTGAGGGGCAGGGGAGTTGAATAGGCGTAGCCTATTTTTTATAAGCTTTTAGCATTCTGAAGCGTTTCAGCATCTCCGCTTAACTGTCCAAAGTGATTGGCATTTTGAACCGAGAGAAACATGGCACCATTCAGGGGGCTTAGAAGCTCCCACATTTTGGTCAATCGGTCAAGCTGGGCAGAGCGAATGATCTGCTGGTGAAATGTTTCATCTGCATGAACGGCCTTCATGGTATTACCTTCGAGAACAGCCTTTCGAAATTCCTCAACGCTGGTTTCCATTATCATGAGACTATAATCACTAAGTCGACAGTTGCTTTTTTGAATTGCCAGTTTTTCGAGGCTGCCGCGTAAAAAGAAAACTTCATACGCATCTTGTGGAGAAAGCAGTGCGACTGTACATCCTTTGTTAGGACAGTAATCGACTAAACCTTCAACGGCAAGCTGTCGCAGTGCTTCGCGCACAGGGCCTCGGCTGAGTCCGAATTTCTGCGCAATTTCAGCCTCTACCAGTTTTTCCTGAGGCTGAAGGGTTCCGTTAATAATCTGTTCCCGCAGAGATTCAAGAACAATGTCTGATGTAGTAGTATTTGATGCTTTTCGTTGTTCCTGCATAGTTACCTCATCTAACTTTTAGAATAATCCATTAAAACTTGCGCAACATACTGCATATCAGAAGGTGTGAAGCGTTGATCGCAAGGAATGGATACAATATGGTCATAAATGTATTGCTCTGATGAATCTGGCAGTGGATGAACCAGTGGTCCCACTGGCCAGTAGACAATTGAGCGAATCTGGTGATCTGTCAGGTATTGCTGAAATTCGTCACGATTTTCGGCATACAAGCAGAAATGGCTTGGGACAGTAGCCTCTGGAAGTTCAGGAAAGACTACCTGCACGCCATGAAGAGGTGCTGTAAGAGCGTCTAAAAGTGCAGCATAGTTTTCACGTCTTGCTTTGCAAATGGAATCAAAGTCAGCATGGCGAAGGAGATATTCTGAATTATCATCACTGGCAAAGCTGTCAAACATTTGACGAAGTCGCATCTCTCCTTCCCAGAAAACATCGCCGTCTCCTGTCTTGTAGTATTCTTTTCTCTGTTCAAGATGTGTTGATTCTACTGGCAAAAGAGGTGTTTCAAAGGTTCCGTTTCTTTTAACAGCGAATCCACCACAATCAACCCCCATCCATTTTCGGAAGCTTCCTGCAAAATAATCACAGAGAGGGTCGATACCGTCGGCTGAGAGCATGGAATGAGTTACATCTTCAAAAATTACAACTCCTTTTTCTTTGCAGGCTTTAACGAAGTCGTGATCATAGTTGCAGAAGCCATAGTAGCCGCAAAGAGATAAAACACTGATTTCATCGATAACAGAAGTATCGAAAATGCTGTGTAAATCTTTGTCCAGCTCATAAAATTTCAGCTGATATCCAGCTTTCTCAAAAGGAGCAAGGACTGTCTCGCAGGTATACAAAGGCACATATGCGACTTTACGCGTATCGTGCAGTGCAATATCCTGTAAACAATAATACATAGCGCATCGTCCAGACATGTTAAATGCCAGATCATCACTAGGTGAGCAGATACGTGAAAAGTATCCGTTTTCGATAGGTTTGCTTGGTTCATAGTTGAACAAACCGCCAATTTTTCGCATGTTTTATTTCCTCCTTACTAATAGAAAAGTTATACGGGTGTCTTTTGTCCGTTACCTAAAAACTAATTACAATTATAGTGGATTGTTAACAAAAGCGAAAGTATTATTTTTTTGCAAGAAAATGCCAAAAAAGTCACACAATAACATTATTAACAATTATTGTTTTGAAAAATTGGTACAAAAGCATAAAAAAATATGTTATGCAGTTGTAAAAAGTTTTGAAAATACTGTTTAGAGAAAAAAATATGGTGAAAATCTACAAAAATACTGACATTTTTTCGTTGTTAACATCAATTCGAAATTGTTGACAATCCTATTTGCCTAAACTATACTTATTTTATCAAGAGCGGCTCGAAAATTATAGGCGTATCTGTTCAGATATTACGAAATGGGGATAATAATGAACACTACAGCCTGGATAAAGTTAAAGTAGCACAGTAACGAACGGATGTCGGACTGTCCGGTTCCCGGATAGTCCGATTTTTCAGAAGAGAATAATTATTATATGTGAAAGGAAAGAAAACTATGAGACTTACAGATTTGACTTGGCCGAAAGCCCAAGAATATTTTGAAAAAAATGATATGGTACTTATTTCTATCGGTAGTATTGAGTGTCACGGACGTCACATGCCACTTGGAACCGATACACTGATTCCAGATCATTTATTGGAGAAAATTGAGAAGAAGAGTGATGTTTTGATTGCTCCGACTATTCCATATGGTTCCTGCGAGTGTTTAGCTCCGTATCCGGGTACAATTGATATTGACGGCGAGGTACTCTATCAGTTTTGCCGTCAGATTTTCCTGAGCCTGTATCGTCATGGCGCAAGAAAATTCGTTTTCCTGAACGGACATGGCGGAAATGTCAAGATGATCGATCGCCTTGGTATGGAATTTGAAGATAAGGGTTGTCTGGTTGCTATGCTTAACTGGTGGCTGATGGCTTGGGATATGAACCCAGCATGGAAAGGCGGCCATGGCGGTGGTGAGGAAACAGCGGCAATTCTTGGAATCGATCCATCTTTAGTTGATAAGAGTGAGATCGGTGGGGAACTTAAGTTTAAGCACCTGACTGATAATCTGAAGACAACAGGTTTCCGTTCTGTTGAGTTCAAGGGAGTTAACGTTGATATTGTACGTCATACTCAAAACGTAACAGACAGCGGCTGGATCGGACCAGATCATCCGAGCACCGCTACAGAAGAGTGGGGCAAGGAGATGCTTGAGACTACAGCAAACTATATTGTTGATTTCATGGAAGAATTCAAGAAAGTAGAACTTTCATAAAGGGGTATTAAAATGGATAAAAAAACGACGCTGGAAATGATTGCAGCAATTTCAAATGCAAACGGTACATCCGGTTTCGAAGATGAAGTGGTTGCAGCGATTCGTCCTTATGCAGAAGGACTTGGAGAAATTACAGAAGATCGCATGCGCAACCTGTATATCCGCCGTAAAGAAAATAATGGCAAACGTCCGGTTGTTCAGCTTGACGCACATAGTGATGAGGTTGGTTTTATGGTGCAGGCTATCTGCCCGAACGGAACACTTCGCATTATTCAGGTCGGAGGTTGGGTCAACCATAATATTCCGGCACATAAAGTCTGGGTTCGCAACCGATTCGGAGAATATATTCCGGGTCTTACTGCCAGTAAGCCTCCACATTTCATGACGGAGCAGGAGCGTAAAGCACCTCTGGATATGAAAGATATCACGGTAGATGTTGGCGCTGTTTCTAAAGAAGAGGCAATTGAAAAGTTCGGCATTCGTATCGGTGAACCGGTAGTGCCGGATGTGACATTTACATATTCAGAAAATACAGATCTGATGGTGGGCAAGAGCTTTGACTGTCGTTTGGGATGTGCGGCAATTCTTAAGACTATGCATACACTGGCTGGCGAGGATCTGAATGTTGATATTGTTGGCGCTTGCGCAGCACAGGAAGAGGTTGGTGTACGCGGTGCCACCGTGACAGCACAGGTAATTAAGCCGGATATCGCAATTGTTTTTGAAGGATGCCCGGCAGATGATACTTGCGTTGAGTCGTATATGGTTCAGACAGCTATCAAGCGTGGACCGATGCTGCGTCACATTGATTCCCGTATGATCACGAATCCACGTTATCAAAGATATGCGCTGGATTTGGCAGAAAAGCTTGGTATCCCGGTTCAGGATTCAGTTCGTGGTGCTGGCTCAACTAATGGTGCAGCTATACACTTGACTGAAAAAGCGGTTCCGGTTATCGTTATTGGCGTTCCGGTTCGCTATGCGCATACGCATTATGGAATTTCAGCTTACGCCGACTTTGATAACGCTGTTAAGCTGGCATGCGAGATTCTTAAAAGACTTGACGAAGAACAGATTATGAGTTTTTAAAAATTAATAGCGTGTTCGACATATAATATTTAAAACAAATTAGAATTTGTGAAGGAGATATCCTTATGAGAGAATTAGGTTCAGAAGCTGAAAAAATTATGATGGAACGTTTTGGAAAAGATACAGTAATTGCATTAGCAACGGTGGAACATGGAGTACCGTATGTGCGGAAAGTAAATGCTTATTATGAGGATGGTTCATTTTATATTATTACATATGCGCTTTCTAACAAAATAAAGCAAATAGAAAAAAATCCAAATGTTGCAATAGCGGGGGACTGGTTTACGGCACACGGAAAGGGTAACAATTTAGGGTATTTTGGAAAAGAAGAAAATCGTATAATTGCCGAGAAACTGAAAAGCGTTTTTACCGAATGGATTGATAATGGGCATAACAATTTTGATGATGAAAACACTATAATTTTATGTGTGGAATTAACGGATGGAGTGTTGCTTTCACATGGAATAAGATATGAGTTTTAACCTTCAAATTCACGAATTGAAAGCTGGAGGAGGAAAATCAATGGACAGTTTAATTAAATTTCTGAAGAATAAAATTACTGATAAAATACCACTGGAAGAAATTGTAGATGTATTTGAGCAGATGTGCAGTATACCGCTTGAAGAAGATATGATTTTATTTGAAACAGGAACATTTATTACTTCTGCGTCCGAGCCAGTGTTTGAAATTTCGCTAGTTAGGCAATTTCCAAATGGTGAGGAAGAATTTTATCAAATCCATGTAGACATTTTATATAAGCCTACCAGTGAAAATAAAATATTTAGTGAAGCAACATGGGATGAAGATTTAAGTGAAAATATATTTGACTACATTAGAAGATCAGAAGTTTTTGCCTACGCAAAAAATAACGAATACATCAAAGTAGAAATATATTTGGATGAAACTTAAATTGCCAACTTCCAATTTATAGCAGGGGAAATAATATGGTATTACAGAATGATATATGTAAGGTAAATATCTCCATAGATACAACATACACTGTTGAATCAACGGACAATAAACCATATGATTTGGTGATAAATCCAAGGCACTTAAGACACAATGATATGTATAAGACTTTCTCTATACAAATAGATTTGTTCAGCAAAACAATCAGCATTGCATTGATAGGTGATTTTTATAGCTATGACAAAGATTGTGCAGTGCTTGAGGATGAAATTTTAACCATCTTACAAAATAATGCTATTGTTCAGTTGAATATAAATGATGGTACTATGATATATTTCAAAGAATTTGATTGCTTTGGCTGCAATTACGGAATATACAGGGTACAGAACGGTTATATCATTTATGGGGAAATAGAAATAATCATGTTAGACTTTAATTTCAATAAGAAATGGTCTTTTTCGGGTAAAGATACATTTGTATTTATGTCAGAGAAAAAGGCATTTGAGTTATGTGAGAATTCTATTAAGCTACATGATTTTGAAGGAAATTTTTATGAAATTGATTTTTCAGGAAAGCTAAAAAGTGAAGGATAACATATAGATAAATCCTGAATTGTTGAACGGAAAATTGCATTTTAGCAGAGGAGATGCATATGGGAGCATGGGTTGATTTTTCGAACCGAATAGAAATAGGGAATTGGTCATGGAGCAATGGGGCAATGCAGATATACGGATACGAAGAACTGACGGAGGAGTTCGTCAGAAATATTATCGCGTCGCCTGGAATCAGGCATATCCAGATTACGGAAAATCTTCCGGAAAATGCATATAAAATGATTGACAGGATTTTGGAAGAGCGGGAAGATATGTATTTTCGTATTTACAGCATGGGAGAAAAAGAGCCTGTAGATCTGAACTGCCTGCGTGAAATGGAACATCTGAAGAACCTTCAGTTGGATGGATATCTGCGTGAGCGGCAGGAGATGTTTGATTTTCATATTCTCAGTAAGCTGAAGGGGCTGCGGGGACTGGGGCTGAACCTGTATGAATTAAGAGATTATAGTTTTCTAAGGGAGCTGTCCCCTTGTCTCGAGAGCCTCAGCGTTTCGGCGGAGACGTCAGGGAAAAGCATTGACTTTGACTGCGAATGGCTGCTGGATTACCCGCACCTGTCAAAACTTTATCTTGGAAAAAAAGCAAAAAAGAATATTCAGAAAATCGGTCTGATCCCGAAACTGACATCCCTTACACTTCAGGGGATCAAGGTGAAGGACTATGAATTCCTGAGAGACAGCTCCTGCCTTTCTGAACTTTCTATCCGCTGGAACGGGATGAACGACCTGAGTTCGCTGAGCGGGTTTGAACAGCTGCGGAAACTGGAACTTTGGCGGATAATGAAACTGGAGGATATTTCTTTTATCAGTACATTGACCGGTCTGCAGATACTGAAGCTTATTGACCTGAAGTGGATAAAGAGTCTGCCAGATCTTTCCGGGCTGAAGGACTTGAAAGAGATCGGCATAGATAATGTTCCGCTGGATATGGAGGGGATTCCGGATGAAATTCGGAAGTTGATCCGTCCGACATGGTTATGACAAACCTATACTTCACATTTTAAGGATCATCAAACTTTAAGAGGGTTCTTCCGTAGGGTTGGCAAAAAAAGAATAATTAAAGTATGTAGGCGCAGTGGTTCTCACTGCGCCTGTTGTGATGTGATTAACTTTTTTCCTGTAGTGAATACAAGGTTACCGTTAAAATAAAGAAGAATTATTCAGAAAAATAGAAATATTTTTCGGTGTCGCGCGTCTATATTATAAAGGGCGAAAATAGAAAAGATAATTATGAACAAAAAAGGATCATAATCGTTCTTTTTATTTGGAAAATAATGGCAGAATTGCAAAAAAAGTCATAATATTAAGAAGTATAAAGTTAAATAATTGACAAAATAGACAGTTATAGGTATGATGAATATAACATATTAAATAAAAGAGAGGCGGGAATTCCAATGGGAAAGGAAGTAATCGGAAAAAGTTAATCGGAATTCTTTTTAAAGGAAGGAGAGAAAAAGACGAAAAAATGGTTGCAGTTGTTGCGGTAATAATTAACAGAAACGGTACATAGAGTGAGACTAAAGAGTTGTCTCCAAGATAGGCAACTCTTTAAGAATAAGCAGGTGATTTTATGAAGATAAAAAAATATGTATGTATTGTATTAATTCCAATATTATTGAGCCTGCCATGTAGCGGTTGTAAAGACCAACAAAAAGCTAATAAATATACACTAACAATTTTAACAGAACAGGAGTTTGAAAGTCAGATAAAAATAGCCCGAAATTATTTAGCAGAGCAATCAACTAATGTGGATATACAAATTAAAACACTATCTACAAATCCTAGTACAAGAGAAATTGAAATTCAAAAATTAATAACACAGATCATGGCCGGAAAGGGGTATGATATTTATCTACTTAACAATTTAAGATATGGTGATGCTCAACCAACTGATACGATGCCACTTATTGCAAATCCTTATAAAGCAATGGAAAGTGGCCTATTTGCTCCACTTGACAGTTATATGAAGCAAGATGATTACTGGGATAAAAGTTCATATAATTCAGCTTTTCTGGAAACAGGGAAATATAATGACAAACAGTATATTCTCCCCCTTACATTCACTGGTGAACTGTTGCTTTCGGAAAGTGACTGGATTCAGAAGCCAGAGGCTGATAATCTTGTAGAATGGCTGAAATATGCGGAAAGATCAGAAGATACTGATTTAAAAGGTGCTTTTATCCATCATATTTTCATGTCCCCAAATTGGTATCAGCCCGCGATTAATTATCAGAAGCGAGAAGTTCAATATGATAAGGAGAGGTGGAAAGAGTTCTTTGTCTCTAACATGAAATTCTTTTCTCTTAACATTGAGCAAAGCGCAAATTGGAGTCAAGATACATCTTGGACGAGTGTAAGGGATGGATTGAAAAGAATTGAATTTATTCCTGATATAACGGGTAATCGTGTTGCGTCTATACAAGGATACGGAGCGGTAGGAATGTCATGTGAAAGAAAAGAAGAAGCATATGAGTTCCTAATGTTGTTTTTAAATCATGAAACGGATCTTCTGTGGCAAGGAATTGGCGGCCGTGGAATTCCGACGGATCCCGATAAATATCAGATGCAATTTGAGCGGGGCTTTAAGGTATCAGAAGAAACATTGAAGATGACATTAAAAGCCTATCAAGGATTAAATTGTGCATATTTTGCAACGAATGTAGAGAGCTATTTGCATGAAGCAGTTGAGAATGCAGTCCACGAAGGACGCTGGGAAAAAACAAATGATTGGGATGCGTGTGATAAGACAGGGGCAGAAATTGCGGAAAAAGCCCAGAAGCTGTATGAAACTCAAGTAAAAGAATAGTTCCAGACGATTTAAAAATTCAAAGTGTGAGAGGTGGAAATCTCAATGAAAGAGATATCAAATGGAGAATGTCAAAAATGCAGGAATATATAGATTCGCGTTACGTAGATGTGTCATGTAAACATGGCAAAAAGGGTTGTGATCGTGGATTTCAAAAACTTCGAGTTGTTGAGGAACGGTGCATGACTTGCGGAACAAAAGCAGTATTAGAATACGAGTGGCTTACTATGTCTTCAACATGCAATGGATTTTAAATGTTCGGACATATACAGAAATGTCGAATTGATTTTGTCTAATTTTGATAAAAAACGGTTACTCCTCTGGAGATCAACCGTTTTTTGTATGGGTGAGAAATAAAAATGACAGGGAAATACCGGGATGTTATAATAGACTAAAGTAGATTGACAATTAATAATTTAAGGAGAGAATAGAATTACATTAAAAATATCCTTATGATTAAATATGATTTCGTTTTCAAGCAAGTTAGAGAGAACAACAAGTCCTGATTTGGAGAGATGAGTATGAAGACTTATAAGCTGCCTTGTGATTGGCAAATCTCTATACCCGATAACTGGCAGGGAGAATATGATAAAGAGGATGGTCAATGCGTGTTTTATCCTGATAACAGCGATTTGACAATTCGTATAACGCCGTTTCATGCAGAAAGAGATGGTGTGCCTGCCCCAATCGAGGTGATGGAAAATGCGTATATCAGCACAATTCCAATGTCAGCAAAATTGCGAGATGCACATTTACTTACTCCGGATGGATTTTCGGTAAGAATGTACGAGGGTACATTGATCGAAGAGAACAAAACAGTTTATGTTATTTATATCGGATATTATTCTGCAGGGAAACTATTATCTATCAATGTATACGGCACAAATAAAACCGAATGCGAACAAGCCCTGAATATCATAAAAACAGTAAAAATGCAATATTTTGAGAATGACAACCAAGAAGAGCAGCTCAGCACTTTTTATCTTGAACAAACGAATGATAATTCAATATTTTAAATTAATGTCCCCTGATTGACAAAGTAAGAAATGAAGAGACCAAACATATGATTTTTAAATTTGGACAATATAAAGTTGATATTGATGTAGAAAAAATAAAAAATTTTTATGAGAATGCAGAGCCTGTCAGCAAATCCTGTTCGTGTGACGGGGGCCTGAATTTTGAAAAAGCTGTTGGTGAACTTCCGCATTCAGTACATAAATTCTTTGGTGACATAGGTGTGGATATGAGAAAGGCCTGTGAATGTTATGTAAACCATGTAAATGATGACGGAACGCTGTTATATGGTGGATTTTATCATCTCTGTGGCATTTTGGCAGAAGGCAAGAGTGCCTGGAAGAACATAAATGATAAAACTGCATATTGGGATGATGATGAGGCATTTGCCATATCTCCCAATTTCCACGTATCTTTTCATAGAGATATAGTATTGTTAGAAAAGGGATTTCCATTACCGGCTATCCAACTTGATTTTTCCGCGGATATTCCGTGGGTGTTGAAGAAGAGAAATACTTATATTTAGCGTAGTAGCTTTCGGCTTGATAAGGCCTGAGAGCTATTGGTGAATAACGCACAGTATTCTACACGCTTCTTCTTTAAACCAAAGAGGAAGTTGAGAGAAAAGGTTGATACAATGTTGAGATAAATTCTGGTTTATGGAGGAAACGAAGTATGTGGATATGCCCAAAATGTGGAAGAGAATTTAAAAGAACAAATCAAGGTCATTATTGTGGGAAAGCACCTGAAACAGTAATAGATTATATAGATTCGCAACCCATAGAGACACGCACCCATTTAACAGAAATGATGACTATATTACAAAATAGTGTTCCGGGCGTAAATGAACGTATATTATGGAGTATGCCGTATTATGAGAAAGAAGGAAAATCCATTTCCTTTTCCGCTTGTAAAAATCACATCAGTTTTTATGTGGGGGTTGAAGCTATTGAAAAATTTGCGTTGGAATTAAAAGAAGTTGTTACTAAGAAAAATGCAATATATTTTCCTTATGACAGAGAGCTGCCTGCAAAATTGATTGAAAATATTACAAAATGGTGTTTAAGCTGATTTGATAAATACTAAGTTGTCTAAACGAAGGTTGAAATTTATTATACGCAACTTTTGGTTGACGAATATTGAGTTACAAAAATTAAAATCGGAAGTCACGGAAGATGAGTACAAATATACAATCAATGAAGCTGAAAAGAAGCATTTTTCGTATTGGCTGATAATTATTGTTCCTTTTATAATGGCACTGGTTGTATTAATGTTTTACTATTACTTTTACCAAGGATAAATATAGGTGATACAGAGTAAAGAATAGTGTCTGTTAAGAACTAAGATTTTTGTGCGAGAGTTAGTTTGCTAATTGAAAGGTGATGGAAATGAAGAATTATACAACAATATCGAAGGCGGCATTAGCAATATGTATAGGTTTAATTATTTTATCTGTGGTAAATGGGATTACGGGATTTATAAATTCTGCTATTTCATTTAGCGGAACAGCAATCTGCATTCTTGGATTTTCCATAGCGATATTTGCGATTACAATATTAGAGAAAGAAAGAGCAAAAAGGAAACACGGATAACAGATGGCAAAAAGAAATCTTGAATATAGAGGTGGCTGTAATTTGAAGGAGTGGATCTTAAGACGCAGTTTAGAAGAGAGTGGACAGGTAATGTTCTGCTCTTTTTTGTATGCGCAGAGGATGGTATCTTTTATATTTCTTTGAAAAAATACAGAATAAGGTCTTCTCAAAAATGGTCAACTATATATAATAAAAATTAACCAAGTTGGTCAAAAGGAGGATTCATGAACGAAAAGTTTTATAGTCTGCCAAAGGAAAAGCAACAGGCAATTATCAATGCCGGCTATCGGGTATTCTCACAGAACAGTTATAAAAAGAGTCCGATGCAGGAGGTCGCTGATGCAGCAGGAATCAGTAAGTCGCTTCTTTTTCACTATTTTCAAAATAAGAAAAAATTTTATATGTTTCTCTGGACGACCTGCGGCAGAATTTCTATTTCTACAATGACGGCTTATGGATGTTATGACCGCAGAGATCTGTTTGAAATGATGGAACGGGGATTGAGGGCAAAAATGCATATTATGAAAAAATATCCCTTTATGGGAAACTTTGTGATCCGTGCCTTTTATGAAACCGATCCTTCTATTCAAACGGAAATCGAGAAGAGCTATGCCAGATTGATTTCTATGAAAGCTGCC
This sequence comes from Drancourtella sp. An12, assembly GCF_002160935.1. Lineage (NCBI taxonomy): Bacteria > Bacillati > Bacillota > Clostridia > Eubacteriales > Oscillospiraceae > Drancourtella > Drancourtella sp. An12. The sequence continues at coordinate 33,845 of NZ_NFLO01000006.1, read as the reverse complement.
CCGTCGTGGGCTAATCTGGAGCCGGATCAGTTTGTTGAGGGCGTGGAGCCTGAGAGAATTCTCAGGGAAATGTATCTTGTCTCAGAGGGATATCTGTGGGAACTACAGAAGAATGGTTCTCTGCAGACAGAAGAGGACATCGAAAAAATAGAAGCGGACTTCCGGGAAATGATTGCATTCTGGAAAAAGATATATCTGAGAAAGAAGGGTTAAATGATGAACGCAATACGAACAGAGGGGCTTACGAAATATTATGGAAGGTCCCGGGGAATTGTTGATCTTGATCTGGAGGTATGTGAGGGTGAATTCTTTGGATTTATTGGTCCAAATGGAGCCGGAAAAAGTACGACGATCCGTATTCTGATGGGACTGATACAGAAAACTCATGGCAGCGCCTGGGTACTGGAAAAGGATATTTCCAAAGAAAAAGAACAGATTCTGTCTGAGATCGGTTATCTTCCCTCAGAAGCGGTTTTCTATCCAGATATGCGAGGCCGGGATCTGATCCGCCTTTCGGCGGAGCTGCACCGGAAAGACTGCCGGAAAGTATCCGCTGATCTGTGCGAGCGTCTGCAGCTGGATCCTTCTCGCCGGATCGGCGAGCTTTCGTTTGGAAACAGGAAGAAACTGGCTGTTATCTGTGCCCTGCAGCATGATCCAAGACTCTGCATTCTGGATGAACCAACCGGAGGGCTGGATCCTCTGATGCAGCGGGAATTCTTTGAAATACTGAAGGAAAGAAACAAGAAGGGCATGACAGTATTCCTTTCCTCACATATCCTCTCCGAAGTCCAGCGCTTTTGCGGCCGGGCTGCGATTATACGGGAGGGCAGAATTATAGCTTCCGGAAGTGTGGAGGAACTGGCACGTACAAACGCAAAACGGATTTCTGTCCGGGGAAATTTTGACCCTTCCGGTCTGCCGGATGTACGGGATCTGCAGAAGGCTGATGACTCCACCAGTTTTCTGTACGGTGGTGATATCAATCTGCTTCTGGACAGACTTAGCCGGCAGCGAATTATGGATCTTAGCATATCCGAACCGGATCTGGAAGAGATTTTTCTTCATTATTATACGGAAGGAGAGGAACAGGTATGACAATCTTCAGACATGAACTGCGTCAGGGCCGGACAGCTCTGATTATATGGACTGTATCCATCGCATTTCTTTTTGCGGTATGTGTTTTTTTATTTCCGGAGATGAAGGGGGAAATGGATCAGGTCAGTGACGTTTTTTCGACCATGGGGAATTTCAGTGCTGCCTTTGGCATGGATCAGGTAAGCTTTGGTACCTTGACCGGTTTCTACGCTATTGAATGTGGAAATATCCTTGGACTTGGAGGAGCTTTGTATGCCGCCATGTGCGGGATCTCAATGCTGTCTAAAGAAGAAAAGGGGCATACGGCAGAATTCCTTTTGACCCACCCGGTCAGCCGGAGACGAATCATGAGCGGAAAACTTGCGGCGTTATTTTTTCAGATTATGGTCCTCAATGCCTTTGTACTGCTCATCTCAATAATCTCCATTTATGCGGTGGGAGAAGATATTCCCTGGAAAGAGATTCTCCTGCTTCATCTGGCCTATGCTCTATTGCAGATAGAGATTGCTTCTATATGTTTCGGTATTTCAGCCTTTCTGCGGAAAGGAAGTCTGGGAGTCGGTCTTGGACTTGCGATTATACTCTATTTTCTTAATATTATTGCAAATATATCTGAATCCGCTGAATTTCTGAAGTATATTTCTCCGTACGGTTACGCAGAAGGTGCAGAAATTGTAACAAATATAAGCCTGGACGGAGTAATGGTAGTGCTGGGAATGCTCTATGGAGCATGCGGGATTGCTGCAGGCTATATGAAATACAATAGGAAAGATATTCTATAGAAAACGGATTTGAGACATCCAGACAAGCGTGTCGGGTTGAAAATACGGCATTTTCTCACTTTGTGTCGTGTAAATAATCGGACTTTTGACATACTCTGTTACTCAAGGAGGTATGGTGAATGGATCAGAAAAAGACAGGTCAGTTTTTGAAAACGCTGCGTAAAGAAAAAAATATCACGCAAGAAGTGCTGGCAGAAGCTTTAAATGTATCCAGCAGAACAGTATCCAGATGGGAAACAGGAAGCAATATGCCGGATATCAGTTTGCTTGTCGAACTAGCAGAGTTCTATCAAGTTAGTATACCTGAAATCATTGACGGAGAAAGGAAAAGTGAGAAAGTGGAGCAGGAAACAAAAGATACAGCAATAAAAATGGCAGAATACAGTAAAAATGAGCTTAATACAGAAAAAATGAAAATAATAAGTGTTTTTCTCATGACATTTGGGGCATTTATTATGATATCTTCTTTTGCAATCTTTCCAAGTGAAAGTAGTTGGGGAAGCATTTATGCAATAATTGGCGGAATGATACTAACAGCAGGAATTTATTTTAGACTGAAACCCGTGCTGCTGAAAAGAAGTTTGCGAATAGTATGTATTGCCGGATGCGCTGTTGTGTTATTTGGAATATTTACAGTTTCAGATTATATTGCAGTTTCACAATTTCATCAGGTTCCACGGTTCAGCTATGAGAAATCCTATGGAGAAGATATAGTCGAACATAAAACATTATTTTATACGGTTATTCAAAAAAATCCAGGAACTGAAAATGAAAACGTAGAAATTGAAAAATGATTTCATACCGATTTCAGTTAGGCTGGTAAAAGTTATGTTATAGAAGAAAATGACAGGATACCTAGTGAATGATATAATAAGGAAAACGGCTTAAAAATTGAGACATAAGCGGGGGAAAGTTTTGAGAATAGAAATCAGAGACTTGCGAAAAAAGGACTATAAAAAAGCGATACAATTTGCAATTACAGGGATGCATTTTGACTGGTATTTAAATAATAAATTTTTGCTCAATGCGTATGGACGGTATTTTTGGTATCTTGAACTGAACCGCGCGACACAGATTTTTGCGGCCTATGTAAATGGCAAATTTGCAACGTGCTTTGCCATACGATCGCTTATTAAAATGACGCAATTGCACATATTATACCTGAGAAGATTAAAAATACTCCTGCTAGGCGGTACAACATGAGTGCCAGATCCGAAGGTTCTGCGTTTTTATACCACCAACCACGAAAGAGATACCATACGCTTCTTGCTCCAAAAAAGTTCCACGCTCCAACGCCAATTAGTGCTAATGCAAGAAGTATGGATGGTGAACCGTTATTACTGGTTCCTCGTGCATTGTCCATTACTCCCTCGATACTATAATTGAGGGAGAACAGGTCAATATAGCCTTTGTTTTTTCTTTCAATCGAATTATACTCTGCCGGCGTGGCAAATCCTCCGTTAATTTCTGTTTGGGAAAATACATATCCATCGGGGTAGTTAACTGTAAAAACAATGCTATTTCCGGAAACTCCATACTCAAATGTATACGTTCCGTTTTCCGAAGTAATTGTTCCGGCAGATAAGTTATTTTCATCCAATGTGATAGTCAGAGATTGTCCATCAATTTCCACTACCTCTGAATAAGGATCTGATTTCGCAGTATTGCTATTACAAGCACCTAAAACAAGCGCTAAAAGCATCACGACTATCAGAACGCATTTGCGTTTTATGTTTGCCATATTGATGTCCCTCCTCCACGTTCTAAACGGCTGCCCTTGAATTTGGCAACTTCAGTTAAATCCCATTTTAGTTCTTACGCAATGGTGTCGTTAAAGTCCGCCGGTTTAAATGGTTTATTCCACTATCTAGCCCCTTTTTTATTATGGTTCCATTTTATCACAATTCCGGGAGCGTGGAAATAGGGGGATTATCAGGTGATTTCCGGCCTTGCGGATATGCGGGACGGACGGTCATTTCGGTGTAGACTTAGGTTAGTCCATCATTGATAACACGCCCACGTTTATGATACAATTTCTATAGAGTAAAAGTATTGTAAACGTGGGGTTTTTCTTTAGAAAGGAGGAAAAACCGATGTCAAACTATCTGAATTATCAGGAAGAGAGCACGAACATCGTAAAAAGCAGAAATAAGCTGTCGATGATGATTTTAGCTGGCGTATATCTTGGGATCTGGGCGGTTTCGCTGATTTCATTCTGGTTGTTCGGCAGCGGATCGGATGCGCTGGGGTACAGTATTATGTATCTGTGGATACTGCTCCCGGTAACTACATTTATTCTTTCGCTGATCATCGGAAAGAACGATTATTGGGGACAGAAAAAATGGCTTATTGCCTTCGGATTTGGACTGATGTATATGCTTGCGGAATATGGGACATTCAGTGCGGCCAATATGATTACGTTTCAAAAAATCAATCTGCCGGAATTTATTATGATACCAATAGGTACAATGGTTTCTCTGATCGGAATGGGAATCGGCACGGGAATCCGCCATGTGCACAATCAAATAAAGAAGAGATGAAAGAAAGCGAAAAAAGCGGGTTTACAGAAGATGCAACTGCCAGTTGACACATTGAAAAGCACCGATTGGTAGCATGCAACTGCAAAAAAATCTAAAATCAGGCTATAAAAAATAATGCATGGGAGGATTCTATATGATTTTTGCAGAAAAATTGGTCCGGCTTCGTAAAAAAGCAGGATGGTCACAGGAAGAACTGGCAGAACAGATGAATGTATCGAGACAATCCGTTTCGAAATGGGAAGGAGCCCAGTCGGTTCCTGACCTGGAGAAAATGATACGCCTGTCAAGACTTTTCGGTGTCAGCACAGATTACTTATTGAAAGACGAGATCGAAGAGACGGGAGCGATTCTTACTGATATGGAAGAAACATCGGTAAGAAATGTGTCCATGGAAGAAGCCAACGCGTTTCTTTCAGTAAAGGCAGAAACTTCAAAGACGATTGCCGGGGCTACATTTTTATGTATTCTTTCACCGGTGTGCCTCCTTCTATTAGGAGCTGCCAGTGAAATCGCAAGCCTGAATGTGTCGGAGAATACTGCAGGCGGTATCGGTATGATTGTTATGTTGGTCATGGTTGCAATCGCTGTGGCAATATTTATACACAGCGGCAGCAAAACGGCGCCGTATGAATATCTGGAAAAGGAAGTATTTGAGACAGAGTACGGCGTGACCGGGATGGTAAAAGAGCGTAGAGACCAGTTTAAAAGTGATTATGTGAGAAGCAATATGATCGGTGCATGTCTTTGCGTAACGGCTTTGATCCCGTTGTTTGGCGGTGTAGTTATTAATGAAGACAACGACCTGCTTATGGCTTTGATGCTTTGTATTTCATTTGTAATCGCCGGAATTGGTGTTGTTTTCTTCATCACAGTCGGGATTATTTGGGAAAGCTTTAAAAAACTGCTTCAGGAAGGAGATTACACAAGAACGAAGAAAGAGCATCGTTCTTTCCAATCAGTAATTACAACCGTATACTGGTTGGTCGCAACAGCAATTTATCTGTCATTTAGTCTTCCGACAGAAAGCTGGAAAGAAGGATGGATTGTCTGGGTGATAGCTGCCGTATTATTCCCGGCGGTGATCGCCATTGCGAATGCAATAGAGAACAATAGGAGAAAATAGATGCAAAGGGAGAGCAGACAAATCAGGATCTGCTCTCTTTTTTCACGTAAGGGATATGACAGGAAGAATGGCGGGTGATATAATAAAGAAAAAATGACTGTCAGATGAGATGAGGGGGAGGAAGAGAAGGATGAGTTGGGAAAACTATGAAAATGCAATGGAATTGGCTAAAAATGCAGATTTTATACGACTGCATCTGGAAAAACGACAGCAGAAATTCAAAATGCTGAAAAACTGCTGGGTGTAAAATTTTCTAATCAGTTTTGGGATTTTAATGCGAAATATGGTTACTTGTCTTTCTATGGAAATGAGATTTTCGGCGCAGATCCTGATCATCTTGATGAGATGGAGGGGAACCGTGTATTGTGATGATGGAATATAATGGAGTGGAATATATCCACATTGAAACGTTGGCAGAGGATTTCGGTGATTTTGTTCTGAAATTAGTAAAGGAAGAACTGGATCGTTAGAGCCGCCTTGCAGGTGAACAGGGGATTGCACAGTTAAAAACATGATGGAGAGCGGATCTTTATAAATTATTTGGAAATCATTAAAGGGAAACCAAATACTTTTTGCTATTTTTAATATAAAAAGAAAGGTGGAATCAGAATGAAATCCAAAAAATTTACTATGGGACTGCTGATATTTTATTTAATTGTTTTGACATGGATCATCATTTTTAAGTTACAGTTTTCCTTTGAAAATTTGCCGCACATAAGAAATATAAACTTAATTCCATTTGGCGAATCTGTCATTATAAACGGGAAAATGGACTTCGGCGAAATTATTCAAAATGCGTTGGCATTTATACCTTTTGGCGTATTGATGCATGTGCTTTGGGAAGAAAAGTCCATGATAAAGCAGATGGCCCCTGTTGTTGCTGTAAGCCTCTTATATGAAATCATTCAATTCCTTTTTGCTGTCGGAGCAACGGATATTACGGATGTGATCGCAAATTCTCTGGGAGGAATGATCGGAATCATTATTGCAGTCATTATTTCGAAACTATCAGCAAAACACTGGATAAAAATAATTAATATAGTCAGCATCAGTTGCGCAATCGTCTTAACTGCGTTTATAGCGATGCTGATTTTGACCAATATGTAATTTGGTTTAAATAAGTTTTTCTATAATCACTACTTATGAATAGAGTCAATCATATATTACGGGAGGTATAATATGACTAATCAAGAAATGCAGTTCATTGCAAAACAGACCATGGACTATATCAAAAATGTCATAATGCCTGGAATGAAACTGACGCAAGTAAGGGAAATGTGTGAAGAGAAAATGCTGGAACTGGGTGCAGATTCTTTTTGGTATTGGGATATTGGAGCATTTATTTTTTCGGGCGATGAAACAACAAAATCTGTTTCAGGAAAAGAATATGAGACTGCTGACAAATATATAGAAGAGACTGACATAGTGACCATTGATCTGAGCCCTCAACGCAATCATATTTGGGGAGACTATGCCAGAACAATCATCATTGAAGAAGGCAAAGTCATTGAATCATTGGATGCTGTTCAAAATGAGGAATGGAGAGAAGGCCTGGCTCTGGAGCAGATGCTTCATCAGGAGCTCATAGACTTCGTAAACGATGCCACAACATTTGAAGAACTATATTACCATATGAACAGGAAGATTACAGAAGCGCACTTTATCAACCTTGATTTCCTGGGAAATTTAGGTCACTCGATTGAGAAAAAAAGTGAAGATCGGATATACATAGAAAAAGGTAATCAGACGAAACTGATTGATAAAGAATACTTCACTTTTGAGCCGCATATCGCAAGACCGGATTCCATGTTCGGTTATAAGTGGGAAAATATTTATTACTTTGAAGATGGGACATTGAAGGTATTGTAGTATTAATAAACTTGTTTCAATTTTCTGGGGAGAAGAATTTATGAAATTATCAGATGTTTCTTCGGGACCTGACTGGCTGATCTGGATTTTGATTGTGGCGCTTTTCGCAATATCGGTTACACTGCTTTCCGGGCATGGAAGCTGGATGATTGCAGGATATAATACAGCGACAAAAGAGGAAAAAGCAAAATATCATGAGAAGAGACTATGCAGAACAATGGGAGGCGGGATGGCAGTGATCACGGTTCTCCTGTTTGTGATGGGCATGTATGAAGAGAAGTTGCCTGTAGAATTTGCATATGTTGCAATCGGAATCATTTGCGTCGACGTTTTTGTTATTATGGTTCTTTCAAGTACCATTTGTAAAAAGAGATCATAAGAACAAATGCATAATATGTTGCTCTTCTATCTGGAAAGCGGATGAATAAAGTGACAAAATAATAATCTGGCTTTATAATATATAAAAATAGTTCTGTAAATTTAAAAATGTCAAACTAAATATTGGAGATTGGAGGAATGGTTATGGATAATCTTATGTATTTAATTGTAATGTGGATAGCAGCAATACTATTTATTATCATTGGTATCTATGCAATGAACAGAAAAAAACCGATGTGGCTTTGGTCCGGTTCCCCAATTTCTGAATCGAACATCAATGACGTGAAAGCGTATAATCGAGCAATAGGGAAGATGTGGTGTGTATTTTCTATACCTATGTTTGTAGGTGGAATTGTGGAATTTATTTTACCAATTTCTTCGATTTTAATTTTAGTGCTGACTTGTACTGTGGGGATCGGTTTCGTTGTTTGGTATTATCATAAAATAGAAGAAAAATATTTTGTGCAATAGTAAATGGAAAGTTGGATCAGAGCAGGTATGACAGATGAAACTTGGAATTTTTATAAGTAGCAGAAAATGTTCATGGACCATTGTTGGAGTTGGAATTATATTAAGCATACTGGCTTTTCAGCATTTCACTGGAGCATTCCTGATCTAAAACCATAAACGCCGCTGTATGGGAACACCATAGTGGCGGTTTTTCTTTTTGGTTCCGCTCCTGTTCAGATGGAAGGAAATCAATGACAGAATATTTACCGGATGGTATAATAATTAATAGAACGCTGGGATTGGGAGTAGGATCGGGTGTCTGATCAGAATCCGCAATTCCACGTAAATTCTCCAAACAAGAGGTCGTGTTTTGAGTGGAAAAAGGATATTCTTCCATTAAGATTGATAGAAAATGGAGGTAGATCGGATGAATCAACTTACTACAGGAAAATTTCTGGCGCGAAAAAGGAAAGAGAAAACTCTGACGCAGGAACAGCTGGCTGAGAAGATCGGTGTATCGAATAAAACGATTTCAAAATGGGAGAACGGAAAATGTATGCCGGATTATTCTGTTGTGAAAAGCTTATGCGAGGAACTGGGAATCACCGTGGCGGAGTTGATGGACGGAGAAGAAGCAGAAGAGAAAAGTGTTCGTTCCTATGATGAGGATCAGATTATGGATCTGCTGAGGCGGACACAGGAGTTGGAGAAACAGCAAAAGCTGTTATATGGGATTCTGCTGATTGTAATGGGAATTGCCCTGCAGGCCTGTTCCTATACGTTGGGAGGAACCGATATAAAAGACTTTCTCTCCGGGATTCTCCTGGGATTAGCCGTGGGAGAGATGCTGGTTGGGGTTTACATGCTTGGCAGAAACATTGCCGGTCATTAAAAATAATATTTAAGGAGGGGGCTCATGGGAATTTCAGTACACTCTTGTATCAATGATTAAAATACAGGAGAAGATTAAAAAATGGAAAAAATTTTACTGGATACAGATATTGGTGGAGATATCGATGATGCGATATGCCTTGCCTACTTATTGAAAGAGCCGCAGTGTGATCTGATTGGGATCACAACGGTCTGTGGTGAGCCGGAAAAACGGGCGGCGGTTGCTGACGCAGTCTGCAGGACTGTGGGGAAAGAGATCCCGATCGTGGCAGGGCTTGACAGTACGATGCAGCCGGTTCCGGTCTATCCGACGCCGGACGGTGCGGAAGCGTTGAAATGATTTGTTCTACTCTGGAAAATGTATGGATAATTCCTGTTACAGATGCAGATTTTCCTGAAGGTGAGGATTCGGTTTCGTGGTTTCAGGAGTTCCTTGGAAAAACATGGGAAAAATTAAATCGTCCATGTTCGCAAAAAGTGATGGATCAGACTTTTGCGTATCTGGGGTCAAAAGAGAAAGCCTTGAATCCGGAGGAATATGTACTGCTTCAAATCGGACAGGAGAAAACCGGACAGCAGATGCTCCGCACTGCAGAGCAGTGGGCCGGATAGAACATAAAAAAAGAAGAATAGAAACATTATAAGGGAGCGGACAGTCTGGTCTGCTCTCTTGCTTTCTGTTGTAAAAAGAGGATGTTTATCTGCATGATGGATGGTATAATAGTGAATATAAATCAGAAAAGGAAATCCAAATTTATAAAGAACAGGAGATAAAAGCGATGCAGCATGAATGTAAAATTACAGTATTAGAAACAAAAGTATTCCCTGAGTATCAGGAGAAGTATCTTGCTGATCCGAAATCAGGCCCTTGCCCGTTTTTCAAGAAAGGGGATACTTTTGTTTTAAAAAGAACAAATGAACAGGATGATTTTTACCATTTGATGAATGGAAAATTCTGTGGTGAAGCGTGGGATGCGATCAGCAGATATGTCTATACCGCATTACAGGGAGGCTCCATCATGCACAACTGGACAAATGATGACAGAATGATGATTGCCTGCTGTAACGACGGTACAAGACCGGTGATCTTCAAGATTGAAAGAATTGACATTCCGGAAACGGAAGAAGAAAAGGAATGGCTTGAAAAACAGAATTTCAAAAATGATGCCAGCGATGCCTACACAGGCTGATTGAAAAAGGAGGCCCGCTTATGGAAGAGGCTGTGATTCAGAAAGCAATTCAGTATATCAAAGAATATTTTGCTGATGACTACAGCGGACATGATTACTGGCATTCGTTCAGGGTCTATAAACTGGCAGAAGAAATTGCTAGGAAAGAGCATGCGAATCTTGTTGTTGTCCGCCTCGCGGCACTTTTGCATGATGTAGATGACAGAAAAATTTCTCCCGATACTTATGAAGGAAAGGAAAACGCAGTTTCTTTTATGAAACAATGCGGCATAGATGACAGAATTATTTCTGATGTCTGTACCATCATTGAAGATGTTTCTTATGAGGGAAATTCCATGACACCACAGAGTTTGGAAGGAAAGTGTGTGCAAGATGCAGACAGAATTGATGCTATCGGGGCAATCGGTATTGCACGTGCCTTTTCCTATGGCGGAAATCATAATAGAGCCATTTATGATCCTGAGATAGAACCGTCTCTGAATATGACAAGAGACGAATACAGAAAGCATATCTCAACAACCATAAACCATTTTTATGAGAAGCTTTTTCGCTTAAAAGAGCTTTTGAATACCTCGACTGCAAAAGAAATTGCAGAGCACCGGGACAGGTTTATGCATGAGTATGTAGATGAATTCCTCCTTGAGTGGGTGGGAAAACGGTAACAGGGAAAAGTTTATTTATACAGAAAGAGGGAAGAAGATGTATACAGAATTTGATACAGCATATGGATTATTTGAAGGCATGTTTGCTATTGTTTTTATTCTGGTGATTGGATCATTTGTTGTCATGGCAGTAAAAGGACTCAGCACCTGGAATAAAAATAACAACTCTCCCAGACTGACAGTGTCGGCTGTTGTGGTCGCAAAACGTTCTGATGTGTCTTATCATCATCATGCAAATGTAAACCATACCGCTCATGTTGCTTCCAACACGATCTATTACGTCACTTTTCAAGTGGAGAGCGGAGACAGAATGGAGTTTTCGGTCAGCGGAAGCGAATATGGAATGCTGGTGGAAGGGGATCAGGGAAAGCTCTCTTTTCAGGGAACAAGATATCTATCTTTCCAAAGAGAAGGACAGCAGGAAGAATAATAAAAAATAGAACTGGAAGAAAAGATGCGGAACAGTGGCAGAAGTGAAGGAGGGAAAATCTGTGAAGAATAAAAAATCCGATGATAATAAAGAGAATAATAAACTCGCCATTGGACTTTGCCTTGGACTTTCATTTGGCCTGTTATTCGACAATCTGGCACTAGGGTTATGCCTGGGTGTAGCGTTTGGATGTATGCCGGATTTCAACGGAAAAGGGAAGAAATAGATGAACTGAAAGGCGGATTATTATTATGCATGGAATGATTATTCTTGGCCCCGCAGGATCGGGGAAAACGACGTTGGGCAAGTTTGTTGCCGACAAAATGGAGATTGCTTTTTTGGATATTGATGAATATATTTGGCGGAATGATACGGAAAAGCCATATTCGGTCATGTATTCAAAAGAGGAAAAAATCCGTAATCTTATGGAAGCGGTACAAAAAGCGAAGGAATTTGTTATGGCCGGTTCCATGAACAGTTTTCATGAGTACTTCGATCCCATGTTTCTTCTGGCAGTTTACCTGACCGCAGATGCAAAAGTCCGTGTAAAACGTATTCATGAAAGAGAACAAGAAGAGTTTGGAGAGCGGATTCTGCCTGGCGGAGATATGTATGAGGAACATCAGCAGTTTCTGAATGATGCATCAAATTATGACGGGAATGCGGCATCCTGTAACAAAAGCCAGCATGAGTTATGGTTGAATCAGATAGGGTGCCCGGTGCTGAAACTCAATGGAGAAGATTCACTGGAAAAGAATGCAAAAGTAATTATAGAAACATATTGGCGTATATCTTCGGAGGGAAAAATTGATGCAGATCAGAATTGCAAATGAAAATGACGTGGAGTCATTAAGGAGGCTGTACCGGGAACTGGAGGCTGACGGGGTAAAGTATCAGCCGGAACATTTTGTTGTTGGATATCGGAGTGATGAATTTTTTCAAGAGATTTTCGAGAGCGGGAATCAGGATATTCTTGTGGCAGAAGAAGAGGGAGCAGTGATTGGATTTTCTCATGTCATGATTCTGAAACAGAAAGAAGTGGCGTGTTTAAGGCCGCAGACAGTTGTATACATACAGGACCTGGATGTCATGGAGAGTGAGAGAAGCAGGGGAATTGGAACACTTCTTATGAATGCAAGTAAGGAGTATGGGAAAAAGTACGGTGCAGATTTTATCAGAACACAGGTTTTCCCTCAAAATACAGATGGAATCCGGTTTTATGAACGGAACGGCTTTCGTGAGATGATGAAAACGATCGAGTGTCAGTTTTAATAAGTAGTTTGGAGAGGGAAGATGGAAAGAGAATTTTTCATGAAGACAAAGAGAATCGGCTTTTCAGAATGGAAAGAGGAACATATCGAACTGGCGAAACTGTTATGGGGTGACCCTACGGTGACAAGGTTTATCTGTGCCAGCGGGATATTTCGTCAGGAGGAAATAGAAAACCGCCTGAAGAGTGAGATAGAACGTAACAGTATCTACCATGTTCAGTATTGGCCAATCTTTGAACTCGCATCGAAGGAACTGATTGGATGTTGCGGTTTGAGGCCCTATAAGGAAAAGACATATGAAATTGGCTTCCATTTACGTCCAAAGTTCTGGGGGCAGGGGTTTGCAGCCGAAGCGGCGATGGCAGTGATGGAGTATGCGTGTACCAGACTTGGAGCGGAAAGATTGTTTGCAGGACATCATCCGGATAACAAAGCCTCCCAAAAAGTTCTTGGAAAACTTGGCTTTCAATATACCGGGGATGAATTTTATGAACCAACCGGATTATATCATCCTTCTTATGAATGGAAACGAAAGGAATAAAGTTGTATGGGATTCTGGATTTTTATGTTTCTGATGACTCTGTGGATACCTCTTACCATGATTGGGTTTGGAAGATATTTTCAGAAAAAGGCGCCGAAAGAGATCAATGCGGCGTTTGGCTATCGTACAAAGCGGTCTATGAAAAACAGAGATACATGGACATTTGCCCACAACTATTTTGGAAAACTCTGGTATATTTGCGGAAGTATATTACTGCTACCTTCCATTCTTGTCATGCTGTTCGTAATTGGAAAATCAGAAGATACAATTGGAACAGCCGGAGGGATTCTCTGTGTGATCCAGATGATTTTTCTGGTGGAACCGATCTGGCCGACGGAAAGGGCGCTGAAGAATATGTTTGATAAGAACGGGAACAGAAAGCAGGAGGGATAAGGATGGTGAAAATCAGATACGCGGAATACTCCGATAAAGAATATTGGTTTAGTGTTGACCAGCATATGCCGGAATCGGAATTTGAATATAAAGTGCAGACAAAGAGGGCCTATATTCTATACTTGAACGATAAACCGACCGGACTTTTAAGATATAATCTGTTCTGGGACAATACGCCGTTTTGTACGCTTCTTTTTATCGAAGAAGAATATCAGAGAAAAGGATATGGAAAACAGCTGATGGAGTACTGGGAGCAGGATATGAAACGGCAGGGATATGGCATGCTGCTTACATCTACACAGGTGGACGAAACGGCACAGCACTTTTACCGGAAACTTGGATACAAAGACTGTGGAGGGTTTGTGATTGATATTCCTGCTTATGCACAGCCGATGGAGCTGTTTCTGCTCAAGGAAATTTAGACAGGATGGGCCCCTAAAAAGGAGAGCAAAAGTGTATGGACAAAATACTGGATGTAAATGAAAAAACATATGAAGTGATCAAACTTCTGGGAAAAGGTAAAGGCGGATATTCCTACCTGGCATCAGACGGGAAACAGGAAGTAGTGGTAAAACAGATTCATCATGAGCCGTGTTCCTATTATAGGTTTGGCGATAAACTGGAAGCGGAGATTAGGGACTATAAGCGGTTGAAGGAAATTGGAATAACGATTCCTGAAATGCTGGATGTTGACAGAGAGAAAGAGAGAATTGTAAAAGAATATATTGCCGGAGATACAGTATTTGAAATGGTGCGAAAAGACTGTCTGCCAGACACTTGTCTGGAACAGGTGAAAAAGATGTGCGGGCTTCTCTATAAAAAAGAAACCAATATTGATTATTTCCCGACTAATTTTATCCTGCAGGATGGGATTCTGTACTATGTAGATTACGAATGTAATGCCTATATGGAAGAGTGGAACTTTGAAAACTGGGAAATCAGGTACTGGTCAAAAACACCGGAATTTATCAGGTATGTAGAAGAACAGGAAAAAGTGACCGCTAAGCAGGCAAACTGAAAGGAGAAAGACAATGCTATTTAAGAGAAAAAGATTTGGGATTGTTTTTTTGATCCTGTTGCTTTTGCAGGGATGCAGTAACGGAGGGGATGTAAGTAAAGTACAGATTGATTATGGACAATCTTCGATATATTCGCGGGAAGATATGGATTCTGCAATTCAAAAAATAAAAGAAGAATTCAAAACCTGGAAAGGAGCAAAGCTTCTTTCGGTGTCATATACGGATGATAAACGGGCAGAAGAAGAACTTTCTTATTGTAATGAATTAAAAGATGGTGCGGATTTTAGTGAGTGTATTGTTTTTGAATCTGTTTTTCATTCCCCAAAGAAAGATAGTGGTGCATGGAATCCGGATCAGGATTATACAGGATGGCAATGGTATCTGGCAAGAAGTGGAAAGGAAGACTGGGAATTACTCACATGGGGATACTGATCAATTATATGGCACATGTGAATGGCGGAAAAAGTAAGTCAGATGAAATGAGTATAGATGGAGGCATTTTATGTGTTCAATTTGTGGTTTGGACTGTTGCAAGGAATGCAGCAGAAGAGAAGAATGTGGCGGATGCCAAAAAGTAGACGGACATCCTTTTGGCGGAACATGCATTGCTGCTGAATGTATTAAACGTGGTGGACAGGAAGAGTTTTTGAAGTTAAAAGATACACTGATCTCGGAATTCCATGCATTAGGAATAGAGGGGCTTGAAGTAAAAGAGCTTCATTTATTGAATGGCTTTTTTGTGAATTTGGAATACCCGCTCGCAAATGGTCAGTCTGTAAAATTGCTTGAAGATAAGAAAATCTATTTGGGAAATCAGATCGAAAGGCCTGGTTCGGACCGCTGCTATGGAATTGTCGCGGATGAATCTTATCTGCTTGTATGTGAATACGGCTGCAATGGTACAGATCCTGAAATTATCATATATAAAAAGCGCAATACTGTGTGATGCTTTTGGAATGAATAGTGGGAAATAGGATGGAAAGAGAACATGGATGCAGGATGATATCTGTACCATGTTCTTTTTTGTTCTTAAGCCGGAATTTCTGGTAGGAAAAATAAAGAACAAGTATGAAATCTTTTCCTCCTGGAAATCTTATGAGTAAAAGGATTCAGGAGGCGAATGATGGAATCGATATGGACTCAGACCTGTAATCATCGAGAAAAAAGGCCGGCTTTGGACAGGCAGATAGAGACGGATGTGGCTGTAATCGGCGGAGGAATGGCGGGGATTCTGACTGCATGGCAGCTGGAACAGGCCGGAGTCCGTACCGTTGTTCTGGAGGCAGATCAGATCGGTCAGGGACAGACGAAAAATACCACTGCTAAAATTACGGTTCAGCATGGATTGTTCTGTCATACATTTCTTGAGAAAAAAGGAGAAGAGACAGCCAGAAACTATGTGCAGGCCAATCAGGAGGCGGTGAAAGAGTACAAAAGAATCATAAAGGAAGAAGGAATTAACTGCGACCTGACAGAAGCAGATTCATTTGTTTATTCCTCGGACAGAGAAAAATTAAGACAGGAAACGAAAGCGGCGCAGAGACTGGGAATCCGTGCAGATCTAAAAGAACAGATCGAAATTCCCGTCCCTTGCGCAGGGGCAGTCTGTTTTCCAAACCAGGCGGAATTTCATCCATTAAAATTCCTTTATGCACTGGCAGATACACTGAAAGTGTACGAAGACTCTCAGGTAAAAGAAGTGGAAGACCATCTGGTGAAAACCTCCCTTGGGAGCGTGAAAGCAGATTACATCGTTTTTGCTGCACATTTTCCATTCATTAATTTCCCGGGTATGTATTTTACAAGAATGCATCAGGAGCGCTCCTATGTACTTGCGCTGGAGAATACCGGAAGAATAGAGGGAATGTACATTGGGGACGGAGAAGAGAAGCTTTCATTCCGGCAGTATGATCGTTATCTTCTGCTTGGCGGACAGGGGCACCGGACCGGAGAAAATAAAAGTGGAGGATGCTATCAAAAGCTGAAAGAAGCCGCGCAGGCATATTACCCGGACAGCCGCGTGGCGGCCTGCTGGTCTGCTCAGGATTGTATTACGGCGGACAGTATTCCGTTTATCGGAGCGTATGCGTCTGACAGACCCGGATGGCTTGTGGCATCTGGATTTCAGAAATGGGGTATGAGCTCGTCGATGGTATCGGCAATGCTTCTTCGGGACAAGATCTGTAACATCGAAAATCCGTATGCTGAAACCTTTGTGTCATCGAGATTTTCGACAGAAGAGATCCCGCAGATAGCAAGAGACAGCGGACATGCAGTGAAAGGATTGGCAAAACGCTTTTTTCACGTGCCGGAAGAGACTGCAAATATGCTGGAGAGAGGACACGGGGCTGTAGTAGAGACATCTCAAGGGAAGATGGGAGTGTACAAATCAGAAGAAGGAGAACTGTTCAAGGTAGATATTGTCTGTCCGCACCTGGGATGTGAATTGACGTGGAATCCGGATGAACAGTCCTGGGACTGCCCGTGCCACGGTTCCAGGTTTGATGTTAGAGGAAATCTGTTAGACGGGCCGGCGCAGGAGGGAATTCAATATGAATAATTATTTTTACGGATGGTATTTTCGGTGTCAGGGAGAAGACGGGAGCATGGCTGTCATTCCGGCTGTGCATTTGTCAGAAACAGAGGAATCCTGTTCGATTCAGGTTATTACAAAAAACGGAAGCTATTACAGAACATTTCCGATTCAGGAGTTTCGAATCAACAGGGAAAAAGGGAGCATGAAGATTGGAGAAAACCTGTTTTCCAGAAAAGGAATCCGAATTGTGCGGCAATAGAATTTGGAAGAATATGAGAGCTTGAGAAGAAAATTATTTTATAGTCATTAAGGAACGCTTCGTCGGGGCGTTCCTTTTGTGCTTTTGATTTGGCAAAAAGAAATGACAGTCCGAAGCCTGGATGATATAATATTAGAAACGTCAGTTGATAGTATGATGGATCGGAGGTTGTTTTTTGAAACAGGTAAAAGTATACAAAAAAGAATATGAAAAACTTCCAGTAAGGTTTCAAAAGAAACTGGAAAGCGACCTGAACTACCTGATAAATGCGGAAATCCCAGGATTGAAAAAAATATATCTTTTTGGAAGCTGCGCCAGAGGGGAAGTTCGAAGTAGCAGTGATATCGACCTCCTGATTGTAACGAAAACTCAGCTCATGGACAGGTCATTGAAGGCAGATGTTCGATGGACATTAGACGAGGACTTGGATGGTGTAAGGACGGATGTGCTGTTTACTTATGAAGAAGGATGTCTGTCCAGTCAGGTTTTTCAAAGAGAAGTAGAGAAAGATAAAAAATTAATTTTGGAGGTGATAGAAAGATAAAAAATACCTATATAGATATTGCAGAAAATGATTTGCAATATCTGGAATCTGTACTGAAAACAGGGAGTACAGTGAATAAATTAAAAAATCTTGAACTTTAAATCCGGTAGGAAAGCAGGGAGGAGAGATGAAGACCAAAAGAAGAAAAAATGTGGTAATTCTGAGCGGAGCGGACGGACCTACAAGTATCTTCCTTGCAGAAAAAAGAAAAAGGCTGTCGTTGATAGAATGGTTCAGAGACTGGCGAAATCAAAGAAAGCAGAAAAAGATCAAAAAAACAATTACGGTAAATCCGCATAGCATGGAAGAAGTGATACGATATGCCAAGGCAAAGTATCATGCAGTGGAGTTAACCTCTGATGCAAGGAATTTTATAGAGGTACGCAGGTCGCACAAAGAAGGACTTGTATTTCTGAAAAGACCCGATCCAGAGGATGAACTACCGATGGATTTCCATTTATATAAAATACGGAAGGGAAATGAAGAAATTGAAATGGCGGTTGATTTTTATTGGAATATCCTGAACATTTCTCATCAGGGTAACCGGAAAACATGGAAACAGGGAGAGGAGATCGTCAAAGACCTTTACAGGTATTATAGTGTTACCAGAAAAGATGTGGAAGAGAACTCTGAGCGATATAAAAATCTGGTGAGAATATTAAGCGAATGAATTTCCGGGCTTAGCAGTAGAAACAGAAAACAGAGGAAAGAGAAGTAAAGGAGGGAAAAGTATGAACTATTATGACGAGGAACTTCAGCGTCTCCAGCAGGAGATGATGGAAAAAGAAAGAGCAGATGCAAAGCTGGCGGATCTTTATATCCAGCAGAATGAGCTGGAGAAGAAGGCGGCAGATCTAAAGAAGATCATGGAAGATGAGCAGGAGGATGTGGACCGGCTGAACCGAAAAAGTCTTACTGCGTTTTTATACCGGGCATCCGGAAAGATGGGAGAAAAGCTTTCGAAGGAAGAAGAGGAGGCCTTTGCGGCTGCTGTAAAATACGATGCTGCCGCAAAGGAGCTGCAGGCTGTCGAAGAAGATATTGCATATTATGAAAAACAGGCATCAGGTCTTCCGGACTGCAAGCTCCAATACGAAAGGATGCTTGAGGCGAAAAAGGAAGAGATCAAAGAATCGGGCAATATAGAAGCTGAGAAAATCCTGGAAATGGAAAGACAGATTGCCGCTATAGAAAATCGCAGAAAAGAAGTGAAGGAAGCGATCAGCGCCGGGGAAAGAGCACGTTCCATTGCAGAAGAGACGCTGGAAGGTCTGCAAAGTGCTAAAAACTGGGGAATGGTGGATCTCATCGGCGGTGGTATTATGTCGGATGTTATCAAATATGATAAACTGAAATCGGTAAAGGACAGAACAAGTGCGCTCCAAATGGCATTGCGTACGTTCCGGACAGAACTTTCAGATGTTTCAAGCCGGATTGAAGGGCCGATTCAGGTAGAGGTTGGAGAGTTCCTTCATTTTGCAGACTACTTTTTCGACGGGATTTTTACAGACTGGATGGTCTATGACAAGATCAAAGTGTCAAAGGAACGGGCTGAGCAGACATACAGCCAGATACAGGGTATTTTGGAACAGCTAAGGAAGATGCAGGAACAGCTTCATACGGAAGAGGAACAGAAAAGAAGAGAACTTGAGCAGATTGTACTGAAAGGATAAGGACTGTGAAAACTGGTCAGAGTAGAGAAAATCAGAGGAGGTAAGAAGACAGCATGAACCAGAACACAGCGGTATTGGAGTCAATGCCGGTTGCACAGGCAGTGAGAAAGCAGATCGTACCGGCAATCGCAAGCCAGATGATCGCGTTAATCTACAATCTTGCGGACACATATTTTGTAGGGATGCTGAATGATCCCAATGAGACAGCAGCCATCACGATTGTGTATTCATCTTTCGTGATGCTGACTGCTATTTCAAATCTGTTTGGAGTGGGAGGTGCAAGTGCCCTTTCAAGAGCGCTTGGCGGGAAAAAGACGGAGGATGCCAGAAGGATTGCGTCAATTTCCTTTTGGGGAGGACTGGGATGCGGTATCTTGTTTGCGATTGTATTTTTGATTTTGGCCCGTCCGGTCCTGTTTCTCTGCGGAGCAACCCGGGCAACATATGAGACTGCATTTGCCTATGCTAGATGGGTTGTTGTGATTGGAGGACCTTGGACGATTTTAAATACACTGCTGGCGAATCTGGTACGTGCGGAGGGAAGTGCAGCGCAGGCTGCCATCGGCGTATCCATGGGAGGAATTTTGAATATCATTCTGGATCCTTTTTTTGTACTTCCGGGATTCCTTTCCATGGGAGCAGCAGGAGCGGGGCTTGCCACGGCTGTCTCTAATGTGGCGGCAACGATTTATTTTCTCGTCTATATTGCAAGGAACAAAGGAAAATCTGTGATCAGCATTTCACCGGCGGAACTTCGATACTGGCGACAGTTCCTTGGGCCGATACTGGCAACAGGATTCCCGTCGGCTGTGCAGTATGCCCTGACGGTGGTTGCCATTGCGGCACAGTCCCGGTTTGTGGCACAGTACACCACGGAAGCGGTGGCAGGACTTGGAATAGTCAAGAAACTGGATCAGCTTCCTTTATATTTCTCGATCGGAGTGTCAAACGGGATTCTTCCGCTTCTGGCATACAATTATTCGGCAGGCAATCAGGAGCGAAGAAGGGGTGTATTTCGGCTGGGAAGTACAATTTCTCTTGCCTTTTCGCTTCTGTGCCTGGTTGTTTACGAGATTTTTGCACCGCAGCTTTCGGGTCTGTTTATCAAGGATCCGGTTACAATTCAGTACAGCGCAGGATTTTTACGCAGAATGGTGACTGCCATGCCGATGATGTCGGTCTGCTATCCAATGATTATCCAGTTTCAGGCGATGGGAAAATTCAAGGAGTCTATGGTCTGCTCCATTTTGAGAAAAGGAGTTCTGGATATTCCGCTTCTGTTTTTGATGAATGCGCTTTTGGGGCTGAATGGATGTATGTGGGTTCAGCCGATTGTGGATACTATCTCCCTGATTGTCGCAGGCAGATTTTATAGAAAATTGAGAAAGACAGAAGGAATTTGATGGGCCAAATGAGTGAAAAAGATATGGAAAGGCGGGAAGGATAATGATCTATCTGGAGTGGTTTACATTTCCGGACAGTGAAAAGGAATTTGACTTTTTTCTGAAGCAGAAACGTACCTGTTATGATTCCTACTATCCGTTTCAGATTTTGTCCAGGCATCATTTCCGGAGAATTGATTTTGCACCGGTTACCATTCTCTATGGAGGAAACGGGAGCGGAAAAACGACAGCTATCAATGTCATTGCGGAAAAACTGAATCTGGAGAGGGATTCGGTCTTTAATAAATCCAGTTTTTTTGGAGACTATCTGGATTTCTGTGATTATGATACACAGATACCGGTTCCGAAGGGAAGCCGGATCATTACAAGTGACGATGTATTTGACTATATGCTCAATATCCGGAGTATGAACGAGGGAATCGACCGGAAGAAGGAAGAGTTGTTTGAAGATTATCTGGATGTGAAATATTCTCATTTCCGGATGAATTCACTGGATGATTATGAGCAGCTGAAACGGGTGAATAAAGCAAGAAGCAAAACCCAGTCCCGGTTTGTAAGGTCGGAGCTGATGGACAATATCCGGGAGTATTCCAACGGAGAGAGTGCTTTTTTGTATTTTTCAGAGAAGATTACGGAAAATGCACTGTTTTTGCTGGATGAGCCGGAGAACAGTCTGTCACCGGTCAAACAGCAGGAACTGGTGCAGTTTCTTGAAAATGCGGTACGTTTTTTCGGATGTCAGTTTGTGATTTCTACGCACTCACCATTTTTACTGTCCATGAAGGGGGCCAGAATCTATGACCTGGATGAGGATCCCGTGGATGTGAAAAAATGGACGCAGCTGGAAAATGTGAGGGCGTATTATCAGTTTTTTAAAGAGCATGAAGATGAGTTTACAGCATGGTAAAAGGAGGAAGAAACATGGAACGTGTAGTATTAGGGAAGACAGGCCTGAAAGTCAACAAAAATGGATTTGGCGCGCTGCCGATTCAGCGGATTTCCAAAGAGGACGCAGTTGTTTTACTGCAGAAGGCATTCCAGAATGGCATCAACTATTTTGACACAGCAAGGGCTTATTCCGACAGTGAGGAAAAGATGGGAGCAGCACTTCATGAGGTGCGGGATCAGATCATTATCAGTACCAAAACGGCGGCTCAGAATGGGGAGGACTTCTGGAAGGATCTGGAAATGAGTCTGGAAAAGCTCCAGACCGACTATATTGATCTGTACCAGTTCCACAATCCGTCATTCTGCCCGAAGCCGGGGGATGGTTCCGGCCTTTATGAGGCGGCACTGGAGGCAAAGGAACAGGGAAAGATCCGGCATATCGGAATTACCAACCACCGGATCGCTGTGGCAAAAGAAGCGGTTCTGTCCGGTCTTTATGAGACGCTGCAGTTTCCATTTTCTTATCTTGCATCTGAGGAAGAGGTGGAACTTGTAGAACTTTGCCGTCAGAAAGAAGTCGGATTTATCGCGATGAAAGGACTTGCCGGAGGCCTGATCCACAATTCTGCTTCTGCTTATGCATTTATGTGCCAGCCGCAGTTTGCCCATGTAGAGCCGATCTGGGGGATCCAAAGAGAATGGGAACTGGATGAATTCCTTTCCTATCAGGAACAGGCTCCGGAATTAAATGAAGCGCTTCTGGCGGAAATACAGAAAGATAAAGATCAGCTGGCGGGAGAGTTCTGTCGCGGATGCGGTTACTGTATGCCGTGTCCGGCAGGAATCGAGATCAATAACTGCGCAAGAATGAGTCTGATGTTAAGACGTGCGCCACAGGAAGCGTGGCTGTCTGAGGAGTGGCAGGAAAAGATGAAAAAGATCGAGAACTGTCTCCACTGCGGCAGCTGTATGAAGAAGTGTCCGTACGGTCTGAATACACCGGAGCTTTTGAAACGGAACTATGAAGACTACAAAACATTTTTATAAAAATACATAGAATGACAAAACGCAGATATGGCAGGAAAATCTAATTTTCCTGCCATATGTCTGTCTTGATATGAATTTAATATGTCAGATCCTCGCATACGGATTTCAGATTCAGGAAGTTGGTGAGGTAATCTCTGGTTCCTGTTTTTGCGTCCGTACCGGACATATTGAAGCCGCCGAATGGATGCTGCAGAACAACAGCTCCGGTGGACTTTCTGTTGAAGTAGAGATTTCCAACATGGAATTCTACTTTTGCTTTCTGGATATGTTCTCTGTCCTCTGTATATACCGATCCGGTCAGACCATACTCGGTTCCGTTTGCAACTTCCAGTGCTTCGTCAAAGGAATCCACACGGATCACAGCAAGTACCGGTCCGAAGATTTCTTCTTTTGCGATGACAGCGTCTTTTGTAATGTCACGGACAACGGTTGGTTCGATGTAAAAGCCTTTGGAATCGTCATAATTTCCGCCAAAGACAATCGTGCCTTCCTTGCGTGCTGTTTCGATGTAGCCGGAGATCCGGTCAAATGCGTTCTGGTTGATGACCGGGCCCATCGGAAGATCATCACGTCCGCTTCCCTGATTTTCTTTGAGTTCTTTTGCGCAGGCAACGATTTCTTCTACAAATGCATCATATACATCGCTTAATACGACTGCTCTGGAGCATGCGGAGCATTTCTGTCCCTGGAAAGAGAATGCTGAATTTGCGATTCCGGCAGCGGCACGTTTCAGGTCTGCGGAAGAATCTACGATAATCGCATTCTTTCCACCCATTTCTGCTACGACACGTTTGATCCAGATCTGGCCTTCGGAAACTTCTGCTGCCTTCTGGCTGATGCGCAGTCCCACTTCTTTCGAACCGGTAAAGTTTACGAAGCGTGTCAGCGGATGCTGTACAATATAATCCCCGATGACGGAACCGGATCCAGGAATGAAATTGATAACGCCGTCCGGGAAACCTGCTTTTTCGCAGAGTTCTACGAATTTATAAGCTACGATCGGTGTGTCGGAAGACGGCTTGCAAACAATAGTGTTGCCTGTGATGACGGCAGAAACAACCATGCCTGCAAGAAGAGAAAGCGGGAAGTTCCACGGTGGAACAGCTACACCGACTCCGATCGGAATGTAGATGCATTTACATTCTTCTTCTGTGTCTACCAGTTCCAGGCCTTTATCAAGCTCACGCATATGCATGATGTAGGAGTTGAAAAAGTCCAGAGCTTCACAGAGCTCTCCATCTGCTTCGCCCCAGTTTTTGCCGCTTTCTTCAATGCTCCAGGCATCGATGAGAAAACGGTTTTTCTTCATGAGGTCCACCAGTCTGCGAACACAGCAGATCCGTTCCTCGGCAGGAGTTCTGCTCCATGTCTGAAATGCTTTATGTGCTGTCTGAATCGCTTTATCTGCAAGCTCCTGATCACAGGAACTGACCTGTCCGAGGACTTCTTTCGTTGATGGCGCGATAGAAACAATCTTTTTGTCTGTCATAATGCGTTCGCCGCCGATAATCAAAGGATAATCCTGGCCTTTTTCTTTATCTACCTGTTCAAATGCTTTGAGCATTGCTTCTTTGTTTTCTGGAATCGAAAAATCCAATTCTGGTGAATTCTTAAATCCTTTTAACATGCATATACCTCCTGTTTTGTATATTTTTACACTACAACAAATATATTATCATTTTCGATTTCGCGCGTCAATGTTTTAATTTGACGAAAACTGATAAAAAGGGGAAAAAAGACGATTGATGAAGGAAGACACATTTGAAAAAACGTAGAAAAAGAGCATAAATATGCAAATAAAAAGGGGAAACTCAAAAGTTGAAAAGAAACGTTGCGGATAGATAAGAAAACGAAAATGTGGTACAATTTAACCATAAAAGTAAGGAAACAAGGGAGGAAAGAATGAAAAATTTACTGGTATGTATTGATATTGGAGGAACTTCCATGAAAGCTGGAGTCTGTGATATGGAAGGAAGGATTACAGGTCAGGAAATTCTCCCGATTCATCAGGAGTTTGCAGCATTGATGAAGGAAATTCAGGCATTTGTTAAAAAGTCGGAAAGGAAAGGCAGGATTCTGGGAATTGCAGTGAGTGCCCCGGGAGCAGTTGATGTATCAACAGGAGTGATTGGAGGAAAAAGTGCGGTTTCAGGTATTCACGGGCCAGCCTGGATTGAGGAACTTCAGAAATGCTTCGGACTGCCGGCAAGTATTGAAAATGATGCAAATTGTGCCGCTATGGCCGAAGTAACTTTTGGAAACGGGAGAGGATGTAAAAATCTGGCTTTTGTAGTATGCGGTACGGGGATTGGCGGAGCAGTCGTGATAGATGGAAAAATCTGTCATGGTTCACATTTGTATGGCGGGGAATTTGGTTGTATGGTGATGAGAGATGACGAGGGAAAGCTTAGTACGTTTTCTTTACAGGCTTCTACAATGTCACTTGTGCGAAGAGTCCGGAAGGTTTATCCAGATCAGGAATGGGATGGAAGACGGGTGTTTGAGGAAGCGGAAAAGAATGATTCCGTCTGCCGGGCTGCCGTTTCCTGCTTTTACAGAAAGCTTGCCGAAGGAATTTATAATATTCAGCATGTTTATGATCCTGAGAGAATTTTGCTGGCGGAGGAATCAGTAGCCGCGAAAACTTTTCGGATGAAGTGCAGAAATATCTTCAGGATCTTGCGAAGGAGGTGGAAAAAGCTGCAGGGACAAAAGTTATTGTTCCGGATGTAAGAGTATGCAGTTATCGGAAAGATGCCAATCTGGCCGGAGCTGCAGCAGTATTTATGCAGAAGTACCCGGAAACTGCCGGGAGATAAGGAGGAAAAATGGATAAAAAGGCAATGTATCGATTAAGCTATGGACTCTTTGTTGTAACTGCAAAGGAGGGGGAAAAGGATAATGGATGTATTACCAATACGGTAATGCAGGTGACCTCATCACCAAATAGAATTTCTCTCGCAGTGAACAAGGAAAACTACACACATGATATGATTCTTCATACAGGAAAATTTAGTGTTTCCGTGATTTCTGAACAGGCTTCATTTGATCTGTTCCGGCATTTTGGGTTTCAAAGTGGAAAAGACAAGGATAAATTCGAAGATTTTCAAAATGTTCAACGGAAAGAAAATGGACTGTATGTGATTACCGAAGGAACGAATGCATGGCTTTCAGCTAAAGTAATTCAGTCGATAGATCTGGGATCGCATACGCTTTTTCTTGCAGAGGTGGAAGATGGCGAAGTAATATCGGAAAGCCCGTCTGCAACCTATGCATATTATCAAAATGTGATAAAACCAAAAACGGAAACAACAAAAAAGACCGGATGGAGATGCCGGATATGCGGATATATTTATGAAGGAGAGGAACTTCCGGCAGATTTTATCTGTCCGATTTGCAAGCATGGGGCGGAAGATTTTGAAAAAATCTGACAGAGTCTGTTGACAAATGAAATTACCGTACTATAATAGTTCACTAAGAAACGGTTTCTTAGTGAACTATTATTTTCGCTAAAAATGAACCGGGAGGTGAAATCATGTATAAATTCGGAGAACTATGGAACGGACTTCGAAGTATGTTGCGGCTATATGAAAAAATGATGAAAAATGTATGCAGAAAATATGGCTTATCGATGGTAGAGGTAGATATTATAGCTTTTCTGAAAAATCATCCCATGAAAGATACGGCGGCGGATATTGTAGAATTCAGGATGCTTTCTAAAGCAGCTGTTTCAAAAGGAGCGGAACTTTTGATTCAAAAAGGGCTTCTGGAACGAAATCCGGATCAAAAAGACAGGCGGAAAGTACATCTGATTTTAACAGAAGATGCGCAGCCGATTATGTATGATGTTCAACAAGTGCAGGAGTCCTATGCGGCTCAACTGTTGGATGGATTTTCAGAAGAAGAATATGAAACTTATATTCACCTGAAAGGGCGTATTCTTGAAAATGTGAAAATCGGAGAAGAAAGAGGGTATGACCATGAATGACGAGAAAGAATTTCTAGGCAGGGAACCGGTCGGGAAGCTTCTGTTAAGACTGGCACTTCCCACGGTTGCTGCCCAGCTGATCAATATGCTTTACAATATCGTAGACCGAATGTACATCGGACATATTCCGGAGATCGGAGCGACAGCTCTGACGGGAGTCGGGGTATGCATGCCGCTGATTCTGATTGTGTCTGCTTTTGCGGCACTTGTAGGTTACGGCGGTGCTCCCAGAGCATCTATCGCAATGGGAAGAAAAGATAATGAAGCAGCAGAAAAGATCCTGGGAAACTGCTTTACGCTTCAGATTATTATTTCCATTATCCTGACAGTGGTTCTTCTGATCTGGAACAGAGACTTCCTGATGGCATTCGGCGCAAGTGAGAATACGATTGACTATGGTGTAAGCTATATGAATATCTACGCACTTGGAACCCTGTTTGTAGAAGTAACACTGGGAATGAATTCCTTTATCACTGCTCAGGGATTTGCAAAGACGGGAATGCTTTCTGTACTGATCGGTGCAGTTACCAATATTATCCTGGATCCGGTCTTTATTTTCGGATTTAATATGGATGTCCGGGGAGCTGCCCTTGCGACAATTATTTCTCAGGCACTTTCCTGTATCTGGGTCGTACATTTCCTCTGCGGAAAGAAAACAACACTGAAAATCCGCCGGAAAAATATCGGCATACAGCCTAAAATTGTGCTTCCATGTCTTGCGCTTGGTACCTCGGTTTTCGTAATGCAGGCAAGTGAAAGTGTTATTTCTGTGTGCTTTAACTCTTCCCTCCAGAAATACGGAGGAGACATTGCAGTTGGAGCGATGACCATTCTGACCAGTGTTATGCAGTTTGCAATGCTCCCGCTTCAGGGTCTTGGACAGGGCGCACAGCCGATTATCAGTTATAACTACGGATCCAAAAACGTGAACAGGGTACGGGCAACGTATAAGCTGCTTCTGAAAGTCAGTCTGGCATATTCTGCGCTTTTGTGGCTTCTGATTATGCTGTTCCCGCAGGCATTTGCCGCAATGTTTACAACAGATCCGGAACTGATGGAATTTACAAAAACCGCACTTCGTATTTATATGGCGGCGACATTGATTTTCGGAATACAGATTGCATGTCAGATGACCTTTAATGCGCTGGGAAATGCAGTGGAATCTATCGTAGTTGCGGTAGTAAGAAAATTCATACTGCTGATTCCGCTGATCTATCTGATGCCGGTGCTTCTGTCATCCGATCCGGTAAAAGCAGTCTACATGGCAGAACCGATTGCCGATATCATTGCCGTTACATTTACAGCAATACTGTTTTACTTCCGATTTAAGAAGACACTCGCAAAATTACAATAAGCAACGAAAAGAATCCTGCAATGTCAGGGTTCTTTTGCTATACAGAAGTTTTACTTTCCAGTATAATAGATAGAAAAGCAGCAGAAGTGAATCAATGGGAGGAATAAGGATGCTGGATAAAAAAGTCAGGTTTTTCCTGAAAGTGGCAGATACGGGCTCTTTTTCCGCTGCGGCAAGAGCACTCTATATTACACAGCCGACTTTGTCAAAACAAATGACAAGGCTGGAAGAAGAGATCGGAGTGCGGTTGTTTGACCGGAGCGGATACCGGGCGGAACTGACAGAGGAGGGGAAGATTTTTTATCAGGAGTGTGTCAAGCTGGAGAGAAAATGCCAGTCGGTGATCCGGCAGCTTCATGAGAGAGCTGGAAGCACGATAAGAGTAGGGTTTACCGGTTCCTTCGAAAACAGGGAGATTCTGACACTGCTGAATCATTTCAAACAGAAGGAACAGGTTTCCGTTACGTTCGTAAAAAATAGTTTTGAGGAGTGCCTCACAGATCTTCTGGAGGACAGGGTGGATGTAAGCTTTGGTATTGAATCCACTTACAAATTTTCCAGTGAGATTGAGTATGAGTTCCTTCATTCATATGAGATGTGTGTAATTACCTCCTTTGATCATCCCTTGGCAAAAAGGAAAGAGATTGATGTAAAGGAAATCCGGAACGAGAATTTGATCTGTCTGTCCCGAAAATTTGGAAAAGGATTTTACCGGGATTTTATGGAATCGTTTGAACGGGACAGAATCAGTCCGAATGTTCGAAAAGAAGTAGATACACTGGATGAACTGATTTTTAATGTTTCTGTAGGTGAGGGAATTGCCATTGTTTCCAAAAATGTGGTTCGCGAAGAAGAGGTTAGAATTCTCGATCTAAAAAACAGTCATCATTCCAGCAACTATGTGATTGCCTATAAGAAAGAATTGAAAAATCTTGAGATTCAGAAATTGATACAAGAAACACTTTCCTATTTTCACTCCATAACTTAAAGTTATGGAAAAAGAGTACTTTTTCGTCAGTTTCTTTTGTTGTTTTTTAACATATAATAAAACCAGAAAGAAGCAAAGAGAAACCAGATGGAGGAGGACGAACATGAAGAAAATTTTGTTAAACGGAGTGGATGGAAATTTTGGTGCAAGAGCGGCGAAAGTGCTGCTTGAAAGATGGCCTCATGAAGATCTGATCTTTACTGCTCCGACACAGAAAGGGCTGGAGCAGTACAAAGAGATGGGGATTGAGACAAGAATCGCAGATTTTAACAGCGAAAATTTGTCAGACGCCTTTTGGGGCGCGGATACGATGATTTTAATCTCCATGCCGTTTGTCGGACCAAAAAGAAGAGCTGCTCAGAAAACGGCGCTGGACGCAGCGGTAAAGGCAGGGGTTAACCGTCTTGTTTATACGTCGATCGTTGGTGCAGGAGAAAAAGATATTGATACATATGAAGTCAATGACCATGTATGGTTTGAAGCATATGTAAAAGAACAGCCGATCCATTACCTGTTCCTGCGGGACTCCCAGTATGCGGAGGCGATGGTTTCCAATTATGTGAACGCATATGAAAATACAGACAATGTTCTTGCCAATAATATGGGCGATGGAAAGATGGCGTTCATTTCCAGAGATGACTGTGCTCTTGCGGCAGCATGTGCAGCAATGAGCGACTGGCAGGATCGTGTTATCGATGTCAACGGACCGGAGATGCTGTCCATTGGAGAATATATTGCTATCGCCAACGAAGTGACCGGTCATGATGTAAAATATGTCTATATCAGCGATGAAGAGCAGTATGCGTTTTTCGATTCCATCGGTGTTCCAAGAACAACGGAAGAAATGTGGGAACAGACGGCAAGCAACTTCCCATTCTGCTCAGACGGAATGGTGACATTTGGAAGAGCAATCCGTTTGGGACAGATGTCTACCTTCACGAATGATTTTGAAACACTTACCGGGCAGAAGCCAATGACAGTAAGGGAGATGTTTGAAGATATGGAACATCATTTGATTGGCACACAAACTTCAACAGATGATTAAAAATGAATTGAAAGAAAAAGCATGGAAGGCCTAAGGCTTTCTGTGCTTTTTTTCGTGTATGGAAAGTGAATACATGCATGCTAAAAGAAAAGATAGCTGGTAGCAGATCAGTTCTTTTTCATATACAGAAAACAAAAATTGGATTATAATATAGAGAAACGGAAGAGGGGAAGGAAAAGAATGGAATTGCCAGTCAAGCTGAAAGAAAAAGGATTTGATATTTGTAAAGTAGAAACAGAAGATTTAGTGGATTTTATCAGAGTTGAGAGAGAGTCACACTACCAGTATGTAGCGATGCACAAAGACTTTTTTGGCGAATGGAATGAAACGATTTTGCAAAATTCATTTATAGATAAAATGCATACGAAATATTTCAAAAAATTAGAGTGGAATGGGGAAAATATCGGGTTTTTAGGATATGATTTGAAGGAACATATGATAGACAATGTATTTATTCGAATCATTCCAAAAGCGCAGAAAAACGGGATTGGCACATGGTTCTTAAATGAGTTGAAAGAATTATCGGAACAAATGTCAATGCCAGTATTTCTAACCGTAATTCAAACAAATCCGGCAAAGTATGTTTATCAGAAAACGGGATTTCAGTGTTATAAAAAACAAGATGTATTTGAATTTTATAGATATGATCCTTTAGGCGGGAGGAGAGAAAAACATGAATGATGCAGAACTTTTGTTTTTTGAGAAATATCCGAATGCGCTTCCATTATATGAGAAACTCAAAGAACGGATTCTGGATGAAATTCCGGGTGTGCAGATGAAAGTGCAAAAGACACAGATTTCTTTTATTAATAAGCACTTTTTTGCTTGTGTTTCGTTTGTAAAAGTGCGAAAGGTAAAGGACAGGCCGGATCCATGGCTTGTTGTGACTTTTGGTCTGGAGTACAAAGTGGAGTCGTCAAGAATTGATGCAGCTACGGAACCATATCCGAACAGATGGACACATCATGTGCTGATTTCCAGTGTGGAGGAAGTGGATGACGAATTAATGGACTGGATAAAGGAAGCCAGCGATTTTGCATTACGAAAGTAAAGGGGGTGTATTCGCATGGTAAAACCGGAAAAAGGGAAGCCGGTGTCAATCCGGAAGATAATTCGATTCATAAGGCGAATCCATGCCCGATGTGCGCCAGAAGTATCATTCAGGCAGGGATGCGGAATGTCATTATGAGAACCGGAGAAGGACCGGAGCAATATACGATTGTTCCGGCAAAGGAGTTAAAATGGTATCTGGACGATAGTAATGTTTAATTTGAAATTTAGAATATAATAAGTCAGAAAGTAAAAGGGAGGAAAAAGAAATGGAAAGCAATCTTACAAGAGAAGAAGCGTGGAATCTTTTAAAAACTTATAATCAGGAGGAGTTTCATCTCCGTCATGCGGTTACCGTGGAGACTGTTATGCGCTGGTATGCAGAGGAACTCGGATATGGAGAGGAGAAAGAATACTGGGGAATCGTCGGTCTGCTTCACGATATTGATTTTGAACAGTTTCCGGAAGAACACTGTAAGAAAGCGCCGGAACTTCTGGAAAAGGGAGGAGCAAGTAAGGAGCTGATTCATTCGGTCTGCTCCCACGGATATGGTGTGTGCAGTGATGTGGAGCCGGTGCATGAGATGGAAAAAGTGCTTTTTGCAGCAGATGAATTGACCGGACTGATTTGGGCGGCAGCTCTGATGCGTCCATCGAAAAGTGTGTCAGATATGGAAGTATCCAGTGTGAAGAAGAAATTTAAAGACAAACGGTTTGCGGCCGGATGCTCCAGAGAAATTATCCGGACAGGAGCAGAGCAGCTTGGATGGGAATTAAACGATCTGTTCGATAAAACACTTCGTGCCATGCAGGCTGGTGAGAAAGAGATCGAAGAAAAAATGGCGGAGATTTCCGCTTCTTAGACAGGAAAGGGAAGGAGCGTAGAAAAATGAGAGTTCCAGAAATGACAATTCGTGCAAAAGGGCAAGCGATTATTTTACGGACTGCCACGGAGCAGGATGCACAGATGCTGATTGACTATCTGAAAAAGACCTGTGCGGAAACCAGATTTCTTGCAAAAGAACCGGAGGAAATTCAGATGACAGTAGAGCAGGAAGAACAATTTATAAAAAGAACCAATGATTCCCAAACAGATCTGATGCTTCTTGCTTTTTTGAATGGAACCTATATAGGAAACTGCTCCTTTACCGGTGTATCGACATCCCGCTATCAGCACCGCGCAACGATGGGAATTGCGCTTTACCAGAAATACACAGGCATGGGAATCGGACGTGCCATGATCGAAAAACTTCTGGAGATTGCAAAGGAAAAAGGATACGAACAGATGGAACTGGAAGTAGTTGCTGACAATCAAAGAGCAATTCGTCTTTATGAAAGCATTGGCTTTCAGATGTACGGAAAGCTGCCTGATAATATGAAATATTTGGACGGAACCTATGCGGATGCATACTGGATGATGAAAAAATTATAATGAAGGAAAATAGACAGGTATCAAACAGTATGCTATACTTAATAACTAGTAGAGGGGGAGAAAGGGGAGAGAAAAATGGCATTAACACAGGAAGATTTACAAAGTATTCAAAACTTGATGTTTGGTATGGAAGACCGGCTTGTGGCTCGAATGGATGAGCAGAACCAGAATCTGGAAAGCCGGCTTGTGGCCCGAATGGATGAGCAGAACCAGAATCTGGAAAGCCGGCTTGTGGCCCGAATGGATGAGCAGAACCGGAATCTGGAAAGCCGGCTTGTGGCCCGAATGGATGAGCAGAACCGGAATCTGGAAGACCGGCTCGTGGCAAGAATGGACGAGCAGAATCGAAATCTGGAAGATCGACTCGTAGCAAGAATGGACGAGCAGAATCAGAAACTCAGAGACGAACTTGTAGTAAGAATGGATGAACAGAATCAAAAGCTTCGGGATGACCTGACAACCAGAATGGATGAACAGAATCAAAAGCTTCGGGATGACCTGACAATCAGAATGGATGAACAGAACCAAAAGCTTCGGGATGACCTGACAACCAGAATGGATGAACAGAACCAAAAGCTTCGGGATGACCTGATAGCCAGAATGGATATAAAGGGACGGGAGTTGGAAAATAGTATCCTGGAAGAGGTGGATCGTGTCCAGGAAATCAGTACGAAGCATTACAACCGTCTGGATATGAAGATCGACAATCTAACAAAATTAGTAAATGGAATTCAGATGGAGACGGGGACGATTCACCTTCTTGTAGAAAATGTATCTGATCTGCAGGAGAGGGTCGGAAAGCTTGAAAAGATCGTGTACCATACAGCATAAGGAACAAAGAGAAGAAGGGCATCAGCCTTTCTTCTCTTTTCGATGTGCGCCCGGCGGGCACACGTTCTAAGGGGTGAAAGTCCCTGACCCGCCCGGCAGTGGGAAGGGTGCAGCCAAAGGCAAGGGCGTCACCGTGAGGTGGGGTCTGAAGGAAGCCGGAGGCAAACCAC
>NZ_NFLO01000055.1:0-522 GCF_002160935.1 Drancourtella sp. An12 | reverse complement strand
TGATTCGGAATGCGGTTTCGAAAGACGGGATAACGAGAGGCTTCGCCTCGAGTTATTTAAATCTTTCACGGAGCATTCCGTAATCTCACATACCTAGCGTGATATGTGTTGGTCGATAGTGCAGATCTTTTGATCTGCCGTTGTTCTCAATAATGTGTTCACATTACCTCGGATGTCTTGATATTTCTATTTGTGTTCTTATATGCGGTTTTCAAGGTACATTTTCATATCTTACGGACCGTTTCCGATCCGAGTGGAGAATACGAGATTCGAACTCGTGACCTCCTGCTTGCAAGGCAGGCGCTCTCCCAACTGAGCTAATCCCCCGTATATAGTTTTTGTTTAAGTTGTGATGGGCTTAAGTGGGCCTTACCTCCTCAGCCTCATCTTTCATTCTTAAATTGTGATGGGCTTAAGTGGACTCGAACCACCGACCTCACGCTTATCAGGCGTGCGCTCTAACCGGCTGAGCTATAAGCCCACACTTTATATGAAAACGGCTTCCGCCGGTTTCTTCTTTTT
>NZ_NFLO01000054.1:0-524 GCF_002160935.1 Drancourtella sp. An12 | reverse complement strand
TTTGATCTGCCGTTGTTCTCAATAATGTGTTCACATTACCTCGGATGTCTTGATATTTCTATTTGTGTTCTTATATGCGGTTTTCAAGGTACATTTTCATATCTTACGGACCGTTTCCGATCCGAGTGGAGAATACGAGATTCGAACTCGTGACCTCCTGCTTGCAAGGCAGGCGCTCTCCCAACTGAGCTAATCCCCCGTATATAGTTTTTGTTTAAGTTGTGATGGGCTTAAGTGGGCCTTACCTCCTCAGCCTCATCTTTCATTCTTAAATTGTGATGGGCTTAAGTGGACTCGAACCACCGACCTCACGCTTATCAGGCGTGCGCTCTAACCGGCTGAGCTATAAGCCCACACTTTATATGAAAACGGCTTCCGCCGGTTTCTTCTTTTTTGGAGCTGGCGGCCACCTGCTCTCCCACACCGTCTCCAGTGCAGTACCATCGGCCGTCTGGGGCTTAACCATCGTGTTCGGGATGGGTACGGGTGTTTCCCCCAGGCGCATCACCACCAGCGAAGCTTGA
>NZ_NFLO01000053.1:0-566 GCF_002160935.1 Drancourtella sp. An12 | reverse complement strand
CTTTTCTTCGGAACATTGGAGACAGGTGGTGCATGGTTGTCGTCAGCTCGTGTCGTGAGAT
The DNA here is from genome assembly GCF_002160935.1 of Drancourtella sp. An12. NCBI lineage: Bacteria > Bacillati > Bacillota > Clostridia > Eubacteriales > Oscillospiraceae > Drancourtella > Drancourtella sp. An12. The sequence continues at coordinate 505 of NZ_NFLO01000053.1, read as the reverse complement.
GTTGGGTTAAGTCCCGCAACGAGCGCAACCCTTATCTTCAGTAGCCAGCAATTCGGTTGGGCACTCTGGAGAGACTGCCAGGGAGAACCTGGAGGAAGGTGGGGATGACGTCAAATCATCATGCCCCTTATGGCCAGGGCTACACACGTGCTACAATGGCGTAAACAAAGGGAAGCGAGCATGTGAGTGTGAGCAAATCTCAAAAATAACGTCTCAGTTCGGATTGTAGTCTGCAACTCGACTACATGAAGCTGGAATCGCTAGTAATCGCGGATCAGCATGCCGCGGTGAATACGTTCCCGGGTCTTGTACACACCGCCCGTCACACCATGGGAGTCAGTAACGCCCGAAGCCAGTGACCCAACCTTTAGGAGGGAGCTGTCGAAGGCGGGACGGATAACTGGGGTGAAGTCGTAACAAGGTAGCCGTATCGGAAGGTGCGGCTGGATCACCTCCTTTCTAAGGGAAGAAGTAAGGGACGTTGTCTATTGTTGAGTGATCGAAG
>NZ_NFLO01000052.1:0-592 GCF_002160935.1 Drancourtella sp. An12 | reverse complement strand
CCCATTCAGAAATCTCCGGATCAATGGATATTTGCTCCTCCCCGAAGCTTTTCGCAGCTTATCACGTCTTTCATCGGCTCTTAGTGCCAAGGCATCCACCCTGCGCTCTTTTCAGCATAACCAACTTTGACTTGAGACCGGGATGATCTCTCGTCTCACATACCTAGCGTGATATGTGTTGGTCGATAGTGCAGATCCTTTGATCTGCCGTTGTTCTCAATAATGTGTTCACATTACCTCGGATGTCTTGATATTTCTATTTGTGTTCTTATATGCGGTTTTCAAGGTACATTTTCATATCTTACGGACCGTTTCCGATCCGAGTGGAGAATACGAGATTCGAACTCGTGACCTCCTGCTTGCAAGGCAGGCGCTCTCCCAACTGAGCTAATCCCCCGTATATAGTTTTTGTTTAAGTTGTGATGGGCTTAAGTGGGCCTTACCTCCTCAGCCTCATCTTTCATTCTTAAATTGTGATGGGCTTAAGTGGACTCGAACCACCGACCTCACGCTTATCAGGCGTGCGCTCTAACCGGCTGAGCTATAAGCCCACACTTTATATGAAAACGGCTTCCGCCGGTTTCTTCTTTTT
>NZ_NFLO01000051.1:0-655 GCF_002160935.1 Drancourtella sp. An12 | reverse complement strand
TCCATAAGGAAAGCAGCGCGTACTATAACGGGGAAACCCAGGTCATGAACATCAGTGAGGGAGACCTTGCAGAAGGAACTGTAGCTTCAGGTGAAAAGCTGACAGTGAAGGCAGGCATCAGTGGAAAAGAAGCGGGTACTTATACAACATTGGATGAAGGCGCGACATGGAGTGTTTTCAAAGACGAATTGGATGTAAGCAAGAACTATGATGTAAAAATCAGCGGTTCCTTTACCATCAAGAAGTCTGGATCCGAAGGCGATAAAGATCCATATACAGGAAGCGTAACGCTGGATGACTGGACCTATGGGGATGAAGCCAAAGAGGAGAAAGCAGAAACAACCGGCGGAGATTACAGTGACCCGACGTATTACTACAAGGAGGCGAAAGCCGGAGATGAAACCTATACGAAGACAAAACCGACAGAAGCCGGAGATTACATCGTCAAAGCCGTATGGGAAGAGACAGCCAACTGTGTAGAGATTACAGCAACAGATCCGTTCACGATCGCAAAGAGAGAGCTGAAAATCCATAAGGAAAGCAGCGCGTACTATAACGGGGAAACCCAGGTCATGAACATCAGTGAGGGAGACCTTGCAGAAGGAACTGTAGCTTCAGGTGAAAAGCTGACAGTGAAGGCAGGCATCAGTGGAAA
>NZ_NFLO01000050.1:0-659 GCF_002160935.1 Drancourtella sp. An12 | reverse complement strand
CTGTCGAAGGCGGGACGGATAACTGGGGTGAAGTCGTAACAAGGTAGCCGTATCGGAAGGTGCGGCTGGATCACCTCCTTTCTAAGGGAAGAAGTAAGGGACGTTGTCTATTGTTGAGTGATCGAAGGGGAGCACTCGAGCTTTGCTGGTGGTGATGCGCCTGGGGGAAACACCCGTACCCATCCCGAACACGATGGTTAAGCCCCAGACGGCCGATGGTACTGCACTGGAGACGGTGTGGGAGAGCAGGTGGCCGCCAGCTCCCAAAAAGAAGAAACCGGCGGAAGCCGTTTTCATATAAAGTGTGGGCTTATAGCTCAGCCGGTTAGAGCGCACGCCTGATAAGCGTGAGGTCGGTGGTTCGAGTCCACTTAAGCCCATCACAATTTAAGAATGAAAGATGAGGCTGAGGAGGTAAGGCCCACTTAAGCCCATCACAACTTAAACAAAAACTATATACGGGGGATTAGCTCAGTTGGGAGAGCGCCTGCCTTGCAAGCAGGAGGTCACGAGTTCGAATCTCGTATTCTCCACTCGGATCGGAAACGGTCCGTAAGATATGAAAATGTACCTTGAAAACCGCATATAAGAACACAAATAGAAATATCAAGACATCCGAGGTAATGTGAACACATTATTGAGAACAACGGCAGATCAAA
>NZ_NFLO01000005.1:0-194576 GCF_002160935.1 Drancourtella sp. An12 | reverse complement strand
GCAATCCAAAGCCAGAAAAACAGCTTAAAACTGTTGCAATTACTCATGATATTATGCAGTTACAACTTCATAAAGTTTTCAATGTGCAGTTACAACTTCAATGTTGCAGTAAGGATTTCAATTAACCGAGTGAAGACCATTAAGCCGTAAACATAGTTTTTGGTTATATATTCCTATTCAGATTAAGTATTTGATCTTGCAAAACCAAAGCTTTATACTGTATGAGCCGGGGAATATCCGGAAGTAAGAATAAAGCGAGGAAGAAAAATGGAATACCGCATCAATCAGAGAACCGGTGACAAAATCAGCGTGATCGGAATCGGTTCCAGTTATCTCTCGGAAACACCGGAGAAAGAAGCATTAGAAACCCTTGAGATGGCGTATGAAAATGGAATCAACTATATCGATCTGGCGGCCGGAGCGGCCAGATGTTTTTCCTACTATGGCAAAGCATTTGAAGCACACAGAAAGGACATGATCTATCAGATTCATTTTGGCGCAGACTACGCATCCGGAGAGTACGGATGGACGACCAATGTGGAACAGATTAAACGCTCCATTGACTGGCAGCTTACAAAGCTCCGTACCGACTACATTGACTACGGATTTATCCACTGCCTGGATAAAGAATCCGACTGGAACGCATACCGGAAAAACGGTGTGCTGGATCATCTTTTGAAAATGAAAGAGGAAGGGCTTGTCAGACATATCGGACTGTCCTCCCATACGCCGTCTCTTGCAAATACGGCGATTGACACGGGACTTGTGGATATGCTGATGTTCTCCATCAACCCGTGCTACGATTACCAGAAAGGGGACTACGCCATCGGCTCTTCCGATGAGCGGATGAGCCTGTACCGTCGCTGTGAAAAAGAGGGAATCGGCATTTCCGTCATGAAAGCATTCTCCGGCGGACAGCTTCTGGATGAACGGACGTCGCCGTTCGGAAAAGCTCTGACAGAATACCAGTGCCTGCAGTATGCATTGGATAAACCAGGTGTGCTGACGGTGCTTCCGGGTCTGAGGGATAGAAAGGATCTGGAAAAACTGCTCGGATTTTTTGACGCTTCCGATAAAGAGAAAGATTACTCCGTGATCGGAACACTGGTACCAAAGGAGGCCGAAGGAAGCTGTGTCTACTGCAATCACTGCCACCCATGTCCGGCAGGACTTGACATTGCTCTGATCAACAAGTACTATGATCTTGCAAAGGCAGGAGATTCCATGGCCGTTGGACATTATCAGAAGCTGGAAAAGAATGCTTCCGACTGTATCCGGTGTGGACACTGTAACCGCAGATGTCCGTTCCACGTAGACCAGATGAGCCGGATGCAGGAAATTGACGCATATTTTCAGCAAGCATAAGAAAGGAGCATTTTCGTTATGAGAAAAAATTTTGGACAGAAAACATGGATGTATCCACTTCCGGTACTGATTATCGGAACATACGGAGAGGATGGAACCCCGGATGCCATGAATGCGGCATGGGGCGGAATTTATGATACAGGAAAGGTAGTCCTCTGTTTAAGCGCTGGACATAAGACAACTGCCAATATCAAGGCAAGAGGAGCGTTTACTGTCAGCTTTGCAGACAAAGCGAACCTTGTTGCATCCGATTATGTTGGTATCGTATCCGCCAACAAAGAGCCGGATAAACTTGCGAAGGCGGGATTCCATACAACAAAGAGCGAGTTCGTAGATGCTCCGCTGATTGATGAGCTGCCGATGGCACTGGAATGTAAGCTGGAAAAAGTAAACGAAGACGGCAATATCATCGGAGAAATCGTCAATGTCAGTGTGGATGAATCCATTCTGGACGCAGAAGGCACGGTAGATCTTTCTAAATGGTGCCCGATTACCTTTGATCCGGTTCACAATACCTATACGGCACTGGGAGAAGCAGTAGGAAACGCATTCAGCGATGGAAAGAAGCTCTGCTGATTAAAATTTAGAAATGAATGATAGAACGGGAGATCAAAGACAGATCTCCCGTTTGTTTTATTCGATAAGCAGAGAAATACCTGCATAGAGAATGCCGGAAAGTACCATGACAAGGATCGGATTTGCCTTCCATTTCTGAAGTAAGAGAAAACAGAAGAAGAAAAGCACGACCAGAATCCAGTTGGTAGAGCCAAAGTGGATCGATCCTTCCGGCCAGAAAGCGGAAATCAGAATCGAGATTCCTGCCGAGGCAATCAAAGCGACAACTGCAGGTCTCAGCGTGGAAAGAACGCTTTGGAGTGCTGCCATATTCCGATATTTTAAGTAGAGTCTTGCAATGATCGTGACGATAATGCAGGATGGAAGAATACAGCCGAAGGTGGCCGCTACGGCGCCTGGAATCCCTGCGATCTTGATTCCGACGAAGGTGGCGGAATTGATGGCGATTGGGCCGGGCGTCATCTGGGAAATGGTAACCAGATCCGTAAATTCCTTCATGGAGAGCCAGTGATTCAAGGTAACGACCTGGTCCTGAATCAGAGGCATGGCCGCATAGCCGCCTCCGAAGCTGAACAGGCCGATCTGAAGGAAACTGAGAAACAGATGAAGGTAAATCATGATGGATCCCCCTTTCTACCCGGCATAAATGTCTTCAGCAGACCGACAGCAATGCAGACAAGGATGATAACGACGGCATTGATACCAAGGCAGGATGCAGCGATGAGGGCTCCCGCCATAATTAAAATAGAGAGCCATTTTTTCTCCAGAAGAATTCCGGCTGCCATTTCCCAGACGACGGATGCGATGACAGCGGCGACGCCGGCCTGCATTCCCTCCAGCACAAGGCTTACGACCCGGTTATCCCGGAACGCCTCATAAAAGATGGAGATCACAGAAATCACAAGAAAAGGCGGAAGGATGGTTGCGATGACCGTAGTGATCGTGCCGGCAATCCCGGCGAGCTTATATCCGACGACGATGGCGCCGTTGACTGCGATGGCTCCCGGGGCGGACTGGGCGATAGCAACCAGATCCAGCATTTCTTCTTCTTCAATCCAGTGATATTGATCGACAAATTTTTTCTTCATCAGTGTTACAATGACATATCCGCCTCCGAAGGTGAAGGCACTGAGATAAAACGTTGATATAAATAACTTTAACAGAATCTTATGTTTCTTTTCCATTGGAATGTCCTCCCTCCTGTTTTAGTATAACTGGTCTTGATCTATATGAAAAATAGTATTATTCTATAAAATAGATAATGAATTTCTTATATATGGAGGAACCATGACACTTCGGCATATGAAAATCTTTGTGTCGGTCTACCAGAACAGTAGCATCACAAAGGCGGCAAAAGAGCTTCATCTGGCACAGCCGTCTGTGAGCGTTACGATCAAAGAACTGGAAGAATATTACGGGCAGCACTTTTTCGAGCGGATTGGAAGACGGATTTATCCAACCGCCGCCGCGAAAGAATTTTACGGATACGCCGTCCACATTGTCTCCCTGTTTGAGGCAATGGAAAAAGAATTGAAAAACGGAGATGAGATCGGGACAATCCGGGTTGGAGCCAGCATTACGATCGGGACTCATATCCTGCCGTCCCTGATGAAAGAATTTCAGGAGCAGTTTCCGGAAATCCGGATGGAGGCTGTCGTCAATCAGTCGGGAACGATTGAAAGGCTTTTGCTGGAAAATGAAATTGATCTTGGCCTGATTGAGAACCAGCCGTCTTCAGATTCCGTATGTGCGGTACCGTTTCTGGAGGATTCCCTTGTAGCGATTGTACCGGCGGAGCATCCTCTGGCGGGGAAGTGCGATGTCACACTGAGAGAGATGGCAGAGAATCCGTTTCTGATGCGGGAAAAGGGAAGCGCCGGAAGAGAGATTCTGGATGCCTGCTTCGACATGGAGCAGATCACCGTCCATCCGGCATGGGAAAGTTCCAGTACCCAGGCGATTGTGCAGGGCGTGGCAAAAGGGCTTGGCGTTGCAGTCCTTCCCTATCTGCTTGTGAAGCGGGATCTGGAACAGGGTCTGGTCTGTCAGGCATTCCTGCGCCGGCCGATTGAAAGAAAACTTAATATTATTTATCATAAAAGCAAATATATTACCAGAAGCATGCAGACCTTTGTCTCCATGTGTCTGGACTATGGAACCCATCAGATAAAGGAGGAACAACAGGATGGAAGAGACGAAAATCCGGATCCGGACAGCCGGTCCTGACGATGCAGAACAGCTTCTCGCGATCTACGCACCTTATGTCGAGAAGACTGCAATTACATTTGAGTATGATGTGCCGGATGTGGAAGAATTCCGGGACAGAATCCGGAGGATTTTAAAGAGGTATCCGTATCTGGTGGCGGAAATATCCGGAGAAGCGGCCGGCTATGTCTATCTTGATTCCTTTGTCGGAAGAAAGGCATATGACTGGTCTGCTTCGGTTTCCATTTATGTAAAAGAACAGGTGCGAAAAACAGGAATCGGACGGGCGCTGTATCAGGCGGTGGAAGAAATTGCCCGGGCACAGCACATCACGAACCTGAATGCCTGTATCGGCTATCCGGAGACGGAAGATGAATATCTGACGAAGAACAGTGCGCAGTTTCATGCCCACATGGGATACCGGTTGGTAGGGGAATTCCACCAGTGCGGATACAAATTCGGAAGATGGTATAACATGATCTGGATGGAGAAAATGATCGGAGAACATGAAGAACATCCGAAACCGTTTATTCCATTTCCGGAGCTTCCAAAATCCGGCCGGGCAGAAAAAGACTGATCTTTGGAGAGAAGGGGATCTCACCATATTTGCGGAAAGAATACCGCAGATATGGTGATTTTTCATTCATTTTTTGTATCATTCCTTATGCAGGATAAGTATTTGTCTCCGGGAAATACCGTCCGTATAATAAAGGTATAGAAGGAAAACCTTCTGTATGAAATGGAATCCAACACAGATGGGAGGACGGATTTATGAAAAAACGAATGATTTCATTATGTCTGGTTTTATCAATGGTATTGACGTTTGCCGGATGCGGCAATGAAAGCAATGGAAGTGCGGACAATACACAGGGAACAACACAGCAGTCCGGAACAGACTCTGCCGGAGACGAGACGGATCCGGAAGATACCGTTCAGGGAACAGCGGAGGAAGATTCGGCACAGACCGGTGAGGAGACACAGGGAACAGGCTCTAACATTCTGGTAGCCTATTTTTCCTGGGCGGAGAATGCGATTCTGGAAGAGGATGTAGATGCCGTTGCTTCTCCAAGCGTAATTGCGCCGGGAAATGTTCAGGAGCTGGCAGGATGGGTGCAGGAAGAAACCGGAGGCGATCTGTTCTCCACTCAGGTTACCGATCCTTATCCAAGCGACTGGGATGCCTGTCTGGAACGGGCAAATGAAGAACGGGGAGAGGACGCAAGGCCGGAACTGACATCCAGTGTCGAGAATCTTGACGCATATGATACCGTATTTCTCGGATACCCGAACTGGTGGTACGGCGTACCGATGGCACTTCTGACATTTCTGGAAGAAAACGATCTGTCCGGAAAACAGGTGTATCTGTTCTGCTCCCACGGAACCGGAGGGCTTGCAGACAGCGTAGAGATTATTTCGGAAGCCGTTCCGGAAGCGGAAATTTCGGATGATATTTTTGACTGTTACGAAGAAGATGCCTCATCTTCTCAGGAGGAGATTCAAAGCTGGGCAGCCGGACTTGGCTATTAAAAAAGAGAATGGAGGAAACACAGATGAAGATTGTTGTACTGGAAGGAAGCCCGAATAAGAACGGATCATCCAACATGCTGGCAGAGCAGTTTATCAAAGGCGCTCTGGAAACCGGGCATCAGGTGGAGGTGATCGATGCAGCACGTGCAAAGATCCATCCTTGTACCGGATGCATTCACTGCGGTTATGACGGACCGTGTATTCAAAAGGATGAAATGGAGCAGATCCGGGAAAGCATTCTCGGAGCAGATATGATGGTATTCGTCACACCGCTTTATTATTACGGCATGTCGGCACAATTAAAAATACTGATCGACCGTTTCTGTGCATTTAACGGAAGCATCCAGAGAAAACAAATGAAATCAGCAGTGATCTCAGCGGCATGGAACAGCGACAGCTGGACCTTTGATGCATTGAAAGCACATTATGACACGCTGGTACGCTACCTGAATCTGGAAGATCTGGGAGCCGTTTACGGAAAAGGCTGCGGAACGCCGTCCATGACAGCGCAGTCCAAATATATGAAACTTGCATATGATCTTGGACGATCCATATAAGGATATTTAATATGAATGAGGAGGAATCAGTCATGAAATACACAAAATTAGGGAATTCCGATCTGCAGGTGTCACGCATCTGCATGGGTTGTATGGGATTCGGTGATGCAAAGAACGGACAGCACAGCTGGACTCTGGACGAGGAGCACTCCAGAGAAATTATCAAACGAGGGCTGGAGCTTGGCGTGAATTTTTATGATACTGCGATCGGCTATCAGAGCGGAACAAGTGAACAGTACGTGGGACGGGTGCTGAAAGATTTCGCGAAGCGGGACGAGGTCGTCGTGGCAACGAAATTTCTCCCGCGGACAGAGGAAGAAATCGCCCAGGGAATTACCGGGCAGCAGCACATTGAACGGATGATCAACACCAGTCTTTCCAATCTGGGTATGGATTATGTCGATCTGTATATTTACCATATGTGGGATTATCAGACACCTCTTTATGATATTATGGACGGGCTGAACCGCATTGCGAAGGCAGGAAAAGCACGTTATATCGGCATTTCCAACTGCTTCGCATGGCAGCTTGCCAAGGCAAACGCACTGGCGGAAAAAGAAGGATTTGCAAAATTTGTATCAATTCAGGGGCATTATAATCTGATTTTCCGTGAGGAAGAAAGAGAGATGGCAAAGCTCTGCGAGGAGGACAATATTGCCATGACGCCGTACAGCGCACTGGCAGGAGGAAGGCTCTCAAAACATCCGGGCGAGACATCAAAGCGTTTGGAAGAAGACAGCTATGCAAGACTGAAATATGATGCCACCGCAGCACAGGACGCAGTCATCATTGACCGTGTGGCAGAACTTGCAGATAAAAAAGAAGTCAGCATGACGGAAGTTTCTCTGGCATGGCTTTTAACGAAAGTAACCGCTCCGGTTGTCGGCGCAACGAAACTCCATCACATTGAAGGGGCCGCAAAAGCAGTAGATTTGGTGCTTACAGAAAAAGAAATCAACTGGCTGGAAGAACCTTACGTACCGCACCGTCTGGTCGGTGTGATGGCGCAGAATACAAAGTCTGCGGCAAAAGAAAGTCATGTATGGTCTACAGGCAATCAGGAGATCGAGACAGAATAGAAAAATCACAAATTTTTTTACGGACAAAGGAGCCGCTGCATCAGTTGCAGCGGCTCTTATAAAATCGTGCGTTCTCTCTTTCCGGTCATTCCGTGCCGGAACCGGATTCAGCTTTCTGTCCATCCTGCGTACCGGCAGTAATCTCCACTGTCCCGCTCATGCTTTCGATCAGCTCTTCGCCGGAAACAGCCCGGCCAAGTTCATACAGACCACCTGCTGCCCCAAAGTCATCATAAAACATAACGACATCGCCCCACGGCTCATAGTAAGCAAGGGTACCGGCACCTGCATCCGCTAGCGGAGTACCTGAGGTGTGAACTACTCACGACTAAAGTCGCGAGCTTCCGATATAGTTTGAACCGACGTTTTTAAGTGACGGCTCACTTGTAAAGGTATTTCCTGCTTCATTTGCCTGATGCCTGCCTTTTGGGCGGGTCTTATTCTGGCTCTCTGTACCGGACTTACGGAAACAGTCTGCGCTATACGCAGTGCAGGCTTTGTGGGCTTTCCACGGCTCCCACGGTTCCCCGAGGTACCACGATCTTTGTTTACGGGTTACAGAATTTATCGACAGCAGCTTTGTTAGCCACATATAGTTTACAGGTGTTCATTTCTAAGGTACAAATTCGGTATTTTTTCTCTCTTACACGGTAACAATGATTCCATTCTTTTGCAGCAGCCGGATTCCTTCGGCGAGGATATTATTTTTTGCATTCACATCCCTGTTATGGTAAGTGCCACATTTTGGGCACTTCCATGAACGGATCACAAGGTCTTTTACCACTGTATTTTGAAATCCGCAACGGGAACAGGTCTGGCTGGATGGAAACCAGCGGCTTACCTGTATGAAATGTTTTCCCTGACGTTCCATCTTATACTTTACCATTGTCAGGAACTGCCCCCAGGAAGCAGAAGATATCTCCTTCGCAAGGCGTCGGTTTTTGACCATCCCACGGATGTTCAAGTCCTCACAGCAGAATACACTGCATCTGTCTACAATCCGGCGACTCAGTTTATGCTGGAAATCTTTCCGCTGGTTTGCAATTTTCCGGTGCTCCGCAGCTACTTTTTGTTTGGCTTTCTCCCAGTTTTTAGAGCCGGTGTGGGTTTCCTTGTCATACTTCTTTCTGGACAGGGATTTCTGCAGGCGACGCAGACGCTTTTCATGGATACGGATCCACCGTGGGTTCGGTATCTCTTTTTCCCAATCTTCGCCGCCGATAATAGCAAATAGCTTGATTCCCATATCTGCAGCCATGATATCACGAACCGACATTTGATTCAGCTGCACTGGGGATTCTACAACTGTTTCCAATTGTAAGGATGCGGTATAACGATCCCCTTTCTTTTTCACTGCAACGGAAAGGATGGATGTCCCATGCGGCACCAGGGTTTGAATGGTCTGCTTTTTCGGCAGGATAAACCGTACCAAGCCAACTTTCGGCAGCTTGATATATGGCAGTCCGTCATGCTCTTCCAGGCGGATATTGTTACCTGTCCACTTTGTAGTATAGGTATTCCCTGACGGCTTCCATTTAGAAGCAAATTTAGGGAACGCGGCCCAACCTTCAAAGAAGTTTTTGTATGCCGTGTCCACATGCTCTATGGCGGATTCCAGGGCAAATTTATCAGAAAGAGTCAAAAAACTATACTGTTCCTTTAGTTTTGGGAAGTATTTCTTTTTATAGACATCCACGGGTAAAGTTTTCCTGGTTTCTTTGTAATAAGCGATACGGTCATTCAGATATTGATTGCGCATAAAACGTGCGTTCCCAATTTGTTGCGCAAAGCCGGCTCTCTGGCTGTCGTCCGGGATCAGCTCCATCACAAGGTCATAGTTGTGAACCCTGCAGCCATACGGTTCCAGGGCTTCATTTTTTGCTTTTGTGATATCGAATGCACGGCCGGAAAACCGGAACACGTCACCTTCTTTTGTTACAGTTACCGCCATGTTCTGCCTCCTTTTTCTGACTGTTAATATACGCTTCTATCTGTACTGTGCTCCGTTCGCTGACAGTTGCCACAAAATAGGATGGGTTCCACAAATGCCCGCCCCAGAGGGATTTCTTCAGGTCTGGATGCGCCATAAACAGCCATCTTGCAGCATTTCCTTTCAAGATTTTAATTGCATCGGAAAGCCGCAGTTGCGGTTTGCAGCTGACAAGCAGGTGAATATGGTCAGGCGACCTCCATGGCAAGACATTCCATCTGCAGTTGTTCCATAGTTTCCAAAAGGTGCCGTTTTGTTTCAGCTGCAACCATCCCGACAAGTACGGGTTTCCGGTATTTTGTCACCCAAACAATATGATATTGTAAAAGATACACGTATCCCCTACCATGTGTAACGTTGGTATGTTCTGTAAAAATATAGTTTTTATCCATATTTAAAGTATACCATATACAGGTAAAAAGAACAAACGTTCTGCTTGATTTGATTTAAAAAAGGACGGCTTACTCACGACTAAAGTCACGAGTGTGCACCGTCTATTTCATCAAATACCTATATATAATGCTTTGCCATAGCTTGCACGAATGATAGAATGTATAATCAAAAGCTATGTCCCATTATAATGAATAGGTATTTGCTATTGTGGCGGCAGAAGACTATACTGATATCAGAAACAGAATTAGAGATAGGAGTGAAGCACTGTGAGGAAACAGGTTCATTCACCACCGGACAGCGAAGCGGTAATTCAGAACCTGATCGATGCCGGGTGTGATGACAAATTGGTAGAAGAATTTCTCTCACTGGAAGAATCCGGCCAGACCGGAAAACAGCTGACATTACTGTCAAAGCACCGTCAGAAGCTGCTGGACCGGGTGCATGTGGAAGAAAGACGGATCTACTGTCTCGATTATCTTGTATATGAAATTCAAAAACAGCAGAAGAAAAATTAGTTTTGCAGGAGGTATCAGTATGAAAACAATGAACGAAGAAGTATTCAGCAAAGAAAACGTATTTGGAAAAGGACAGTCAAACACAGCCTACGCACAGTATTTTATCGGAGAATCTTTCCTGAATCCGCTGACTTCAGCAGGCTCTCCGGCAGTCGGACTTGCGAATGTCACATTTGAACCGGGATGCCGGAATAACTGGCATATCCACCATGCTGACAAGGGCGGCGGACAGATTCTTATCTGCACAGCAGGAGAAGGATGGTATCAGAAAGAAGGAAAAGAAGCAGTCAGCCTGGTACCGGGTACTGTTATCACCATTCCGGCAAACGTAAAACACTGGCATGGAGCAAAGGCAGACAGCTGGTTCAGCCATATAGCAATGGACGTACCGGGAGAAAATGCTCAGAATGAGTGGTGCGAATCTGTAACAGATGAAGAGTACGCAAAACTCGGCTAATAAAACGAAGTAAAGAACTTTAGAAACAAATAAAAAGCTGTGAATGACCCGAAATGGGATTCACAGCTTTTCCTTCTTGTAGAATTATTTTGCAGCGTTATAAAGATAATGTAACAGTTACATCGCCATCTCCAAGGATCTGCTTCAGCTCTTTTGCCGAAATATGATCGATCGTGCCCAGCCGTGTAAAATTCCAGCTGTTTCTGTCGTAATAGATGACAAACTCAAAAAACTTAAAATAAACAGTGTATAACAGTTGACAACAGTTATATACTGTTATATACTGTTTATTAAGAAGAGGAGGAACCAGATGAAACTGATAATTAACAGTTCTTCCATGATTCCGATTTATGAACAGATTGTAGAACAGATTAAAGGGATGATTCTCAATGGTACATTACAGGAGAATGACATCCTGCCCTCGGTCCGAAGTCTTTCCAAAGACTTGAAGATCAGTGCCCTGACAGTGAAGAAAGCGTACGATTCTCTGGAACAGGAAGGGCTCACCGTGACGATTCACGGAAAGGGAACATTTGTTGCAGCTGCCAATCAGGAACTGATGAAAGAAGAGCAGCGCAAAGAAGTAGAAGCCGATTTTGAACTGGCCATTCAGAAAGGCAGACGCTACGGCATGGAAGATAAGGAATTTCGGGAGATTTTAGAACTCATTTTGGAGGAATAGGCTATGTTAAAAGTAAATAAGATCGAAAAGAATTACAAGAATTTTCACCTGAACTGCACGATGGAAGTCCCGGCCGGATGCATTACCGGTCTGATTGGGGAAAATGGGGCGGGCAAAAGCACGACCTTTAAGGCAATCGAAAATCTGATTTTTCTGGATGGTGGAAGCGTGGAGCTGTTTGGGAAACCACACGATCAGCTGACCGCCGAAGAAAAACAGAAAATCGGCGTGGTTTTATCCGGAAGTACTTTTTCTGATGTCTATATGATCAAAGATGTGGTGAAGATTCTGGAAGCAGTATATCCGGATTTTGAAAAGGAGAAATTTCTTTCCCTTGTGGAGCGGTTCCGGCTCCCTCAGGATCAGAAGCTCAAGGAATTTTCCACCGGTATGAAAGCGAAACTCAAACTGTTTATCGCGCTGTGCCACAATGCCAGTCTTCTGATTCTCGATGAGCCGACCGCCGGCATGGATGTGGTTGCAAGGGATGAGGTCCTGACACTCCTCAGAGAATATATGGAGGAGGACGAAAGCCGCGCGATTCTGATCAGTTCCCATATTTCCGGGGATCTGGAAGGGCTTTGTGATGATATTTACATGATCCATGAAGGCCGGATTGTCCTGCACGAAGATACAGACCGTCTGCTTAGCTCCTACGGACTTTTAAAGATGACGGAAGAACGTTTCAGGACAGTCGACCGCAGCCATCTTCTCAAAAAGAAGAAAGAGTCCTACGGGTACAGCTGCCTGACGGATGAAATTCGGTACTACATGGAAAATTATCCGGACATCACGGCAGAAAAAGGAAGTATTGATGAAATCATTATGATGACAGTAAAGGGGGAAGCAGTATGAAAGGATTGTTAGTAAAAGATTTATGTCTGATGCGTGAACTGAAAAAAATGGTGCTTATCATTGTCTTTGTTTCCGCTATTTTCGTATTCAGCGGAACTGATCAGGCTTTCCTGACCGGATATGTTATCATTCTCAGTGCATTGATTGCAGGAATGACTCTCAGCTACGATGAGATGAACGGCGGTATGGCATTTCTGATGACCCTGCCTTACAGCAGAAAACAGTATGTGGCAGAAAAATATCTGATCGGACTGCTGATTATTGCCCTCGGTGTCGTTTATGCCCTGGCTCTGGCAGTCATTCAGAACCTGACGGGCGGCGGCGCTGACATGAAGACGACACTGCTCACGACAGCGGTATGTGCGTTCGTTGGGGTTATCATGCTTGCATTTTCCCTTCCTGCGGATCTGAAGTTTGGAGCGGAAAAGGGACGGGTTATGCTGATCTTCGGTTTCATGATTGTCTTTTTCGGAATTTTCTTTGGATTCCGGATTCTGGAAAATAATTTTCCGGATCAGCAGGCAGCCATAATCCGCTGGCTGAATGAGGCCCTGATGAGCAGATATATCTATCCGGGATGCATCATCCTTGGGATTGTTGTCCTTGGAATTTCCTTCCTGCTTGCGTGCCGGATTCTGGAGAAAAAAGAATTCTAAAATGGTTAATGAAGAGGAGTGCGAATATCGCGCTCCTTTTTGCCGTCATAGCGTAGAAACTAAGGAGATAAGCCGATTGTGATTCTTAAAATCAGGTAGTATAATAAACACAAATAAAACTGATATTGTATAAATGTGAAGAAGGGAGGTAAACAGAATACTTTCAATATCAGCTAAAGGAATGAGGAGGAATGTAAATGAAAAAAAGGAAGATTGTAGGATTGGTCTGTACTTGCGCTGTAATTGGTCTTTGCTGTGTCGGTTGTAACAGCGATACTAAAAAAGCAGAAAATCATGCAGAAAAAATTGTTGATCTCATGGAAGAGGACAACATTGAGGAAATGAATAAAATCATTTTTGGATATGAAGATCCGGAAATACAAGAGGAAATTTCTAAAGAAAATGGAAATGCTGGTGAAACGGGCGGAATTATAACCGAAATTATGAAAAAGGATAAGATAAAAGTAAAGGATGTTGACGAAAGCCAAATCATATACGAAATAGAATCACCGAATTTAAATGGGATACTGGATGATTTGAAGAATAGTCCTCAGTTATCAGAAGATGATATATTAAACCACTGTAAAGACTATATCAGTAAGGCAGAAATGACAAAACATACGGTTAAAATTCCGTATTCTGTTGTGGATGAAGAAATTGAAGTAAACTATCGAAACAGAGACTTTATTAATGCAATCACTGGCGGCCTTTTAGAGGTTTACCAAAAAGCTTATCAAGACATGATAACAGAGTATGGAATAATGCAATAGGGGGGATTATATGAGAAAGATATTGGCTGTTTTTTTGAGTTTTGTTTTGCTTCTTTCAAGTACTGTTGTTTCCTTTGCAAGTGATGAAACAGAAGCGACTTACGGATTTGTAAATGTAGAATATTCAGATCAGGTTGGATCAGATGAAATACTGAATGTAATGGTAAAAAATAGTCATGTATATGTAAATGCGGAACAATTATGCACAAGGCTGGGATATCAGATTGATACATCCAGTGCTGATTATGTTACTATTTTTAACGAAGCAAATAATAACTTGCCAAATATCTCTACGCAATTTTTTTATAATGATAACAAAGTAAACCGTAAATTGAATTTTAAGAATCTGGATGGATATGAAGCTCCTTTTCCAAGTTTTCATAACGAGCAGGGAGTTTGGATCCCGTTCGGATACTCTTTGTTGGTTTTAAACAGCAACATGTTGATTTTAGACGATACAATACTTATTGATATGCCGAAGAAGAACATCTTAGATATTTGCTTAGAAATTATGAAAAATGCTTCGTCATATTTATTTGATTGGGCAAAAGACTTTGGATATACAGAGCTGGATGTGAATTTGATCGGAGGCAGTAGCTATTTTGTAAATGTATTAAATGGGTTGTTGAAAATGGATAGTGATTCATGGATACAGTTAATGCAGTCCCTTGTTTTAGATTCATCTTCATATGATAGCAAATATGGAGAAAATATTGCGATGTTGCTATGCACAGAATCGGATGGCGAGTTGGAAGCCTTGAAGAAAGAAGCTGAAAAGTATCAAGATCTATTTAGCGAAAAAGGGAAAATAGGAAGCCTCTTATCAACATATTCAAATTCGATTGATGCGGATGTTGCGGCTATGTATCAAACATGCAGCAATATATTATCAGACGTAAAAAAAGGTAATTCTAACCCTGCTCTATTTAGTAGGAGTTACGATGCATTAGAAAAGGCTTTTGATAAACAAACTTGGTTTTCAAATACCGGAAGTATGATATTAGATGTTCAAAAGGGAGTTTCAGATGCTGTCCCAATATTGGATATGGCATCTAAAGTTGCAGAGATTTTACAGTACGGACAAGAATTTCAAAATCAAGACGAATATTCGATCAATGCACTGGAGTATTTTTTAAAGGCTTCGAATGACAATACAATAACATCTGAAACGGTTAAAAATTCCATGAGAGAATATTCAGAAAAATTGAAAAGTAATGTTGTCAAATATTCTGCAAGCAAGTACTATAAAAAACATATAGGTGAATGGATAGGAAATATTGTAAAAGATGGATTAGGAAGTCAAGCAAATATGGCTCTTATAGCATGGGATTTAGTATCTAGTCATGTACCTTTCATTTCCGATAAACTCAGTGCGGCAGATTCGTTTGAATTGGCATTATATTCTGGTATACTACAAGCAGATGCCTACTTGAACTATCTCAAATTTTCAAATGAAACACTATTAAGTGGAAATGTGGAAGTAGAAAAAATATATGACTTATCAAAATACTGTTATATATTATTAAAATCATGCTATATCACAAGAAATGCGGCAACTGCTTCTTTATCTGGAAAACGGGAAGCTGTGCAAGAGCAGCTTCAGTCACTGATTGATTCGCAGAATAAGAAAAATAGTGAGATTGCAGAAATGCTTGTAACATTAAAAAGTGCGAAAGATAATAATGACAAATTTGAATATGGTTTTTTGCCAGACAATAACAAAAAGTATTTAAAAGAATATAATGATAAGAACATCATTTCGATAGTAAAAGAGCAGATAGAGATCAGTTCATATTTCGAACAATATACTCAATTAGTAGAAAAATTAGGAATGCAGATAACCGAACCATGGCAGTTTTCTGGTTCTGACTCTTATATGAAAGATCAGTTCTATTTGGAATGGCTGGATACAGCCTTCAGTATGAAGAATGAAGGTGCTTCATATATAAAATTATATGGAATTGGTTTGGGAGAAAGCAGTTCACAGATAGAAAAAGCATTAAAAGATAATGGATGGGTAAAGTATTCAAGTAGTGATACAGAATGTACTTACTTAGCATTTCTAAATAACGTAATATATATGGTAGCAATACAAAAGGATGACAATGGAAATGTTAAATCATGGTATTTGAACAATTGGCCAGAAGGCGAGGGCATATCAATAGCTGTTGAACTTCTTAAAAGCGGTCAATATCCTGATGAAGAGTGGAAAAGAGAGTATATAAGCTACATTCAAAAACAGGGACACCTTTCAAGTTATATTTATAAACTTATAGATATAAACGGGGATGAAATACCAGAGTTATACTATGATTCTGGGACGATTGCCGGAGGAGCTGCTGTTTGTAGCTATTTGAATGATAGCTTTAGTGAAGTGGTCATTTATGTTTCTGGACTTCAGTATATAGAGGGGAAAAATATATTTAGAGATACTGGTGGTCATATGGATCGCTATCATGACAAAATATACAGTATCGAAAATGAAGAATTTAAGTTATTATATGAAGGAGAGTATGGGGCCGAAAATAATTCCAATATTCAGTTAGATGAAAACGGAGCTCCAATTTATAAATATTATTGGAACGGATCAGAAGTGGCTTCTGAAGCAGAGTATACACAGTTACTTGATGAAGTTTTTGATGTAAATCAAGGAGTAAGTCCATTTGATAATGCAGAGTATGACGGTGAATTAGGTAGATATGTAGGTAATGGATTGTGCGGTTATGAAGAGATTATAAATGAGATTCTTCAATATTAGTGATTATGATAAAGCAAAATTGCAATAGGTATTTGCTTGGAGGTTATCTCATTCTATAAAAGTAACTGGTCAAAATGAAGGTCTGTTGCCAAAAAATAAAACCGATCTTAGCCAAGTGGATAATTGAAAAAATATAAAATTTTTCCTGCCGGTAGATTAGCTACTGGCAGTTTTTTATAGACTATAAAACCCTAAGGTATATACAGACAAACTAACTGGTGATTCGATATATCGAAAATATTCTAAAAATACACAGAAGAAGAGATCAGGGAAATGATGAACCACATCAATTCCTATCCGAGAAAAAAGTGGAACGGACAGGCTCCTATAGATCTTTTTATCAAGATCTACGGCCAGGAGACTGCGAACCTCCTGGGCCTTGAAAAGATCCCATCCGATTCCATAACCCTTACACCGGCTTTGTTTAAGAAGTAAACCGGAATTTCAGAGAAGACAGGACACGGTAAAAAAGGAAACACAAACAGGGTGCATTTACAACTTCTGCGAAAAGTAAAAAATGCAGTCTGTGTTTTGTCATGCCTTCCTTTAAGAAATTTTACAAGGAAAATGGGAAAAAGGCAATCCAAAGCTGGAAAACAGCGAAAAAACTGTTGCAGTTAGTCATGACTGTGTGCAGTTACAACTTCAATGTTGCAATAAGGATTTCAATTAACCTGAGGTGTAGTGGTCAGTAAATGATATAAGCAGAAACTATCGAAAAACATAAAATATACGTATTTGTTATTTTGCCTTCAAGACACTATACTCCTAATCAAAGCAACAATGCAAATCGAGGGATAAAACATGACGGTTAAAAAGAAGATTGTAGTGTCGAATATCATGATAGTGCTGCTTCCGCTGTTTTTTACAGCGGTCGTAATTCTTGTGTGCCTGAATACTTCGCTGGGAAGTTACACCCTGGAATCAATGTACAGTGATGAAAATGGAATCCAGTTTGCCCAAAGCATGATCTATACATATCAGCAGGAACTGTGGGAAAACAACTGGGGGAGTGAGAGTCAAAATGAATCATATGGTGAAGAAATCCGGCGAAGCGGGGAAATGAATCATCTGGAGGATAAACTGTCTGGTATGGGATATCACTTTATGATTGAAAAAAATGGCTGTGAGATCTATTCCAATCTTTCAGAGGCAGATGTAGAGGCGCTTATGGAGCTGGGAGGGGAAGCAGTTTATTCAGCAGCTACGCTTACCGCCAGTAGAAATGATATTTCGATTGTAAAAAATACATTTTATCACAGTGATAAAACGTTTTGCATTATTGCCGCCCGCAGGGACCAGGCCGATCAGGGCATGGTCAATTATCTGCAGCATTATATTCTTCGATACATAGCAGGAATTGCCGTATTTTTTGTCATTCTGACATTGCTTGTGAACAGTATTTTGTCCTGGTGGATATCAAGAAGTATTCTGAAGCCGTTAACTCTTTTGAAAGAGGGCGCATGCCGGATTCGGGAGGGAGATCTGGATCAGAAAATGCAATACAACAAAAAAGATGAATTCGGAGAGGTCTGCCGGGATTTTGACGGCATGAGAAAGTACCTGAAAGAATCTGTGCAGCTTAGACAGCAGGATGAGAAACGGCGAAAGGATCTGATCGCGGGAATTTCCCATGATTTAAGG
This sequence comes from Drancourtella sp. An12, assembly GCF_002160935.1. NCBI lineage: Bacteria > Bacillati > Bacillota > Clostridia > Eubacteriales > Oscillospiraceae > Drancourtella > Drancourtella sp. An12. The sequence continues at coordinate 176,547 of NZ_NFLO01000005.1, read as the reverse complement.
ACGCCGTTGACTTCTGTATGCGGATATGTGGATGGACTTCTGGATGGGCTTGCAGATACACCGGAAAAACAGGAACGTTATCTGAAAGCAATCAAGACCAGGACGGGAAATCTGGTCAATCTTGTGGAAAGCCTGTCGGAGTACAGCCGTCTGGACCGGGGATACCGATATCATATGGAACAGACTGATGTCAGGGCATATATGGAAAATTATCTGGAAAACGGAAAACATGATGCCGTTCACGACCAGGTCCGGATTGATTTCCGGATGGAAAAGTTTCCGTTTCTTGTAAATCTGGATCACCGGGAATTTAAGCGTGTATTGGAAAATTTATTTGATAATACTGTAAAATACCGAACCGTACCACATTCCGATGTCCTGCTTTCTTTTAAGAGGACTCCGGACGGAGGATATATGGAATTCATTTACCAGGATGACGGACCTGGAGTTCCTGAGGAGAGTCTGGATGCGATTTTCGACAGTTTTTACCGTGTAGATGATTCAAGAAATCAGTCGGAAAAAGGAAGCGGGTTGGGACTTGCAGTGGTGAAAGAAATTATTCAGGGACATCACGGTACGATTCGAGCAGAAAACAGAGGAGGCCTGGCAGTCATTATCTGTCTTCCGCTTAGTAAAGAAGTAAAAGAAATGACGAAATAGAAAAAGGGGTGCGGAAGATGGAACGAATATTGATCATTGAAGATGATGAACTGATCGCCGAACTGGAAAGGGACTATCTGGAGGCGAACGGATACGAGACAGAGCTGGCCCTGGACGGCGAGGAAGGAGAAAAAAGGCCCAGAACGGTAACTATGATGCCATCCTTTTGGATGTGATGCTGCCTGGAAAGTCAGGGTTTGATATATACCGGAATTTAAGAAAGAATCTGTGTCTGCCTATTATTATGGTCACCGCGAAAAAAGAAGACATTGATAAAATTCGAGGGCTGGGTCTTGGTGCAGATGATTATCTGATCAAACCATTTAGCCCTGCGGAGCTTGTGGCGAGGGTAAAATCTCATATCCACATCCATAAACTTCTATTGGAAGCCGGCTCAGAAGAAAAACAGCCCGAGGAGGCAGAAAATAAGGAAGCAGAGATTCATTATAGGAATCTGCGTATCTTACCAAAGTCACGGCGTGTTTATCTGGAAGGGCAGGAAATCACTCTTGTTAATAAGGAGTTTGAACTGTTGCTGTTTTTTGCGGAGAATCCGAATATCTGTTTTTCAAAGGACAGACTCTTTGACCGGGTCTGGGGAATGGATTCCATGGGGGATACCGCAACTGTCACAGTCCATGTAAAACGGCTGAGAGATAAACTGTGCCGGATTGATCCCGATGCCCAGTTTATTGAAACAGTATGGGGCGCCGGGTACCGGTTTCGAATCGATTAATAGATTATAAAGCAAAGGAAAGGTGAAACAGATGAAAATTTTAGTGTTAAACGGGAGTCCGAGAAAACCGGGGAATACAGCCGCAATGTTCAATGCCTTTGTAAAGGGAGCGGAAGAAAATCATCATGAGGTGAATGTAGTAAACGTATGTCAAAAACGGATTTCCGGATGTATGGCCTGTGAGTACTGCCATCAAAAGGAATCCGGACATGAAAGGCAGTGTATCCAGAAAGATGACATGCAGGAGGTTTATCCGCTGCTGGATCAGGCGGATATGATTGTGCTTGCATCTCCGGTTTATTACCATGGATTTTCCGGCCAGCTCCAGTGTGCGATCAACCGTATTTATGCGCTGGATAAACCAAAACGGTTAAAAAAAGCGGCGCTGATTCTTTCTTCCGGAAGCGACCATGTATATGGCGGTGCAATTTATGAATACCAAAATTCTTTTTTGAATTATTTAAAGTTAGAAGATATGGGAATCTATACGGCTTTTGGAGAACAGAATCAATCAAAAGAAAAGTTGGAAGAACTGTATCAGTTCGGGAAAAGTCTGAAGCCGTCCGGAACAGTTGCCGTGGGAATTCCGGCAAAAGTAATCAAAAATAAAGAACAGGCTGAGAAAGAAGATAAAGATTGATTTTACGGATAGAAGGGGCTGTCGGGAAATATACAGTTCTAGTCAGGGGTTAAAAATCGGTATTAACCGACAATCCCTTCTATATACACCGTCAGGATTGGGGGATTTCCAGCATTTCTTTCAGTACCTCAAGAAATTTTTCCGCAGGTTTTGAGAATATCTGATATTTTTTCCATATGATGCGCATGTGACTTTCCAGCTGCGGAGCCAGAGGCCGGAAGCATAGACGGCTGTTTCCGGCTGTATTAATGATTTTGTCATAACCGATGGCATAGCCAAGACCTTCCTCTGCGAGAAGAGAGGCATTAAAAAGCAGATTGTAAGTAGCAATAATATTCAACTCATTGATTTCCCGGCCAAGCCACTGCGTCAGAGGGCCGCCTTTCGACTCCTGCTGAGAAAGCTGCCCGTTTTCGTAAAATCATTCCCTCTTCCGTCAGCATGATTACAGCGACGCTGGAAGACAATGAAACCTGAACGTTATATTTGCATCGGATTACTACTTGCCTGGAGGGCCGTTTTATTTTACTTTGTATCCTATTTTTCCCTCAAAACCACAGCCTTAGATGCGCTTCTTCGGCGTTCATCGCTTAATTTGGCATAGTGTTTCTTTGTCGTGTTGACGTCGGCATGACCAAGTACATCGGCCACCAGATAGATGTCTCCGGTTTCACGGTAGAGGGCAGTGCCGTAGGTGCTTCGCAGCTTATGCGGCGTAATGGTTTTGACCGAGACAGCGGAGCAGTATTTCTTTACCATTTTTTCCACTGCATCAACGCTGATCCGCTTTTTCTGGCCGGAGAGAAAAAGGGCGTCTTCATGGCCGGAGAGGGGAGTGATGCCGTTTCTCTGGAGCTCCAGATAGTCTTTCAGCGCTTTTTCCACTTCCTCACCGAAGTAGACGATCATTTCGTTTCCACCTTTCCGGATGATCCGGATGCCGTTGTTTTTAAAGTCTACATCAGCAATGTTCAGTCCTACAAGTTCAGAGACTCGAACACCTGTTCCGAGCAGGAGAGTAACGATTGCGATGTCACGGTATTTCTGTTTCTGATAATGATACAGTTTGACTCCGGTCAGATCATTTCCATAATTTTCAATATAATCAAGAAGCGCGGCGACTTCATCTGTATCAAGCTGTATGATCGCTTTTTCTTTGATTTTCGGCATATCGACCAGACGGACCGGATTGCTTGTTAACAGTTCGCGTTTGCACAGATAATCATAGAAACTGCGCAGACAGGACATTTTCCGAGCGATTCCGGTACGGGAGTTGGTTTCGGTCCGGTTATCAGGCGTCTTATAGGCCTTGAGATATTCTTCAAATTCTTCAAAATCCACGGGCTTTAACAGGGACAGATCCTTAATAGAAATCTTGGAAAGTGCCTTGTCATGAAGCGTGGGATTTGTTTCCTGAAGAAACCGGAAGAACACGCGCAGATCATATGCGTATGACAATCTGGTTTTATCGGATGTTGTGGTTTCCTTGGCACGGAAATATTCCTTTACATAAGGAGGCAGTTCGGATAAAAATTCCCGAAGCCTCATGGTATTTTCAATTTTTACCTGTTCACGGTAAGTAGCAGGCTTAGCCATAAATAAAATCCTCCAAATTCTGTAAAAATGTTCCAGTTGCGGGCCGTTGGTCAAATTGGGGTTTCTGAGAGTAGTTTAACATAAAACAAAGGAAAAAGCCAGACTTTTTCGGATAAATCTGTATTTGTCCGCTAAACTAATTGTGCAGACAAACTGCTGTTTTGAGCTTGTTCAGAAGCCATGGACGTAAAAAAGCCATGAAAAATCATTTTACACAAAGTATGTAAAAAAGTTCTCATGGCTTTCAGTCTTCTTTTTACTTTTATTTTCTTATTCTACGGTTCATGGATTCCGAGAACTTCATCGACCGGTACTGAGAAAATGATTCCGTGTGCCTCGGTCTGTAATCCGCAGGCAGAACTGATTTCATTCATGATATAGGATTTTTTCTCTCTTGGCACAATGATCATGACAAATTCCTGTTCCTCCTGCATGGAAATTCCTAAAAACTGTACGACGGCTTCTGTTCCCCTTCTTCGTCCACGAATGACAGATCCTCCGCTTGCTCCCGCCTTTGTTGCGGCATCGATCACCTCGTCACTGAACCCTTCACGAACCGCCACCGTAATCATGGCATATGAAGTTTCGTTAATCATTTGCTGAACCTTCCTTTCTATATGAGCTTTTGCTATTTTTTCCTGTTCGGCACTAAGTAAGTTAAGCATGCTTGCCTGGACACCTGTGATCGGCAGCGTCAAGGCAATACCCTTCCCTTTCTTGCGGATCTCAAAGGTTTTTTCCAGCATTTCAAAGATTTCGCTGATTTTACTCTTTGGAATAAGTGCGGCCGTAATCACTCTCGTACTTCCGTCAAGACCGCAGATATCAAGAATCTCTGTTTTGGCCGTTCCCTGGGCGCGGAACTGGTAATAAATCGGCTGTTCTGCTTCCGTAAACAGATGATTGATGCTCTTGTCCGTGTCGGTATCTGTGATAATCAACAGCAGACGAAGTGCGAATAAATGTGGCGTCATACCTCTTCATCCTCCAATTCGATAATGGTATCTTCCAGAATGTGTTCCTGTGTTCTGGAAGTTTTTTTCAGTTTGTGTTCATATACAAGGCCCATGATCTGAATCGCGATCAAAGGTGCCAGGGCAACCAGGGCGACGACTCCAAACGCGTCTGTCACGACATTACCTCCCAGTGCGGTACATGCGCCCATTGTCAGAGGGAGAAGAAATGTAGATGTCATCGGACCGCTTGCCACACCGCCGGAGTCAAATGCAATTCCTACAATGATCGGCTGAACACGGTAACTCATTCCAATGGCAAGAATGTATCCGGGAATCAGGATCCAGTAAACCGGAATTCCGGTCAGAACCCGGATCATTGCAAGCCCTACTGCTCCTGCTACTCCAATCGACAGACAGATGTTCATTTGTCCTCTTGTTACCATACCGTCTGTGATATCTTCTACCTGATGATTTAATAGCTGTACGGCAGGTTCCGCTTTTACAATATAATATCCGATCAGAATTCCTACCGGAATCAGAAGCCACTGGTAGGAACTCGAAACCATCTGCTCGCCCAGAAGATTTCCAACCGGAGCAAATCCGACATTGACTCCGACAAGGAACATGATCAGTCCAATAATCGTGTAGACAAAACCAATACACATTCTAAAAAGCTGCTTTCTGTGATATTTTTTTGTTGCCGCCTGAAACAGTACAAATACGGCAAGGATCGGAAGCATGCTGATGATCACCTCTTCCGTGTACTGTGGCAGTGCCCATAGAAACTGATTGATCACATCCCGTGTAGTTGTTACATCCGGAATGGTGACCGCTGTATAGACGGCGTCGGTCGGGTGATAAAAAATCCCAAGGAGCAGAACCATCAGAATCGGTCCGATACTGCTGAGAGCAATCAGGCCGAAGCTGTCATTGGCACTGTCTTTATCACTTCTGGCCGCTGACAGACCGATTCCAAGTGCCATAATAAAAGGTACGGTCATCGGTCCGGTCGTTACTCCGCCGGAATCGAACGCAACCGCAAGAAATTCACCGGGTGCTGCAAGGGCAACCCAAAACAAGAGAAGGTACATTAACGTCAACAGACGTGAAAGACTGATTTTAAACAGAATTCTAAGAACTGCAACGACAAGAAAAATACCTACCCCGACTGCGACTGTCAGTACGAGGACTCTGTTCGGAATTGATGCCACCTGGTTTGCCAGAACCTGAAGATCCGGTTCCGAAATGGTGATCAGAACACCCATCAGGAAGCATCCACCGACAATAAATAGAAGATTTCGTTTTTTGATAAGCTGTCCGCCGATGCCCTGTCCGAGCTGCGTCATGGAAATGTCGGCACCGAGCTGAAAGAATCCCATCCCGAAGATCAGGAATACCGCTCCGGCAAGAAAGAGGGAAAACGCTCCCACTTCCATCGGGATCAACAGAATACTCAAAAGCAGCACAATGACAGTGATCGGAAGGACGCTTGAGAGAGATTCTTTTACTTTTTCTCTGAGTTTTTCCATCATCAACCTCTTTTCTTTTTAGATTTTCATAAAGTCGCATACTCCTCTGCCAGAATACTGTAAACGGCCAGATCCACAATTCCCCGGTTATTCTTCCCGCCCTGACGAAGAGTCCCCTCATATGTCATGCGGCATTTCTGCATGACTTTTCCGGAGGCAGGATTCTCTGTATCGTGACAGGCTTCAATCCGGTTGGCGCCCACCTGCTCAAAGAAAAAGCTTATAATGGCAGAAAGTGTCTCCGTCATAATTCCACGGTTCCACCAGGCACTTCCAAGACAGTATCCGATGGAAATGCTCTCAAGCTCCTCATCAATCTTGACTGCGCTGATAGTTCCGATCGGGTTTTCGGGGCAGTCTTTTAACGTGATACTCCACTGGTAAAAATCAGGCTTTAGATAGGATTCGATCCATTCCAGAAGAATCTGTCTGGTAAGGCCAGGATCGACATGTGCAGGCCAGGAAAGAAATTTTGTGACGTGCGGATCTTTTGCCCAGTTTTCATAGACAGCATGGACGTCTTTCATTGTAAACCGGCCAAGATACAGCCGGTCCGTCTCAAGAAGACATGTTCCTTTATGTTCCATACCTATTTCCCTCTTTTCATTTTCACAGGAAACTGTGACAAATTATACTTTATTATAACATATTTATGCAGAATCTTCTTCTAAAAATTTTATAAATCGGTGCAGCACCCCAGGATGCGGAGGCTTGATTTTTCTCAGAATTTCCTCCACGACAGCATCTGCCCCGGCCTGTTTTCTTCTGGCCTCCAGACTCAGAATCAGACGGTGCCGGACGACGAACGGGAACTGAACGCCAACGTCCTGAGGGGAAACATAGTCCCTGCCCTGAAACCATGCGGATGCCTTTGCCATTTTTGCCAGGGCTCCTGCTGCGCGCGGACTTGCGCCGGAATCCACAAGCGGGTGGCTACGGGTCTCACGGATCAGGCGAAGCAGGTATTCTGCTACTTCCTGTTTCAGATAGACGCTGTGGATCTGCTCCTGCATTGCCAGAAAATCCTCTCTGGAAATTACAGGAGAAAGCTGTCCGGCCCTGCTCCCGGCGCCCGTCTCCATGACCATCTGAAGTTCATTTTCAAAGTCCGGATAACCAAGACTTAATGAAATCATGAACCGGTCCGTCTGGGCCTGCGGAAGAGGCTGTGTTCCGGCAAGATCTACCGGATTCTGGGTTGCAATCACAAGAAACGGCCGCGGAACCGGTCTTGTTACTCCATCCACTGATACCTGGCGTTCTTCCATCACTTCCAGAAGCGCTGACTGGGTCTTTGGCGATGTCCGGTTAATCTCGTCTGCAAGAAGCAGGTTGCAGAAAACGCTTCCCGGCTGAAAGACAAAGGCTTCCTCTTCTCTTTTATAAAGGGAAAATCCGGTCAGATCGGAAGGAAGGACATCCGGCGTAAACTGAACACGGCGGCATTCCATATCCATGGAGCGGGTAAAACTAAGTGCCATGGTTGTCTTTCCGATTCCCGGAATATCTTCTAAAAGGACATGCCCGTCCGCCAGAAATGCAAGGAAAATCTCGGCAGTCTCCTGCTCTTTTCCAAGGATCACCTGATTGACCTGTTGAAGGACTGCTTCCGCTTTTTTATGATAATCATTCATTGTATATCTCCTCATCCTGATAGTTTCATAATATGATTGTGTAATTCTACACCAGATTTACCTTAGCGGAAAATGTGAGAAAATTATGAGGAAATTGTAAAAGATATGCTAGAACCGGGTGCTGTACGACAAAATAAACCTTTCTTTTACATCTGTTTGACAACCGCTGAAAATCATGTTATTTTATAATCGTTAGCACTCAATAAGTATGTTGGCTAATAAGGAGGGGTTTTATGATTGTAAGACCAATGTATAATCTTGTATTGCTTCCGGATGTAAATTACTATTTCAAGAATGATTTCTTAAAAGACTGGAGTCCGGTTCAGATAGAAGCACAGGAACGAATCCTTTTCCTCGTTCTGCGGGATAATAAACCGCGGGAAGAACTGCAGCCTGAGGACTTTTATCCGATCGGCGTTTCGGCCCGGATCGATTCGATCGAGGAAGACGGCAGTATCCATGTTCATACTCTGGAAAGGGTAGATATTTCAGAGATCGAAATTCACGACGGGTATATTGAGGCGGAGGCATGTGTCCGGGCAGAGGTAGATGATCTGCCGAAGGAAGAAGAATCCGAGCGGTTTACACGGATCCAGCGTGCGCTTCTGCAGTTTGTGCAGAAATACCAGTGGGGAATGTGGGCCAGAAGCTATATCCTTCAGTGGAACAATATGGAGGAAGCGGTCTGTACACTGACGGAATATCTGAATCTGACACCGGATGAAAAATATCAGATTCTTGCGGCAGATTCAGAAAGGGAGCGCTTTAATCGTATGGAGCAGGCCATATATGAGCTTGTGGAAGTTTCCAAAGTTTCCGAGGAAGCACAAAGCGCGCAGAAAGATGATCAGGAACAGCTGTACCGGGAGGCAGCCATCAAAAAACAGATCGGATATCTGCAGCAGGAACTGGATGAAATGCATCCGGAAAATGTGACGGATATCCAGATGTTTGAAAAGAAAATTGAAGAATCCAAAATGAACGAGACCGCAAGAAAAGAGGCGGAAAAAGTACTTGGACGAATGAAACAGGAAGGCCAGGACGGTCACGAGTACGGAATGCTGTATGATTATCTGGATTTCCTTACTTCTCTTTCCTGGGAAGTTCCGGAATCTTCTCCGGTAGATCTGGATGAGGCACAGCGGATTCTGGATGAAGACCACTACGGCCTGAAGAAAGTCAAGGAGCGGATTATCCAGCAGATTGCCGTTATGTCCCTGAACAAGAAACAGTCTGGTTCGATCCTTCTGTTTACCGGTGCACCGGGAACCGGAAAGACAAGTATCGGACAGAGCATTGCCAGAGCCCTTGGACGGTCCTACGCACGAATCAGCCTGGGCGGCGTCCGGGATGAGGCGGAGATTCGCGGACACAGGCGGACCTATATCGGAGCCATGCCGGGCCGGATCATGCAAGGCATTAAGCGCAGCGGATCTTCCAATCCGGTTGTCGTACTGGATGAGGTAGATAAACTCTCCAAAGATTACAGCGGCGATCCGGCGAGCGCCCTTCTGGAGGTGCTTGATCCGGAACAGAACAATACCTTTACGGACCACTATCTCAATGTTCCGTATGATCTTTCCAATGTTCTGTTTATTTGTACGGCGAATACAACCGATACCATTCCGGAACCGCTTCTGAACAGGATGGAGGTTATCTCCTTCAGCGGATACACGGAAGTAGAAAAACTTCAGATTGCCAAACGCCACCTGATTCCAAAGGCGGAAAAAGCCATGGGGATTCCGGCGGAAAAGCTGGAGATTCCGGAAGAAGTCTTAAGACAGATCATTACAGAATACACGATGGAGTCTGGTGTCCGTGGACTGAAAAAGCAGATCGATGCCATGTGCAGGGCACTGGCTGTCCGGCTTGTGAAAAATCCGGAGGAGAAGCTCTCTGTCCAGCCGGGAGATCTGCGTACACTGCTTGGAAGAAAGCAGCTGCATCATGACATGAGGCTTACCGAGGCAGATCCGGGAACTGTGACCGGCCTTGCCTGGACTGCTGCCGGTGGAGAGATCCTTTATATCGAAAGCCGTCTGATGCGGGGTGACGGTAAAGTCACCATCACAGGACAGCTGGGAGACGTGATGAAGGAGTCCATCCAGATTGCCCTGAGTCTTGTCAAAATTTATTATCCGGAAGAGACAAAGGTACTGGAGGATCACGATTTACATATTCATATTCCTGCAGGAGCGATCCCGAAAGACGGACCGTCCGCCGGCATCACACTGGTTACCGCCCTCTCCTCTCTTGTGACAGGAAAGGCAGTACCTACGGAATATGCCATGACAGGTGAAGTTTCCCTGCGTGGATATGTTCTCCCGATCGGCGGTCTGCCGGAAAAACTGATGGCGGCTCAGAGAGCCGGAATCGAGAAGGTATTCATTCCGCAGGACAATGTGGAAGATCTGGAAGATGTGGCAGAGGAAGTAAAAGAACGTCTGACCATTATCCCGGTCAGAAAAATCCGGGACGTACTGGATGTACTGATCGGCGAATAAAAAAGATACGAAAAAAGACTGACGGAAATGAATTCCATCAGTCTTTTTTCTGTGCTGCGATCAGAAGCATCATCGGCCTGCGCATCTCATCTTTCATTCCAGGAAGATCAATCATCTCCTGGGGCGGCATCGGCTCCACAAGATCCAGAAGCGTAAACCCGTTTGCAAAAAGTGTCTGGAGATACGTTGTCAGTGTCCGGTGATATTTGGTCACATGTTCTCCAAGAAAGACGGCGTCCCGCTGCCCTTCATAGTAGTAATTATCTACCGGGAAGTGCAGGATGTTTCCCTCTTCATCGTAGTACCAGTCCTGGCTTCCATAAGCCGTAAATACCGGATGTTCTACGGAAAAGGTAAAATATCCTCCCGGTGTCAGCCAGCGGTGAATTTTTTTTACGACCGCCTCAAAATTTTCGACATAGTGAAATGCGAGAGAACTTAATACGACGTCAAATGATCCGTCTTCCAGGTCCAGATCTTCCATAGCACTCTGACGGTAGGTAATCTCCGGACGGTTGTTTTTCTCTTTGGCGGTCTCGATCATTTTTGCGGAAATATCTGTTCCAAGCACACGGGATGCCCCGTTGGCGGCGGCATATCCACAGTGCCATCCATAGCCGCATCCCAGATCCAGGACACTGCGGTCTTTAAAATCCGGGAGAAGCTTTTTCAGTTCGCTCCACTCTCCTGCACCGTCTAATCCTTCTCTGGATCGGAGCATCTCGCTGTATTTCTTGAAAAAAAGTTCATTGTCATAAGGATTCTCTTTCATTGCCTTTTCCCGACCTTTCCATCGTAACGATATTCTTTTTCTTATTGTGAAGGGCAATCTCACGGAATTCCTCCGGGATGTCCTCCGGCTTCATTGTCTTGTGCACGTCGCAGGTGCCAGCCTGCTTTGCTGTCTCGTAATACCAGCGCTTGTAATTCAGAATCTTCAGATTTTCCTGAATCGCCTCTATCTGAAGTCTCACGACTTCCTGCTGCTCTTTGATGAGCTCCAGTCTCTGGTCGATGGTGGAGTCGCCCTCCATGCTCCAGTCTACAAACTCTTTGATCTCCTTGATCGGCATCCCGGTCTTTTTCAGGCACTCGATGATCTCAAGCCAGTCAAAATCCTCATCCTGAAACATCCGGATTCCGCCGCTTGTCCGCTCTACAAACGGCAGCAGACCCTCTTTGTCGTAATAGCGCAGAGCAGACGTGGAGAGATTCATTCTCTTTGCCGCTTCTCCGATCGTATAATACATCTTTTCACCACCTTTTTTCAGTTTTTTATATTTTTCTATTGACTTAAAGTTGACTTTAAGTTGTATATTCTAAACGAAGGTTAAGTTCAAAGGAATTATACCTGTAAATACAATAGAAGTCAATCAGGAGGTAAAGCAAAATGAGTTTTCAAATGTATGTACCGACAAGAATCCTGTTCGGAGCAGGACAGTTAAATCATCTTCATGAACAGGCAATGCCTGGAACAAAAGCGCTGATTACCATTTCAAACGGAAAATCCACGATCGAAAATGGCGCACTCTCCCGTACACAGGAAGAGCTTGAGAAAGCCGGCATTCCATTTGTTGTATTTAATAAAATCATGGCAAATCCGCTGAAATCCACAGTGATGGAAGGGGCAGCATGCGCCAGAGAAAACGGCTGTGACTTTATCGTTGCACTCGGAGGAGGCAGCGTTATGGACGCGTCCAAAGCAATCGCGGCAATGGCAACAAATGACGGGGATCTCTGGGACTATGTAGCAGGAGGAACCGGAAAAGCCCTTCCGTTGAAAGAAGAACCGCTTCCAATTATCGCAGTGACAACGACGGCCGGAACAGGAAGTGAGGTCGATCAGTATGGCGTTATTTCCAACGATGAAATAAAAGAGAAAATCGGCTTTGGAGGATACGATTCCCTCTTCCCGCGCATCGCTGTTGTAGATCCGGAGCTTATGACATCCGTTCCGCCGAAATTTACGGCATATCAGGGATTTGATGCCCTCTTCCACAGCGTGGAGTGCTACATTGCAGCACCGGCTAATCTGATCAGTGATATGTACGCACTGACTGCCATCGAAAATATCGGAGCTTATCTTGCCCGTGCTGTGAAAGACGGCTCTGACATTGAGGCGAGAGAACATGTGGCATTTGCCAATACACTGTCCGGTGTAGTCATGACTTTGAGCGCCTGCACAAGCGAACATTCGATGGAACACGCCATGAGCGCCTACCATCACGATCTGCCGCACGGTGCCGGACTGATCATGATCTCCAAGGCATACTTCACTCACTTTATCGAAAAACATGCCTGTGATGACCGTTTCGTAAGAATGGCACAGGCGCTCGGCATGAAAGATGCCAAAGAGCCGATGGACTTCATCACAGCACTTGGAAAGCTCCAGGAAGACTGCCAGGTAGCGGATCTGAAAATGTCCGACTACGGTATGGAACCGTCTGAATTCCTGACACTGGCACAAAACGCACGTGCAACCATGGGCGGACTGTTCATGTGTGACCGCGTGCCGCTCAGCGATGAAGAATGCGCTGCTATTTATGAGAAATCCTATCGGTAAATCTGAAATCTGATCAATGAGAAACTAAGACAGCGTAAGAAGATCCTGGCATTATCGTCAGGATCTTCTTACGCTTCTATGATTTAGACTGTTCTGCCTGCACAAAGTCCTGTCACGCCAGAATCGCTGTTTCACCGAGAAAGTATCCGGCACCGACAAATACCAGATTCCAGACCAGAACCCCGAAAAAAGAACTGACGGTGTAGGTCCAGAAATTCATCCGGATCATGCCAGCAGGAATGGAAATCAAAGTGCGGGCAACAGGGAGCAGCTTACTGATAAAAACACCTATGCAGCCCTTTTTCCGAAGCATCTCCATTTTTTCCCGGATGAGCGGCTCCTGCGTTGGAAATTTGCGGAAGTACCAGCCCAGCACGGTCTTTCCGCCGAGGCGCCCGATTAAATACAAAAGCCAGCTTCCTATCAGTCCGGCCAGAACGGTCAGAATCAGTACAACACCAAAATGAATTTCTCCTTTGGATGCCCAGATACCGGAAAGAGGCATGATGACACCCGCAGGGAACCCCGGCAGATTGAGGTATTCCAGAAGAACAATCAGAAAAATAAAAAATGCTCCATATTGTAAAAAATAATCTGCCAAAATCTGAATGCTCATAGTCCATTTCCTCCTTTGCTAAGTATAGGATACCCTCTAAATCTAAAGGAGACTTGCAATAGTTTCTTAAGATTTCATAAAGAATGACAGTCGCGGAGCGGTCGGATTTATGTTATACTATCAGACATAAAACTAAAAAGAGACAACTTCTGTATGCATGATGAATATAGATAGACTATGAGGAAAGGGGATGGTTTCAGATGCAGCAGGGAAGTGATTCAGGAAGACTGAAAAAGAACCTGGGACTTGCAACTGCCACTTCAACCGTTGTGGGTTGTGTGATTGGTTCCGGTGTCTTTTTTAAACCACAGGCGATTTTTACCGCAACAGGAGGTGCTCCCGGTCTTGGCATTCTGGCCTGGTTGATTACCGGTCTGATCAGTATCGCAGGCGCACTTACTTTTTCGGAAATCGCAATCCTGATTCCGGAAACCGGAGGGATCCCGACTTATATCAGCAGGATCTACGGACCAAAGCTTGGGTTTCTTGCCGGATGGTCCCAGATGGTTCTTTTTTATCCGGCCATGATCTCGGCACTGGCTGTAGCCTTTGCACAGCAGGCTGCGCTGTTTGTCGGAGACGCGGTGATTGTACCGCTTGCGATCCTTGTGATCTTTTTTATTGTGTTTTTGAATACACTTGGCTCCAAAATCGGAGGCGGCATCCAGATCCTCTTTACGGTGTGTAAGATGATTCCGCTGATCCTTCTGACTGTTTTTGGATTCTGGAAAGGCACCGGCAATTATCCGGTTTTTGAGCCGATGATCGGGGAAGGACTGAATCCGGCTGTTGTAATGGGACAGCTCATTGTCGCAGTATTGTTTGCATTTGAAGGATGGACATCCGTAGGGGCAATTGCCGGAGAAATGAAGAAACCTGCCAGAGATCTTCCGATTGCTATCATCGGCGGAGTTTCCATTATTACAGGAGTGTATTGCATCGTCAATGTTGCTTACCTTCAGGTACTCCCGGCATCGGAGCTTGCAACCCTTTCAGCGCCTGCATCTGCGGTGGCCATTGCGCTGTTCGGCGAGATGGGTGGAAGAATCGTATCAGTCGGAATCATGATTTCGGTATTCGGGGCATGCAACGGATTTATCTTTTCCGGATCACGTGTCGCTTATTTCCTGGCTGACAAGGGAAGCCTTCCGGGAAGCAGACGCCTTGCAAGGCTGAATAAAAATCAGGTGCCGCCGAACAGTCTGATTCTGGTCGGAACGATCGCTTCCGTGCTTGCGCTGACAGGACAGTTTAATCTTCTGACAGATCTGGCTGTCTTTTCCAGCTGGACCTTCTATACCCTGACTTTTATCGGTGTGATGAAATACCGGAAAGACCGACCGGATCTGCATCGTACCTATCGGGTACCGGGTTATCCGGTCATTCCGCTGATCGCTATTGCAGGTGGTATCTATATCATTATTAACCAGCTGTTCCTCTCCGGTATGCGTGCTTGGCTCATGTCGGTATTCAGCATTTTGCTGACACTGGTAGGTTTACCGGTATACTATGCGGTACAGCACGGGAAAAATAAAAAAGCATAAAGTAACAAACAGGCCTCCTGTACCGGGTATGTGGTACAGAAGGCCATAAATAGGAAACGTCCTACTTATATTCGGTGTCATAATAGGTAATGATCAGGGACTGCCCCGGAATTAAACCACTGGACTTCATGTGATTGAGCTTTCGGATCTCACTGACGTACTCACGGTCAGAAGAGACCGAAGGCTCATTGTATTCTTCGGCCAGACTGTGAAGCGTATCTCCCGCCTTTACCTCAATATTCTTATAATATTTGAAATAGGACGGATCTTCCTCACGGCTTCCCCTGGCACTTGATAAAAAGCTTCCAAGAGTAAATGATGTAACTGCCACAAGTAAAAGAAGTAAGATAAAAAGAAATCTTCTCTTACGTGCGGCACGCTTCCTTTTCGCGTGCTGCTTTCTCGCGGCTGCGCTTCTGGCTGTTCTTGTATGAATCGTAGCTGTAGTTCCCTGCATAGTCTCAATCCTCCTCTATCGATCCCTGTCAGGTCTTCTCTTTTGAAAAAGTGTATCCGGTTTCTAAAAAACTATTCACCGTTCAAGGGCGAACATTTGTTCTTTCTGTAATTAAGTATAACGTCCAAACATATGTTTGTCAATCGTTTTTTGAATGTATGCAAGCATTTGTTCTGTTACTGAAAAAGAATATAAAAAAATCTGCAAAACCAGTCTTTTTAGAAATGTTTGGTGATTGGTTTTACAGAGAATTAAATAGTATGGTTTAACGCTAACTATGAGCAACTTAGCAAATTATCAAGAAAAAACGCGGGATCACAACGATCCCGCGTTAAGAAATAGTCATATTATTCATTTGTCAACTGCTCTTTTCTTTCATGTACAATCTGCTCTAACTTTGTAATGAGATCCAATTCTTCGATCTGATCGATGTAGTGTGCAAACAAGGATGGGTTATGCAGAATTTTATTTAAATCTGTTTCGATGGAATTTGTATAATCTTCCTTAGAAATAAGAGTTCGATATCTCCTTGATAATACTGTCCCGCTGTAAACAATATCCGCTACTTCAATATAATTCTTTTTAACAAGGCTTCTGAGGGCAGCCTGCACAGTATTGACATTCAGATCTTCTCTTGCTTTTACAATTTCGGATGCAATCATAGGTTCACCGGATTCCCACAATACATCCATCACTTCAAGTTGTCTTTTCTTCAATTCGCCCAACCTTATCACTCCTTACATAAATTAATCTATATTAACATCGTAGCATATTTGTGAGAGATTTCAAACAAATTTTTTAGAAATAATGTAAAATTTTTGTGAGAATTTTGATTTATTCGCATAGTTTTGGCGATCTGACGAATTTTTCTTTCATTCTGTGACACAAAGCGAAAAACGGTATTGTTAATATTAGTATAATGATGGAACTAGCAAAAACATCCGGCCAGGAAAGAATTCGTGCTTCTGTCTGAGACGCAGCTGTTGGATTTGTAAACAAGGCGCCCATTCCGTTGTTTAAATAATGCATGATGGCAGGAAGCCAGATGCTGTTTAGTTTCATATAAAAATATCCCATCACAAAACTAAGACAGATGCAGAATACAATCCGGTAAACCATTTCCTGCATTGGTGCTTCCGGAGAATAATAATAGAGCGTAAGCGGAAGATGCCACACCGCCCAGATCACACCAACAAGGACCAGCCCCTTACAGATTCCGTATCTTTTTTGCAAAAGCGGCTGCAGGAAATACCGCCATCCGTACTCTTCTCCCCAGAAACACATGAAATTTAAAAAGAACCCTGGTATTAGTAAGAATAATTTTACTAAAAATACAACTGCAGTTGATGGTGCACTGTGGATCATCTGAGACAAATCAGAGAAAGCAAGTTCCCCGATGAAAAACAGATAAACGGTACTGACTACTATATCCATGATCTGGAAAGCCAAAAACAGAAGCACATATTTTATAAAAGTTCGCACATTTTTATTGTCAAGACCAAATCCAGAGGCATTTCTTGTTGGACTGTCCATCAAAAAAATCCATACAAACATCAGTAACGCACCGATTGTTACAGCAATAGATATCATCGTGGTTGAAAGTGAACTGCCGGAAAAGGTGTAAAGTATAAGGGCGAGGATACAGACAACTCCAGCGATCAGATAAGTCCAGTAAATGCGTTTCATTTTCTGAAAAAGGTCTTTGCGTGTGAAAAATCCTGCAATGATCACTCCCATCGCAGGATACAGCATCTGTACACCGGCATAAATACTAACGGATTGATTGTTTCGGAAAGCTGCTCTCACCAGAAAGCCCATCAACAAAGTGATGCCAAATACTGTTCCCAAATAAATGATCAGTCCTTTTTTCTCATTCTTTTTTAACATAACGTTCCCTCCATTCTACCTTGTATAATAAGGTTCTTGTCTACATTATATAGCAAGGTAGATAGAAGTCAAGATATTTATTCACTTATTTTTTTTACAAAAAGGAATCAGATCGAACATATTTTCTAAACATTTGTTTGCCTTTTATACCTTGCTGTGATAAAATAGAAAAAAAGTATGTAGTCTGACAGAGACATTAAAAGCAGGAGGACATTCCATGGGTAACGGAAATATTACAGAAAAGCAATCCGAGATTCTTGAATATATAAAAGCGCAGATTTTAGAAAGAGGATTTCCGCCGGCAGTGCGTGAAATCTGCGAAGCAGTACATTTGAAATCTACTTCTTCTGTCCACTCTCATCTTGAGACGCTGGAGAAGAACGGGTACATCCGGCGAGACCCGACGAAGCCGCGTGCGATCGAGATTCTGGACGAGTCGTTTAATCTGACACGCCGCGAGATGGCACAGGTGCCGATTATCGGACGTGTAGCTGCAGGAGAGCCGCTTCTGGCAGAGCAGAATATTGAAGACTATTTCCCGATTCCGGTAGAGCGCCTTCCAAACAATCAGACATTTCTCCTTCGTGTGCGCGGTGACAGTATGGTGAATGTCGGAATTCTTGACGGGGATTATATTTTGGTCGAGCAGAGACCGACTGCGGAAAATGGCGAGATTGTCGTTGCCCTTGTAGAGGACGGGGCTACAGTGAAACGGTTTTTCAAAGAGGACGGACACTACCGGCTTCAGCCGGAGAATGACGCCATGGATCCGATCATTGTTGATGAAGTTACGATTCTCGGAAAGATGATCGGCCTGCTGAGATTTATGAGATAAGGATATTGATATTACAAAAGGCTGCGAGCACCTGAGGTTCGCAGCCTTTTCTTCATCTCCTGTCAGGATTTACTTTTCCAGATCTTCCATGGAGATCGTCTTTCCATCTTTCCAGATACGTTCCAGATCGTAGAAAAGACGGTTTTCTTTATCAAATACATGGACGATAATATCTCCGAAATCGAGCAGCACCCAGTTCCCAAGGCCATAGCCTTCCCGCTGTTTTACGGTATATCCTTCTTTTGCAAGCTCTTCCTCAACGTTATCTACAAGAGCCTGTACCTGACTGTTGCTGTTTCCGTTTGCAATGATGAAATAATCGGCCAGTACACTGATTTCCGAGATATCAATGACCCGGATATCTTCGCCTTTTTTGCTGTCCAGCGCACGGCAGGCAGCGGCTGCCATCTTTTTTGATGTTTCTAATGCGTTGCTCATCCATCTTCCTCCTGTTTTTGATTATTTGTTCAGATAGTTCTTATAGTATAAATATGTCTTCTCTGTCATAGGGTCAATGGCCAGATTGCGGGTGTGAAGGTAGGCAAGGGAATCCTTCAGAATCAGATAAAGGCAGGCGTCAATATCCTGAAAAGCCAGTTTTCTGACTTCCGGAAGATTCGGTGCCTCTTTTCTTCCCGGCTCGATATAGTCCGCGATATAAAGAATCTTATCCAGCATGGTCATCTTCGGCTTTCCGGTCGTATGGCAGATGATCGCATCCAGAATCCGCTGATCCCGGACATGATATTTCGTTGCTGCCAGGTAGGCGCCAAGCTTTGCGTGAAGCAGACTCGGATTCTGACGCTCGCTTTCTGAAATCGATAAATGGTATTTCTCACAGAGCCGGATTTTCTTTTTGGACGGGATACATTTGGCACAGTCGTGAAGGAGACCTGCGATCATGGCCTCATTAATATCTTCATTGTAACGCATGGCCAGGGATGCACACAGATACATCACGCCAAGCGTGTGCTCATATCTGTCCTGATCCAGGTATTTTTTCACTTTTTTACGCATCTTATGGATTGCATTGCTCATCTTCTATTCCTCCCTGTATAGACGATGGTCAGAAATATAGGAAGCCACATCAGACGGAACTAGCCGGCTGATATCCTTTCCTTCTTCTACCATCTCACGGATTTCACTGGATGACACTTCAAATACCGGAGAATGGGAAAACAGAATCGTCGTTCCGTATCTGTTTTCCAGATGCCGGATCTGAGCCTCCATGGCTGCATCTGTCTCACTTAAATCGCGCTTTGCGGCAATAATGGAACAGGAATGTAAAAACCGGTCCGGATGCCGCCATGTTTCCATCTGAAAAAGGGAATCTGCCCCTACAATATAGAAGAACTCCCTCTCCGGGAAAGCGTCTTTGAAATATTCCATTGTTTCATAGGAATAGGAAACCGTATCCTTTTCCACTTCATAAGGCTGAAGGGAAAAATGCGGCTTCCCGCTGATTGCAAGCTTTACCATTTCCAGACGGTCTCCCATCCCTGCACCGGTCTTTTCCGGCTGCTTATGCGGGGGATTACCATTTGGCATAAACCAGATTTCGTCAAGACCGAACTCATCCATCACATGTCCTGCAAGAATCAGATGTCCGTTATGAATAGGATTAAAGGTTCCTCCCATGATTCCTGTCTTCATCTGGCTACCTCGGAAGTTCGATTTTCTTTTTCTCTTTTTTGCCCTCTTTGTAAAGGACGATCTTTTTGCCGATGACCTGCACTACCTGAGAGTGAGTGCGCTCAGCAAGCATCTCCGCGATTTCACGCGGATCATCTGCACAGTTTTTCAGAACATTGATCTTGATCAGTTCTCTTGCTTCCAGTGCTTCCTGTACAGCACCGGTCAGTTCCGGCGTCATGCTGAATTTTCCGATCTGAAGAATCGGATCCATAGTCATGGCAAGACTTTTCAAATATGCTCTCTGCTTTGACGTCATGTGTATATTCCTTTCTGTTTTTCACTCTATTCCTATTTAAAATACTCAAAACTCAGTCCGTACATCCGGATTGTGTCGCCTTCCTGAACACCAAGCTCTTCCAGTTTTTCCAGAATACAGGCTTCCTTGAGGAAGTTCTGGAAGAAGCGGAATCCTTTCTCGGAATCGAGGTTGGTATATCCAAGCATCTTTTCGATCTTCGGTCCTTCTACTACAAAGACGCCGTCTTCTTCCTTCTCCACTGTGTACGGAAGATCCGCAACCAAAAGCTCGTCCTCCGGGAAGAACTCCTGCGCAAAGGTGATCGGTTTGGAATCCAGTTTTTTCAGTTCGTTATTCACATACCATAACAGATCCTGGATTCCCTCTCCTGTCACGCCGGAGATGGCAAACACCTTATATCCTTTTGGCTCGAACTCTGCCCGGATCCGCTCTACCGGATCTTCGTTGCCTTCGAAGATCAGATCGGTCTTATTTGCCGCAATGACCTGAGGACGTTCGGAAAGTTCTTTATTATATTTTTCAAGTTCCCCGTTGATTTTGTAAATATCCTCGATCGGATCTCTTCCTTCACTTCCGGCAGCATCCACCACATGAATCATCATCTTTGTACGTTCGATGTGACGGAGAAACTCGTGTCCAAGTCCTGCTCCAAGTGAGGCACCTTCAATCAGTCCCGGAATATCCGCCAGAACAAATCCCTCTCCGTCTGCCAGATCTACAACACCCAGGTTTGGAGCCAGTGTTGTGAAGTGATAGTTGGCGATCTTCGGATTCGCATTCGTTACTCTGGACAGGAACGTGGATTTTCCGACATTCGGGAAACCGAGAAGTCCTACATCGGCAATGACCTTGAGCTCCAGATTCACCCAGAGTTCCTGGGCCGGCTGTCCCGGCTGTGCATACTTCGGAACCTGCATGGTGGAAGTTGCAAAGTGCTGGTTTCCAAGACCGCCTTTACCGCCTTTTAAGATGATCTGCCGGCGGTTGTCACCGGACATATCAGCTACGACCTTTCCGGTCTCCGCTTCTCTTACGATCGTACCTTCCGGAACACGAAGGACAATGTCCTTTCCGTTTGCCCCGTGGCAGCGCTTTTTCTTGCCGTTCTCACCCGGTTCCGCACAGTATTTACGGCGGTGTCTGAAATCTACGAGCGTATTCAGACCGTCATCGATTTCAAAAACCACGTCGCCGCCCTTGCCGCCGTCGCCGCCGTCCGGGCCGCCGTTTGGAACATAAAGCTCACGGCGGAAGCTAACGTGTCCGTCGCCGCCTTTTCCTGATTTTATAAAAATTTTTGCTCTGTCTGCAAACATATTTCTTTCCTCTCAAAAAAGTGTTACAGCTTGTTTCTACTACATTATATAAAGAAAAGGTGTAAAAAACAAGGCTTCAAACCGACCAGATTTGAAGCCTTTGTATGTTCTTCGATTCATAGCATCAGCAGATGACTACTCAGCTACCGGGTATACAGAAACCTGTTTCTTGTCTCTGCCCTTTCTTTCGAATCTTACGATACCGTCAGATGTAGCAAATAATGTGTCATCTCCGCCGCGTCCAACATTTACACCCGGATGAATCTTTGTTCCGCGCTGTCTGTAAAGGATGTTGCCGGCTTTGACGAACTGTCCGTCTGCTCTCTTGGCACCAAGTCTCTTGGACTCGGAATCACGTCCGTTCTTTGTAGAACCAACTCCCTTTTTATGAGCGAAAAACTGAAGGTTTAATTTCATCATGGTTTACACCTCCCTGAATCTCAAATCAATATATTTTCTGTACTCTTCATCTTCTGCCATATTCTGAAGTCCCAGAACCATGGCGGAAAACAGTAATGCCGCTTCCTTCGATGGAGAATGTAAAAACCGGTAATCGATCTTTCCGCTCTCATCATCGGCTGTGACAGAAGCCTCGTCCTGAGTGAAGGCCTCAATGGAATTGACCGTGTTGATCACAAGCATTGACGCAGCTGCACAGACGATGTCTTCACCTGCCGGAGCGTATCCGGCATGTCCCTCTGTCAGGAAACCGACATACTCATTTTTTGCATTTTGATAAACCGTAATCTTAATCATTTTGATTAAGCGTTGATTTTTTCAATCTTCACAGCTGTGTACTGCTGTCTGTGACCGTTTTTCTTGTGGTAGCCTGTCTTCGGTTTGTATTTGTAAACGACAACTTTTTTCGCTTTGCCGTCTCCAAGTACAGACGCTTCTACAGTTGCACCTTCCACTGTCGGATTACCGATCTTCAGTCCGTCATTGCTCACTGCAAGAACCTGATCAAATGTGTAAGTCGTACCAGCTTCTGCTCCGAGCTTTTCTACCTTAATGATATCGCCTTCAGCTACTTTGTACTGTTTACCACCTGTTGCTATAATTGCGTACATATGGCACCTCCTATTATCATTACTCGCCAGCTTCGGTGTCCTGAAAAGAAACTTTGAAACCTCGCTGTGCGGCATACTCATATATATTAGCATGACCTTTTAGGAAAATCAAGCACTTTTCAGTAATTTTTCTGCATTTTTCCAAAGAATATTTTCTTTCACCACGGATGGCAGATCCAGTCCCTGAAAATACCGAAGAAATTCACTCTGTCCTGCCCATGGCGAATCTGTCGCAAAGAGAATCCGGTCCGCTCCGTGTTCGGACACAATACGTAGAAACTGTTCGTCCGGAATCTTTGTGAAGCAGGCTGCCGTATCCAGCCAGACATCTTTCCCGATCAGGCATTCCTCCACCTCATCCCAGCGCATAAATCCGCCCATATGGGCAAGGATAAGCTTCTGTGGATGAACCTGCTGAATTACATCCCGGATCATGGCAGGAGTAGCATGTACAAAATCCGGATATCCAGGATCCAGCCCTGCATGGACACTGATGATCAATCCCAGTTCCGATGCATAATCCAGGATCTTCAGATAGCCGGGATCATCAAACTGTGTCTCCTGATAATCCGGATGAAGCTTGATCCCCTGAAATTCATTTCGTTTTAGCTCCTGCATCCGTTCTTTCAGATGGTCGCATGCCGGATGAATCCCGCCAAAAGAAAGAAGCTTTCCTTCGGTCTTCTCCGTGACCTCCATTGCGAACCGGTTGATCGAATCAAACTGAGAAGGCTTTGTCACAACCGGAAGTACAATACTTCTCCCGATTCCTGACTTCTCCATGGATTCCAGGAGGGATTCGTATGTTCCGGACAGGTGAGCTTTTTCTCCACACTGCTGTTCCAGAAAGGAGATGGTACGCTCCACAATCTTTTCCGGAAAAATGTGGGTGTGAAAATCAATCGTCATTCTTATCGCCGCTTCCCTTAACTTTGTCATTCAGATATCCGATGATATCACGTCTTGTCACAATACCGATAAAGAAATGCTGATCGTCCTCTACCGGTACAAAATTCTGCTCCATGGCCCGCTTTACCAGATCTTCCATATCCGCCTCAATACTGACCGGAAGGTAATCATGCCTTCTTTCAAATTTCATGACGGAAAGGTTTTCAGCCTGCCGGATATTGAGAGTATTGGAATCTTTCAGTCCCCACAAAAGATCCCCTTCTGTAATGGTTCCGACATATTTTCCCTCTTTATTCAAAATCGGCACGCAGGAATATTTATAATGCTCCATAATCTCCATTGCCTGACGTACTGTGTGATAATCGTAGATAAAAGCCAGTTCTGCCTTTGGATGCAGAAAAAATAAAATATTCATTTTAAAACCTCTTCTATAAATCTTTCCTGTAAGTTGTTTTTAAAGCTGTGTATTCACAAAAATATCGTATATCGCCGTGATTGCCTGTTCAAAATCATGGCAGCGCACGCCGATAATGATATTGAGCTCGCTGGATCCCTGGTCAATCATCTTGACATTGACATTGGCGTGGGACAATGCCGCGAAGATACGTCCGGACGTTCCCCTCGTCTGACGCATTCCTCTTCCCACGACAGCAATCAGTGCCAGATCAGATTCCAGTTCAATAAAGTCCGGTGACACGGCACGGTGGATGCCCGCAAGGACTTTCTGCTCTTTGCTTTCAAATTCATCCTGATGAACGAACACCGTCATCGTATCGATTCCGGAAGGCATGTGTTCGATACAGACATTGTTTTCCTCGAATACCTGAAGCACCTTCCGGCAGAAGCCGACTTCCGTGTTCATCATGGCCTTGTCAATCGTGACGGATGCAAATCCTTTCTTGCCGGCAATTCCGGTGATCGTAAACCGCGGGTGACGGCATGTGTCCTCTACAATCAAGGTTCCCGGGTCCTCCGGCCGGTTCGTATTCCGGATGTTGATAGGAATTCCTTCCTTTCGTACCGGGAAAATCGCATCCTCATGCAGTACAGTCGCTCCCATATAGGACAGCTCACGCAGTTCCCGGTAGGTGATCGTTTCAATCACTGCCGGATCCTTGACAATCCGCGGATCTGCCACCAGAAATCCGGAAACATCCGTCCAGTTCTCGTAAAGATCAGCGTGAACGGCCTTTGCCACAAGGGATCCGGTGATATCTGATCCTCCTCTGGAAAAGGTGGTTACGTTTCCATCCGGATCGCTTCCGTAAAATCCAGGAATGACCGCACATCCGGTATTTTCCAGGCGCTGCTGCAGCATGGAATTGGTCTTTTCCGTATTAAGACGTCCGTCTTTGTCGAAGAAGATCACATCAGCGGCATCGACAAACTCAAACTCCAAATAGGCAGCCATAATCAGTCCGTTCAGGTATTCGCCTCTGGAGGCCGCGTACTGCCGTCCTGCTTTCTGCTCAAACTGCTCCCGGATCTGTTCAAACTCTTTCTCAAGAGAAAGAGTAAGGGAAAGCCCGTCGATGATTTCCTGATAGCGGGATGTAATGAACTTCCACTCCTCAGAATAATCCAGCCCTTTCTCGGCCTTGTCATAGCATAAGTAAAGCATGTCCGTAATCTTGGTATCTCTGGAGTTCCGTTTTCCGGGTGCCGACGGTATTACATATTTTCTCGACTTTTCACTTCGGATGATCTCTCCCGCTTTCTGGAACTGGGCCGCGCTTGCAAGAGAGCTTCCTCCGAATTTTACTACTTTTGGCATATTCAAACGCTCCTTCACTTATCGATTGTGCAGAATATCAAAGGCAACAGACGGAGTAAAGACGACGCCATGAATTCCTTCCCTGCAGGCTGCCGTTGCGTTTTCCTCGATATCGTCAAAGAACAGAGCCTTTGCCGGATCGATCTGATACCGCTTAAGCAGTGTCTGGTAAATCTGTGATTCCGGCTTCAGACACTTTTCCTGCCAGGAAAAGACGCCGCCGTCAAATGTTTCGATAAAAGAAAGTCTGTCCTTTGTCATTTCGTACAGGCCTTCTGAATAGTTGGAAAGATAATATACCCGGTATCCCCGCTCACGGAACCAGCTGATCAGATCCAGGGTGTAGTCCGCAGGCTGAATACATTCGCAGAGCCTGTCATAGACAAGCCGGATCTCCTCTTCGATTTCCGGATCATTGGCGATGAATGCGTCACACCAGTCATCCGGTCCATACGTCCCTTTATCGCCTTCATACCAGGTACTGCTGCGAAAAACAGCATTTGCAACCCGTTCTCTGATGTCCGGATCAAAATCAAACTGATCGAGGCAGAATGCTTCGCTGTACCGGATCAGAACATTTCCAAGGTCGAAGATGACCGTGTTACAGGTATCTACAGGTATTTTCATCTCATTTTCCTCCTGTCTGCTTCTCCACTATGTACTACTTTACATTGATAAAGTGAAGAATGCAACAAATTTCTTTACTTTTCCTCTTTTCTTATGACATCGCCATAGACAGCACGGGAAGCTGTTTTCAGATCCTCCGGCGACAGTCTCAGCTGCATTCCCAGTTTTCCTCCGCTTACATAAAGTTTTTCCAGCTGCTTTGCATCTTCCTGAATCACGGTTGGAAACTGCTTTTTCATGCCGATGGCGGTACATCCTCCACGGACATATCCTGTGATCGAAGTCAGATTTTTCAGCGGGATCATTTCCAGTGATTTTTCTCCTACCACTTTTGCCGCCTTTTTGAAATCAATCTCCTCCTCGATGGGAATGACAAATACATAGTGGGACCCGCTTTTTGCCTGAGTTACCAGCGTCTTATACACTTCTTCATGCGGCAGCGACAGCTGATCGGCGGTCGCGATGCCGTCCTCGAAGTTTTCACATTCATACGTCTGATATTCATACGGAATTTTCATCCGGTCCAGAATCCGCATGGCATTGGTTTTCAGTTCTTTTTTACTCATCTGTGTGCGCCTTCTTTCTGACTGCCTCATAAAGGGGCGGATGTACTTTTTTTCTTGTAATTTCCATCAGTTCCAGCCGGGTGATGTCAATCACCTCTGTCTTAACCGGGTCTGCTGCTGTCAGCTCCCGCATGGTCCGGATCAGAATTTCCCGGTCTTCCGTCTCTGACAGATTGATAAAATCAATCAGAATGATGCCGGACAGATTCCGAAGCCGGATCTGCCTTGCCGCCTCTTTGGCCGCCTCCAGATTCTGCTTCAGATAACGCTCGTTTTTCCCGGAAACAGCCCGTCCTGTATTGACATCGATTACCGTCAGTGCTTCTGTAGGCTGAATGATCAGGCTTCCGCCCGATTTCAGCCAGACTCTCTGAGAAAGCGCCCTTTCCATTTCCCGCTCCAGACTGTAGAGCTTGACAAGAGGAAACTGCGGATCCGTATACAGCCTGAGACTGTCCAGCACTTTTGGTTCGGTCTGTTCCAGATAGGATCTGAGACGCTCATAAACGTCCGGGAGGTCGGTCACAACCTCTTCCAGCGTATCCCAGCGGACATGGGCAAATCCCGCCTTTTCTCCTGCCGCTCCCGCTTTCAGGCGGGTGAAACAGGTGCGTGTCCCGGCTCTTTCAATCAGGTCTGCAAGCTCTTTTTCCTGTTTCCGCAGCTCCTGATGCAGTTCCTCCAGAGTCAGCTGTGCCGCTTCCGTACGGAGAATCACGCCAAAAGGAGAGCTGTCCGTTTCCTGAAGCCATGCTTTCAAAACTTCCCGTTCCTTTTTCGGAATTCGGGAGGAAACGCCGGGCATCTGCTTTTTGCGCGATACGACAGCGTACCGGCCGGTCAGCGAAATATCCGTAGTAAGAGACGGCTTTTTTGCCTTGGATGCTTCCTTTTTCACCTGTACGACCAGTTCATCCCCGACACAGACCGGCTTTTTCCCTGATTTGGAAGTAAAACAGCCATCTGCTGCCTCCTCCTCACTGCAGTAACACTCCATCCCTGGAAAAATTTCAATAAAAACCGCATGGATATTCGGGATTTTCTTTTTCACCTTACCGATATAAATATCTCCCGCATGAACTGTTTTTTCCGGATGCTCATTTTGAGCCGTCTCATCCGGACAAAAGATTTCCACCATCTTTCCGTCCTCTTCCAGAAAAAAACAGAGACGATCCATTACATTTGTGACAAGAACTTTCTGTTTCATGATACGATCTCCGTTCCAAGCGCATCCAGCGGTACCAGTGCTTCATCCTTTCTGGCATAGTTCTCTAGCCGGTGATAACGGTAATCTGCTTCTGCATCCAGATTTGATCCGGTCTGCTTTAAGAGCGCGGACATCACAAGTTCCGGTTTCAGATTGGTGGAACTTCCCGCGCATACTTTCATAAAAATCGACGCGCCCTGCTTTTCCATTTCCAGAATCCATGGACGGATATTGACTTCTTTTTCGCTCTTCTTTGTCTGTTTTACGACCAGAATCTCTTCCCGGGAAAGGAAATCCCGAATTGCCGCTTCCGTGACTTCTTTGGTCTCATCTTTTGGAAGTGCAAGATAATCGGCAGCCTCAATGATTGCCATTCCGGTTGCTTTCTTTTCCTCCGGAATCTGAACGAAGCTTACCACTTCCATCCCTTCCGCCATCACTTCATTGAGCCTTCTCACCGCCTCTTTGGACGCAACCGGCCCGGTCAGTTCAATATCAAAATATTCTCCGTCACTGGTCAGTCCGACGCCAAGGGGATTTGCAAAGGACATGATCATATGCGGACTGAATCCCTGGGTAAATGCGATCGGGATCTCTGCCCGGCGCATAGCCTTCTGGAAATACCGCATCACATCCAGATGACCGATAAATTTCATCACTCCGTATTTTCGGAACTTAATTCTTGCCTTCAAAGCAGACACCTCCCTGATAACACATTGCGCCGCAGGCCGAACAGCGTTCCCGGCAGTTTGGCGTAACTTCCCCTTTCATGGCACGCTCCCATTCCCGCTTCAGGAATGATTTGCTGACGCCCACATCAATGAAATCCCACGGGAACAGCTCGTCCAGATCCCGTTTGCGCATCGTATAGAATTCCAGATCCACTCCGGTGTTTTCAAACGCCTGCATCCATTTTTCATTGTCAAACTCATCGCTCCAGGAATCATAGAGACATCCCAGACGGTACGCTTCCAGAAGTACTTTTCCGGTCCGGCGGTCACCGCGGGCAAACACGCCCTCCAGCACCGTCACATCCGCCTCGTGCCAGTTGTATTTGAGGCTCTTCCGGTTTAACTGCTCTTTCATCTCCTGATTCACGACATGAGCCCGGTGGATATAATCTTCCTGCGTAAACATTTCCGCCCACTGGAACGGCGTAAACGGCTTCGGGATAAAGAAGGACGTACTGAATGTAATCTGGCATTTTCCGTTTCTCTGATCCTTCGGAATCTCGTAGTACTTTCTAGCCACCCGATCCGCCAGTCTTGGGATCTCTTTCATATCCTCTTCTGTCTCACCCGGAAGTCCGAGCATAAAGTAGAGTTTGACTTTATTCCAGCCGCCTTCAAAGGCTTTGGAAGCACCGTCCAGAATCATTTCTTCGGTCAGACCTTTATTGATGACATTCCGCATTCGCTGGGATCCGGCTTCCGGCGCGAAGGTCAGACTGCTCTTCTTGATATCCTGTACCTTACCCATCACATCCAGAGAGAAGGAATCGATCCGAAGGGACGGAAGGGAAATATTGATCCCTTTCCCCTTAAATTCCTCAATCAGGAAGGTCACAAGTTCTTTTAACTGAGAATAGTCGCTGGAACTTAACGAGCTTAAAGAAATCTCTTCGTGCCCGGTATTTTTCAGCATCTCATACGCATACTGCTTTAATGTTTCCAGATCTTTTTCTCTGGTTGGACGGTAAATCATTCCCGCCTGGCAGAACCGGCATCCACGGATACATCCTCTCTGAATCTCCAGTACGACACGGTCCTGGGTCACTTTGATGAAAGGAACGACCGGTTTTGTCGGATACGGCACCGCGCTCAAATCCATGACAACCTGTTTTTTGATCGTTCTTTTGGCATGAGGATTGTTCGGTTCAAAGGACTTTAATGTTCCATCCTCATGGTATTCGGCATCATAAAACTGTGGAACATAGATTCCTTCGATCTCCGCTGCCATCTCCAAAAATTCTTTTCTTGTTCCGTTCTTTTTCTTGTTTTCCTTATAGGCATCCAGAAGCTCATCATAAACGGTCTCGCCCTCTCCAATGTAAAAAAGGTCAAAAAAGTCAGCCAGCGGCTCTGGATTGACGGCACATGGGCCTCCTCCGATGACAATCGGATCTTCTTCTGTACGATCCTTGCTGAACAGCGGAATATCCGAAAGATCGAGTACCTGCAAAATGTTGGTATAGCACATCTCATACTGGATCGTAATGCCGAGGAAATCAAATTCCCGGACCGGATCCTGGGACTCCAGGGCAAACAGCGGAATGTGCTCCTCTCTCATAATCCGGTCCAGGTCGGTCCATGGGGAGTAAACACGCTCACACCACGTATCATCTCTCCTGTTGAACATGTCATATAAGATCTTCATTCCGAGATGAGACTCCCCGATTTCGTAGACGTCCGGGAAGCACATGGCGAAACGAATCGCCACCTTTTCCTTATCTTTCATGACGGAGTTGATCTCGTTCCCGATATAACGGGCCGGTTTCTCGATTTTTAGTAATATTTCATCACTTAATGCTAGTTTTCTCAATTTTTCAACACCTTTTATTGTAAATTTTATACAATTTCCATTTCTCTAATTTAACTACAAGTTACGGTTATCAAGTACGATTATACTTGATCTATTTTAATATACTTTGCTCCATTTTGCACCTTAAATTTTAATCAAAAAATGGCAAATGGCGACAAATTTTCATTTTCCAAATCAATAATATCCGGTCTTCCTGATATTTTGCATCCGCCGTTTTTTTCGCTGTATCCGTCAGCTCTTTTTTGAAAATCCTCCTTCCCGCATATAAGAGATCGTGAAGTTACGGATGTTCACGTCCCTTTTCATAAAGCACCAAATGTCATTTACAAAAAAACTTCATTATTCATAGTATCCTCCATGGTATCTGCGATGGAGAAATTACGAATCCGTATAAATTGTACTAAAAGGAGAATGCCATGTCAATCTAACGGATCAACATCCAGATACCATTCCATATTGCTGATCCGCCGCTGGTAAAGTTTTTCTGTGGCAACGGCCGTTCCTACTACCTTGACATCTTATTCCCGGATACCGGCACCCGGTTCCGAAAATTTTCGTAGAAAAAGAGAGGCTCAAGTCAAGCCTCTCTTCTGTGTCAATTTCTGTCCTATTTTGTTTCGTCCATAGGAACTGGAATGGCAGCCATCCTTGCGTTTGCATTCGGCTGGTAGGTAATGTCTTCCGTAAACTGGTTGACATCGGTAATGGTATTCGTTGCTGCATCGTAATCGAATACGTGCCAGTTCACACCTGTTTTTCCTGTCGGTACTGGATACGCTTTGTAAAGCTGTCCGTCCAGGTATACTTCCACGATGGCCCCGGACTGGGACATTGCCGTACTCTCAGAGTTTCCACCATTGGAATAGTCATGAACATAAAAGCTGTATGTTCCGGATTCATTCTTTTGATACAGGCTGGTCGTTTCCGGTCCGTAAGAAGTAATGTCATCCACATCCAGATCTGCAATCCTTACAGAATCTTCGTTATGTCTCTTGTTGCCATAATAAATGTGGAAGTAATCGGATCCGTCTGCAGTTGGTCCCAGCAGATGGGAATCCAGGTCTGACGGGGTTTCTCCCCAGGTCAGTACCACACGAAGGTTTGCTGCTTCCAGATCTTCCCCGTTCGGGTTCATGGATGCATTCTGCATACCAAGATCCATTGGGAATACTACGATGTTCTTCGTTACCGTTACATAGCCATCCCGTTCGATGGTTGCGGTGTAGTTGCCGGAAGCCATCTCGATCCGGTAGTCCCCGTATTCGTTTGTTTCTGTTGTCGCAACGACATCGCCGGACGTCTTGTTCCAGCCTCTCCGAAGCGTAAGTGTTGCCCCATGGATTCCTTCGCCTGTCACTGCGTTTGTAATGCGTCCCCGTGCCGAACCGGTCACACCCTCATACTGCTCGTCGATCATCAGCAGCACTTCCGTGTAGTTTTCCTTGTCCTTTTCTACCGTCACATCACATTCAAAACTCTGGTATCCGGCTGCCGTCACCTTGATCTTGTAATCTCCTGCCGGAAGGGACAGTTCAAATCCGCCGTCCTGCCCTGCCTGGGTGCTTCCTGCTGCAGTCGTGCTGTCGCCCTGATATGCGGTAATGGTAGCACCTGTAATGGATGTATTCCGGTCTGCTGCGTCAGCCACCCTGCCGACGATCTTTCCGGTTTCCTCTTCATATGTACAGTGGTCTACCCGTGAGAAGTTTTCAAAGTGCCAGTTCGCTTTCAACGGGCTGTTTTCTTTCTTCCAGAATTCCCAGGTATAGCCAATATCCAGCCAGTCACCGATTACGCCTTCATCCAGGGCCGAAAGTTCCCCGTACAGGAAGACGTTTGCATCAATACACATCAGCTCGGTGTTGCGGATCAACAGTTCCCCGCTGGCTTCCGGGCCTGCAGAAACGCCAAAATCAATCAAATCCCAGCGCTTGCAGACTTCCAAAAGTCCGGAAAGGCTCGGCCCGATTTTTGCAGAGCCGGCCAGTGCTTTGAAGTCCACATCTGCTTCCAGGGAATCCACTTTCCGCAAGCGGTTATTTAATACCTGGACGCCGGTTTCACCGTCAATATTGCAGACAACTTCAATCTTGCCGCTGATCTCATACTTGATGCCAATCTGGGCATAAATTGTGACACCAGGGATTCCGGCAATCGGAAGTTTTCCAAGTTCCAGCAATCCGCCATTCGGGATATAATCATCCGGAACATAAGACCCGCCGTCTTTCTTGACCTCATATCCGCCGGTAGCTTCGATTGTCAATGGGAATTTCAAGTAAACATCTTTTATGTTAAATCCGCCCCATCCAAGATCCACATCCGCTTTGTATTTGATTTTCGGGAGGTTAATGGCAACATTACCATACAGTTCCCCTTTTCCGATCTTCTTGTGGATTTTGAAGTTGACTTTTCCTGGTGCTGCAAGGGAACCTTCCACGTCCACAACATTCACCCTGGCTGCTTTTGCCATGGCCGGTGCTGCTTCCGTAAATGTCACGCCCTCTGCCGGAATGAATCCGGACATATCCGCTGTTGCGGTTCCGGATGCAGTAATCTCATCCAGTGTTTCCTGGATATCCGGCTCCGATGTTTCCACAACAACCGCCCCATCCGTTTTCTGGACAGTGACCGCTTTGTAAGGGGTCTGGTCCGGCAGGATAAAGATGCTGCCCTCTGTTATCATATCCCCGCCGGATGTAAAGGTGATAGTTGTCCCGTCCATCGTATACTCTGCATCTTCCGGGATGATGATAGCATCCTCGTCATAAACCACCTCTCCGGTATTTTCCTCCGGAGTTTCCACGTTTGCGATTTCCCGCACCTTAGAAAGTGCCGCATCTGCTTCTGCCTGTGTCAGTTCCTCTGCTGGACGGAAAGCTTCGTCTGTCAGCTGGAACAGTTCCATTGCAACCGCCGTTTCCACCTCCTGCTTGTAGGTGATGGCTGCTGCATCGGCACACGCGATGTCCTTTACTGGCTGGAATCCCAGTGCCTTCACTGCGGTATAAGCCGCAAACTCACGGTCTGCCGGTGCATCCGGACGGAATTCTGTTCCCATTTCCGGAAGAAGCTGGTTCGCATATGCAAGCAGGATCTGGTTTTTCTTTGCATGGCTGTCGATATCTGTAAACGGCAGTGTTTCGTTGTCATATACCACTTCCGTTTCCGGTGCATTGACCGCTGCCAGCAGTTCATCAATCCATCGTGCCCTTGTCAGTACTGCTCCGGAAGGAGCTACTGTCTCCGGAAGGGAATAGCTGATATCTGCAGTCAGGGTGTATGATTTGTCCCCCAGCACTACGTCTGCTGCAACCTGCAGTCCACCCTGTCTGGAATCTGCCGCCTTCACTGGAAGCACACCGATGACGTATGGTCCTACCAGGGCTGCTACTAAGAGCAGGGAAAGAAGACCTTTTCCTTTTTTCTTCCGGATGCAGACAATCAGGATCACGCCTGCTGCTGCCATGCATACGACAATGAAAATGACCGGATTTGCGGAGTCCCCGGTGTCAACGGCATCTGCATCCTCGGAAGAAGGGGTAGTTGTCTTGTCTCCTCCCTTGGATGGGTTTCCGCCATTGTCATTCTGGTCTGGATTTGGGGATGGGTTCTTGTCTCCGCCATTCTGGTTGGATTCTTCCCGATCCCCACTGTCTTGGGATCCGCCGTTGTCCTGTGTTTTTGCTGCTTTCACTGTGTACTGAAGTGCGGTTTCTGAACCCGGTGCCAGCGTTTCCTCTTCTTTGGTCAGTGTGTCCCCCTCTTCCAGGCTGAGGCCTTCTGGAAGGACGCCCTGAATCCGTACCTTGCTGACCGGCTCATTCCCGGTGTTCTGCAAATGCACGGTGACTTCCGCTGAAGTCTTGTCCTTGGAAACTTCTGCTGTGATCTCTGCTGTCACGTCTTCATTGGACTTTGCCAGTGCCACGGTCGGCATACAGGCTGCAGTCAGAATCAATGACAGCAAAAGAAGGGGCAGAAATTTCCTGCCTTTTGTTCTCATTCCTTGTTTCCTCCTGTTATTCCATATTGTTAGACAACTACATTCTTAATTATAAATTCCAGCTGACAGGAGTTCAATGTGAGAAAGTTCCAAAAATGGATTCTGAAATTTTACGTTTCTGACAAACTTTGTTATACTATAACAAAAAAATCAAAGGAGGGATGAATCATTGAAACCACATATCCCAAAACACGATCCCCGCTACCGTAACATCCGTCCGGAGGAGCTGCATAAAAGGACGCTCTATGAAAGTGAGGTGGAAGTGATCCAGAATCTGAAAAAGAACCTGAACGGGACATCCACCGTTGCCGGCTGGTTTGCTTTCTTCATGGGTCTTGCATTTCAGGGGATCAGCCTCTACCTGGTTTCCCTCGGGCAGTCCAGTACAAAAGACGTTGTGGGTCTGGCAGTCGGCACCCTGATCTTCTGGCTGGTGGGTGGACTCACTCTCCACAGCCGGATCCCGAAGCACGCTTCCATCACTCATACCCAATACGGCATCGTTAACGGAAAATGGCCGTCCCCTGCAAGAAGTGGAAACACCAACGGCCGGACCTACTATCTGGATGTAATCTTCCCGGATACCGGCACACGGATCCAGAAGGTGATCTGTAGCTATCAGGACTACAAACGTGCAGAGAGAGGGCAGCAGGTTCTGGCTGTGGTATTCGAGGGGAAACGCGGCAGAAACGTGTATGGCTCCATTTTTACCCGACGTAAAAAATGATCTTACTTGGATGATCTTCTGGATATGGACTATTTTCTGAACGAAGATGACCCTTTTGACGACGTATTTGGCGAAGAAGGTTTTTATATACTTTAACCCTATTACCATCTTAATGTCATGTCCACCTCCCACGTTTACCTGATATCTATTTGATAAACGTGGGATTCTTTTTGACCTTCTTAAAAATCGGAATTTCCCATCTTCAAAGCCGAAATTTTTCGTAGAAAATTTAACAGCATAAGCAGGCTGATATTTGCCTATATAGAGTTTTAAACTCTTTGCCCTGGATCACTTAATGCTAATTATCTTTCAGTGGGTATACCCCACTTCTGTTCCACACAGCATTTTCTACATCAGCTGTTCCAGTATGTACCGCACTTTCATCCAGAATGATAAGAACATCGTATTCTTTTTTTTTTCATCCATATTACCCGCATCCAGCCGCTCTGTCACCTCCACATTCGGCGCGTTTAAAAAGTATCTGCTCACATAGTAAACTTCCCCGTTTGAAACCTGGCCTTCGCGGTCAGAAGCCGCCACAAAATATTTCCGTTGATCCTCTTCTTCCTGCCACCGGTCACCCGCCAGTGTTTCCATTCTGCCGGCCAGAGACTGAGAATAGTTACTCTGAATGTAGAGAAGGCCATTGATTTCTGAATACAGAAAATTGACTCCGATCATCATGGTCGCCAGCACCATGTACTGATATCTCAGCTTTGCCGCAGGAGAAGAAAACGCACGATAGGTTCCGTTGCCCTCGATCCGCACGGCAAAAGAATGTTCCATGTCAATGGTCGCCTGCATAAAAAGCAGACCCGCAGCCAGGACCATGATGCTGCACGCATACCGGTCAAATCCGGCCAGGCGAACCGCTTCTTCCTCCGGCATAGAAAAAAGGTAAAGTCCAAGAATCCCTATATGATACAGAATCGCCATAAGGTCAACCACAACCAGTACTCTTCCAAGTTCCCACTGCTTTTTCAGAAAAATCCGGACGAACAGTACAGCCAGGACAGCGGCAATATTACATAGAAAAAATGCCAAAATAACTCTGTTAGATGTAGAAAACGCAG
Source organism: Drancourtella sp. An12 (assembly GCF_002160935.1). Lineage (NCBI taxonomy): Bacteria > Bacillati > Bacillota > Clostridia > Eubacteriales > Oscillospiraceae > Drancourtella > Drancourtella sp. An12. The sequence goes on along the minus strand of NZ_NFLO01000005.1, from coordinate 140,623 downwards.
CTTTTACAAATTCCTCTGTAATCTGTCCGTACTGCTCTTTGGATACCGCTAAGCTTTCTTGTTTTCCAAAAGCCAGCTGGAATTTCTGTTCAATCCCGGAAAACCGACAGCGGACGTAGAGATTCCAGACCACATACGGGATCAGCGATAAACAAACAGTCATGCATACGGTCATCCACGGATCCATCTCTTTCGGGAGGGAATGCTCTCTGTCATGAATGATCTGCATCCAGTTTTGGAACGATGTTTCCTCTTTTGGAGTCACTGTTGCCGCATAATAAAACGCTTCTGGCGTCTGTTTTACATACACGAATTCCGCCTTCAGATCTGCATGATAATCATTGCCCTGAACAACAATCAGAAATTCCTCTCCTTTTTCCATCGGAATGTATTTGTCCAGCAGGAAGGCAATTCCATTTTCTGAGACATCAAAGGTTTCTCCTTCCTGCCAATTCCCGTGAACATAGATTTTTACGTTCTCTTTTGCCATGATTCTTTCAAATTTGCGTTTGGAATCTCTGCCAAGCATAAAAAATACTGCGTAGGTCAGTGCGATCAGATTGTATAAAAGCCAAAACAAGATAACACTGCTGAATAAAAGTGCCATTCCGTACTTCCCTTTCACATAGCGGATAATCGCTGCGATGCTCAATACGATCAACGCTCCATGTGGAAGGATATACCAGAAAGAGGTAGTTTTGTTACTTGTCTTTCTCTTCTCTGTTACCTTAAATGTCTTCTGCTGAATTCCAATAGACTCCAAAAGCACCGGAAATATAAGATAAGGTGCAAGAATCGTGTCTATGATCTGACTCCACCGCATGTTTCTGATGTTGGTACTCAGGTAGCGCATGGACATGCTGGAGCATAAATGAGATGGAAGCCAGAAAATCATCAGTTCCCAGAAGCCGCATCTCGCCAACTGGAAATCAAATAATGCAAACAGGATCGGAGCCAAAATAAAGATCATTCTGTTAAAGAATGACCACCAGTAAAAATACGCATTGAGATAGGAAAGATTTCCGGCAAGGGATAATTTCCTTGTAAACACAGCATTGGTATTTCGTATACTCTGGATGACGCCCCTGGCCCAGCGGATTCTCTGCCGGATCATACTTTTTACCGTTGTGGTAGAAAGTCCGGATGCCAGTACTTTTGACGTCGCATATGTAATGTATCCCGCCTTTTGCAGTCGTATGCTTGTCTCAAAATCTTCTGTAATTGTTCCATATGGAAATCCACCGATTTCTTCCAGCGCTTTTCTTGAGATTACCGTATTGCTGCCGGTATAAGCAGCGGAATTGGAAGAGTTTCTTAAAATATTGATCTCCCTCGAGAAAAAATCCTGCTCGTTTGGAATGTCTCTTTCCGAATACAGGTTAAACTGAAATAAATCCTGATTATAAAAGCTCTGCGGTGTCTGAATCAGCCCAACTTTTTCTTTGTTCTGCAGAAAATAAGGAACCGTCTCCATAAGAAATTCTTTTCTAGGGATCATGTCCGCATCAAAAGTAGCAATCAGAGGCGAACTTGTCTTTGAAAGTGCGTGATTGTAATTTCCTGCTTTTGCATGCACATTGTCAGCAAGCCCGAGGTATCCCACTCCCAGTTTTTCTGCAAGATCAGCGATCTCCTGTCTGTTTCCGTCATCGCATACGTAAATATGTACTTTGCTTTTGTCCGGATAGGTAAGATAGGTACAGGCATTGATCGTGGTGTACAGCAGTTTCTCAGACTCATTATGCGTGGCAATAAAAATATCTACATCCGGAAACTGTTCCCTCGGTACATCCGGAAATTCCAGTTGTCTTCCTTTAAAGCGCATCTTGCTCGCCATCAGCTCAAATACTCCAAGCGTTGTCACAGCCTCTGCTATAACCAGAAGAATTCCAAAAAAGAGCTGTAAGGGTGTCGTCTTCCACGGCAGTGTAAAGAAAATTCTCCATATCAGATAAATACTGGAAAAACAAAAGGTGAGCGCAAAACATAAAATTCTCTTTTTTTCTAAACTCATTCTCTTACACGCTCCGTTCTCAAAAACACCCAGCTTTTCTGTATTCTGTAAGACACAAAAAATAAAACAGAATCACAGACTATTTTACTGGTTGCAGGGTTGATATGTAGAATCCGGTTCATTCCGAATACACTGACAGCGGATGCTGCTGTAAGAGCACAGCACAAAAGCGCATAGCGCATCAGCGACTGCGATCGGGTTTTGCTTTCAAATACGAGATGTCGATTCATCATATAATTTGCTCCGGCAGACGCAATTCTTGCCACCATAGTTGCGGCAAAAACCGTGTGTAAACCAAACATCCCTTTTCCGTTCCCTGTCATGTTCAGCATAAGCCAGAACAAACATACATCCAGCAGGGCACATAAAAAGGACGACAGACCAAACTTGCCAATATTGGAAAAAAGCGCTCCAAGCACTTCGAAGCTGTCACGTACAGGGTGAAAATGAGAGCCGGGATTTCCGTCCTGATAAATCGTCCGGATCGATTCTGTCCGGATAGGAATCTTATTTTGAATACATGTCAGCAGCACCTGCATCTCATATTCAAACCGGGTGCCGGAAACTTCCAGCATCAGCCCTAAAAGACTTGTATCAAATGCGCGGAAACCTGTCTGCGTGTCTGAGAGCCATCTGCCGCTCATCATCCACAGGAAAAAGGAAGTTGTCCGGTTTCCGATCAAAGAGCGAAAAGGAATATTTCCACCGCTAAACGCTCTGCTTCCCAGTAGCAAAGTCCCCGGATATCGGTTCATTTTTTCACAGATTGCAACAACATCTTCCACAGCGTGCTGTCCGTCACAGTCCACACATACAATGTGATCGCCCTCTTCCGCCTGCTCTTTTACGTACTGAAACCCTGTTTTTAGCGCTGCTCCTTTTCCTTCGTTTTTGTGATGCGTCAACACCACACAATTTTCCATGTGTTTCAGCGTTTGAAACACTGTCTGATAGTTCTCTCCGGAACCATCATCTATCACCACAATATATGGATTTTGCATTTCTTGAAGTTTTCTAACATAATCACAAAATTCTAATTCCGGCTCCAAAGCCGGTATAATGATATAGGTTTTTTTCATCCCGCTCTCCTTTTATTCTTTTGCTTTTCAATTCCATCTCCTGCTGCCCGGACAATTTTCTCTGCTCATGGACGCTTTCTCCGGAGCACTGTGCGTCCGCCCTTATAGCAGCGTATTCACTGGAATCCGTTTTTACTGTGACATAAAAGGACAACTGTCTTTCGTTAAACTCCGGCGTATCATCCTCTATGCTAAGAAAAATCTCCCCGGAGCTTTTTATCAGCCAGATCGTTTCCACTTCCATTAACTCATCCAATGATATCAAGTCTCTCCCGTAAAATCAAATGGAAATTAATGGAAAGTGAATATTTAATTATTTTTTAAATTTTTATACAAATATAAAAAGCTGGAAAAATTTCACTTCTCCAACTATTTATGCTATGATAACGAATAAGGCTATAAATCAAAAAAATCCGGAAGGAAAGGTGGTCTGGAGCCGGATGGTGACAGGTGAGTGCTTTATAACGGATGAGGGGCGCCGGGAGATTTGCGATGCATTACCGACACCGCTTCATACAGCGGAACCGAAAACTTTGATGAAAACTGCGCAAAGGCCTCTGTAATTACGAAGGATATTACTGTGGCATTGTTGGAGGAAATGAGGAAGAAGTAATAATACGCCAGAGGTCAAAGACCATCCGGCGTATGGTTTATTTCCTGTTTTCCATCGTGCTTTCAGATTCAATTACTCGATACCCTATCACCGCAATGACTTCGGAATCCCTGGTCATATAAGCGACTTCCCTATGTGACGCCCTTAAATCGGCCGCTGCCTCTTTCTGAAAATGAGACAGTTCGATCTGATTTGAATCGAAAAAGATTTTGTACTCTTCTGAAACGTTTCCTTTTACAGACTGATAGAATATCTCCTCAATTTCTTCTAAAGAAATTTCATCAGCAGAAAGATAGCCAAAAATATCCGTGATTTTAAAATTCTGTGTCGTAGTCATCATTATATTCCTCCTTTATGTCCATTCTCCTGCCACTGGAAATATTAACGGGGTAAAAATTGTTCATTTGGCAGATTTTCTGTTGAGCAGAGAATACTAAAGGGTATGACATTGCATCATACTGAAAAGTGAACATCCAGAGCTCTCTTTTGTAGATAATTTCTGGATGTTCACTCTTTTTTATTTATTATGCAAGGCTATCGTATTAAGAGATGTAAATGACGCAATTATTCAAAACTAAATCCAATAAACTGGCACCTTTTTATCGGGCACAATCGATAATTTAGCTTGGATCAAGCCTCAATTCTTCAAGTAGCTGTCGATACCGTACCTTCTCCTGCTCTGCAACTGGAGAATACGGATTATAAAAGCAGTGATCCATCACATCCGCATCTTTTAATAATTCAGCGTAAACATCATGAATGGATCTTTTATCGCTGTGATGAGAAATGGCAGTTACAATGAGCTTGATTTCTTCATCACTGTACTCTCCCATTTCTTTCAGGAGTCCTTCTGCCTGCACAGCTCCTTTAATAGCATGTTCTTCGCTGTTTCCTCCCGTCATATAATAAATATCGTGCAGCATGCCGCAGGTGGCGGCAAGTTCGGGATTTAACTTTCTTTTTAGTGCAAGTAATGTACAGAACTTAGAGACACCGTACATATGGGCAGTAAAATTGCAGATCAGCTGTGGATCATTATTTAGAATCAGTGCATTCATACGAATACGAAGTTCTTCCAATCGATTTCTTTTCACTCGTTTTTCTCCCTGTCCTTTTGAATGTCATATGACTTTTGCATTAAAAATGAACCGGAAAGAAATTTTACGCCGGAACAATCTCGATCCAGTATCCGTCTGGATCTCCGATAAAATAGATACCCATCTCCGGATTTTCAAACAGGATCACTCCCATTTCTTTATGTTTCCGGTATGCTTCTTCGTAATGATCTGTTGTGAAAGCAAGGTGGAATTCTTCCTCTCCCAGATCGTATTTTTCTGTTCTTTCTTTCAGCCAGGTCAACTCAAGCGTAAAGGAACTCTTGCCGTCTCCGAGGTAAACAAGGATAAAGCTTCCGTCTTCGGCTTCCTTTCTCCTTACCTCTTTCAAACCCAGAGCCTCTTCATAGAATTTCAGGCTCTTTTTCAGATCGAGAACATTAAAATTAAAATGATTAAATGCGAACATGGTATTTCTCCTTTCTGAATCTACCATACCTGTTTTTTAGAAAAATGTCAATGCATAGAAATCTACGGCAGCGTTTCTATTCTCGTACAGACTTTTTGGAGCAGGGCGTCATCGTGACTTACGATCAGCATTCCCAGAGCTCTTTGTTTCCCCTCTTCCAGCAGGAAATTCCATATCTGCGCCTGGGTGACAAGATCCAGCATGGCCGTAATCTCATCGCAGAGGAGAAAGCGGGTATCCGGATGCAGAGCCCGGGCAAGGCAGAACCGCTGCAGTTCCCCGCCGGATAATTCCGACGGATACCGTTTCAGCCACCCCTCTTCAATATGAAGTTCCTTCAAAAGCCGTTCCTCCGGCTTTCCTGCTTCGTTCAAGGTAACACCAAGCTGTAACAATGGATCCACTACCGTTTCAGGATGCTGCCATACCATCTGAACCGGACAGACGCCGCGAAAAGAGGAAAGTGCCTTTCCATTCAGAAGGACCTTCCCCTGCTGCGGCTTTTCATATCCTGCCAGAAGCCTGCACAATGTCGTCTTTCCACGGCCGCTTGGTGCTCTCAGGCCTATGCGCTCTCCGGAAGTAATTGACAGGCTGTAATCCTGCAAAATGCACTCCTGTTTTCTTCTTCGATAGGAAAATGTAAGGTGTTCTGCCTGCAGTATCATTTTGCCTCCTCCTTCCCCGGATACAGACATCGTACCAGTCCGCCCCGGTATGGTTTCAGTGAAATCTGATCTGCCTCCCGGCAAAGTATTGTGCACTTTCTGCACTGCCGCGCAAACGGGCATCCTTTCGCCATTGTTCCCGGATAAGGCTGCGATCCTGGAATCGGATGAAATCCATGTTCCGGCATGGCATGCCATAAGGATTTTGTAAACGGATGCCGGAGTTTTTCTACATCCTTAAAATCTGAAGCATCCGCTTCTTCTATAGTCTCCCCGGCATAAAATACTGCAACCCTGTCCGCAACAGTCAGGGCAAGTTCCAGATCATGTGTGATAAAGAGGATACCGGCTCCTTCCTCAGCCAGCTCCCGAAAATGCCCGAGAATTCTTCCAGCCGCCTTTTTATCCAGTCCCGGTGTGGGCTCGTCGGCAATGATCAGTCTGGGAGATTCGGTTACTGCCGAGGCAATCAGTACCCTGCGTGCCATACCGCCGGAAATTTCAAACGGATACTGCTCCTCGATCTCTTCCTTCAGCTCATACCGCTTCAGCGCAGCCCGGCACCGTTCCCGGATTCCCGCATCTCGTTTTCCTTTTCTGATCTGCGGCCCGATCTTCATCAGTGGATCCAGATACGTGACGCCCTGCGGGATCAGCATAATCTCCCGCCCCCTGAGGGCTTCTGCCCGCTCTTGTGTCAGAGGCCGGCCGTCATATTTCAGTGTTCCACTCATCCGGCTGTTATAAGGCAGGATGCCCAGAATACTGTGAGCCAGCAGACTTTTTCCGGATCCGCTTGCTCCCACTGCGGCGACAATCTGCCCCGGCTCGATCTGCAGTGACAGATCTTTAATTACAGGGAGCTCGCGCTTATGAATGCCGCGTTCGTATTGTATAAACGTAATAGACAAATGGGAAATTTCTAAAATCGGTTCCAAAATATTCCTCCTTACTCATGTGCACTGGCCGGGTTCAGCAGCTTCTCCACCCGTTCTCCAAGCAGGGCAAACAGCATCACGACACAAACCAGCGACAGCCCCGGGAACAGTGCAAGCCACCATCTTCCGGTTGTCAGGTAACGCATGCTTTCTGAAAGGATTACTCCGATGGCAGGCTGCTCCGAAGAGAGACCGAATCCCAGAAAGGTAATACTGGATTCATGCAGAATCGCATGCGGGAACAACAGAATCAGCCCGGTTACAAACTGCGGAAGAAGGTGGGGAATCATATGGTTTTTTACGATCTGCATCTTTGATACGCCCAATTTTGAGGCCGTCAGAATATATGGCGCTTCCCGAAGCTGCAGCACTTCCCCGCGGATAACCCGCGCAAGAGAAGTCCAGTGGCTCAGGGCGACACCGGCAACCACTCCGGTAAATCCCCGCCCGCAGGCGATGGAAATAAGCATCACCAGAAGGATATGCGGGATACCCATCATCAGATCAATCCACCAGGAAATCACTGCATCTGCTGCTCTTCCCAGAACTGCGCAGGTCGTTCCAAGAATCAGGGCAATCAGGGCGCTTACCGCGGCTGTGAGTAGTCCGATCCGGATACTAAGCGACAGTCCCGCCAAGGTCCGGGCAAACATATCTCTCCCCATCCAGTCGGTGCCAAATAAGAATTCTCTGGAAGGCGCCAGATTCTTTCTTGCAAAATTTGTCTGGACAGCCTGATCCTTCAGAAGCATTCCCGCTGCGGTGATCAGAATGAGCACTCCGGCCGTCACAATCAGAAACAGGATCGTATTTCTTCTTTGATTCTGTGGTTTCATAACTTTGCGGCCCTCCTTCGGATTTTTGGATCGATGACACCGTAGAGAAGATCCGCTGCCAGATTTCCGGCAAAGACAATCGCCGCCGTAATAACGGTAATGCCAAGAAGCAGCGGAAGGTCACTTCCCAGACCTGCGGTAACCGCCGCCTGTCCAAGCCCCGGATAGGAAAAGACCTGTTCCACCAGAACCGACCCTCCGATGATTTCACTGATGGATACAAACTGCAAAGTCATGGCAGGAAGCGAGACATTACGCAGTCCGTGCCGCAAAAGGATGGATGTCTGCGATTCCCCTCTTGCTTTTGCGAAAAGTATATAGTCCGATGACAGGACTTCGATCAGTTTTTCTCTCGTGTGCAGGGCAATGTTCGCTACTCCGGTCATGCTTAGCGTAAGAACCGGGAGAATCCCGTGACGAAGCCGGTCAATGAACGTGACCGAATCCGCCTGAAGTCCCATCGGAACGGCGAGACCTACGGGCAGCCATCCCAGTTCCACCGCAAAGATCATCAGAAGTAAAATGGCAAGCCAGAAAGCCGGCGTACTGGAAATCAAAAGGCAGTATCCCCGGATCGCCCGGTCCGGCCATCGATTCCGGTAAGCCCCTGCAAGCATGCCAAGAACCAGTCCAAGGACCCCCGAAAAGATCCAGGCGGCCGCCATCAGCCCCACTGAATTGGCAAGACGCTCTCCTATCACCGTCAGAACCGGCTGACGGTAAAGAAGTGAGGTGCCGAAATCTCCGTGAAGTACGCCGCTCAGCCATCCGAGATACCGCTGTGCCGGAGGCATATCCACGCCCCAGTACGCTTCCAGTTCTGCAATCTGTTCCTGTGTCATGGATCCAAGCGCGGTCTGACCGACATTGGTCTGCAGCGGATCCAGCGGCGAAGACCACATCAGGAGAAAGGTCAGAAGGCTCACTCCCAGAAGGAGAAGCAGCATCCGGATCAGTTTTTTTCCGGCAAATTTCAGTCGATGTTTCAATGCTATCCGTCCTTTCCTTTCGATCTCGTTTTGATCATCTAACTCCAGCTCCACTGATCGACATTATTCACAATGGACCAACCATGTCCATGAGGGTGGATTTTCTGTTCTGCAACCTGAAGTCCGTCCGCTACCCAGTAGAGATGATCAATATTGACCAGCCATACCCACGGAATATCTCCATCCTGTGTTACACCGGTAGTGCCGTCCCACTGGGCTTTCTGCCAGAGATCATAAGATACTTCCAGATCACTGGAGGCAAGTGCCTGATCCATATAGACATCCACAGTGGAGTTGGAATACGGGGAATACTGCGCCAGTCCGGTGTCTCCAATTGTATGGTAAATATTATAAAGCTCCATCGGCGTATGCGCACCCCATCCCCAGATCAACGGATCGGACTGTGCCCGGTCATAAGCTGTATCCCAGCCGACACCTTCCAGCGTACAGGAAATTCCAAGTTCCTTCAGCTGTTCGGCAAAATCAGCCGCCAGCGCCTGCCGCACTGAATCTCCGGTTGCATAGAGCAGATTTAATTCTGCCTTGACACCGTCTTTTTCCCGTATTCCGTCCTCTCCTGTCTTCCATCCTGCTTCGTCCAGAAGTGATTTTGCTTTCTCCGGATCATAAGTGACTTCCGATGCGGAATTATACCACGGCATTTGGTCACAGACACTATAAGCCGGGGATCCATAACCGTTCAGGACATGATCGATCATTTCCTCGCGGTCCACACCAATATTGATAGCACGGCGTACCTGCACATCTGCAGTAAAATCATTTCCGATCGTCTCTCCGGATTCTGTCGTCTGCTCCGGGACAGCCGGAAGATTGAATCCTCTGTTATCCACGCTTTCATATGCGGCAAGGGAATAGCCTTCCACAGTCTGATCGGAGTAAGTCGCAGAAGTATAGGCAAGGTCTACTTCTCCGGCCTGAGCAGCCAGAAATGCCGCGTCCTCTTCCATAAATACAATCGTTACCCTCTGCATATTTGGCTGTTCGCCATAATAGTCCGGATTAGCATCCAGAATGACCTGCTGTCCCTTATCCCACTGTTTCAAGATATATCTGCCGGAACCGATCGGATTAGAACCATAGGAAGCGCTGTCATATGCATGTTCCGGAACGATTCCCACAACAGCCATAGTGTAAGGCCAGATGGAAAACGGCCGTGTCATATGGAAAACAACTGTTGTATCATCCAGAGCCTCTGCATGATCCAGCATGGTAAAATCGTTGACAGAACTGGATTCTTTCACTGTATTATAAGTAAATGCCACATCTCTGGCTGTCAGCGGTTCTCCATCGGTAAACTTTACATCATCCCGGATATGAACAGTCCAGAGCAGTCCGTCCTCACTGACAGAATAATCTGTAGCCAGATCATAATCGATGGTCAGATTCGTATTTGTGACCGTCAGCGTGCTCTGGATCAACGGTTCATGCACATGCTCTCCCGCTCCCCAGCCAAAAGCAGGATCAAATCCGGCTTCCGGCTCCGAGTTGGGATCCATGGCAATCACAACGGAAGAACGATTCTCTGAGGTATTCGACCGGGATTCAGAGGAGGACCCACCGCATCCTGCCATCAGGGAAAGCACTAGCAAACAGGCAAGGAGGGCCGCCGGTTTTCGTTTTACATTGCTTCTCATTATTCTGCATCCTTTCCATGTTCATTTTGCATAGAAGCAAACACTTCCTCCCGTACCTGTTCGCAGGAAATCTGGTGTACTCTTGCAAGCCTGGATACATCGTCAAATTCCGGTTTCATATGAGTCACGCCATATCCACTGGCTTTTTTGACTCTCACCGTCCCCCATTTGGTCTCCACTTCGCTGATTTCCGGCTTCAGAAAGTACTTCCGGCATCTGCGGATCCGAAGCCCATTTGTAGTTGTCTGCGCCAGGATATGCCGTGCCATCTCTTCTTCCTTTTCTGGATCACAGAGAACTGTCAGAACATGTCCTGATCTTCCTTTTTTCATGGTTCCCGCAACCGTATAGACATCCAGTGCACCAAGCTCCAGAAGTCTTGTGCAGGCAAAGGCAAGGGTTTCCGGCGTCATATCGTCAATATTGCATACCAGTTCCGTAATCATGGAGCCGCCCTCTTCCTCTGTTTTTCCCAGAAAGGCACGGACGCAGTTTGCCTGTTCAAACTGTTTGGTGCCGATTCCGATTCCCGTCTTCGCGATTTTCATCATCGGCATTTCCGCAAATTGATCCGCAAAATGTGTCAGAAGCGCTGCTCCGGTCGGGGTACAAAGCTCACCCTGAACCGTTCCGGCATAGACCGGAACACCTGCAAGCAGATTCGCCGTAGCAGGAGCCGGAACCGGCATAATGCCGTGGGCACAACGCACCGTTCCCTTTCCTACATGTACAGGCGATACAATCACCTTGTCCAAATGAAGCAGGAACATGGCGTAGCAGACACCTGTCACATCCGCCACTGCATCCAGAGCACCCACTTCATGAAAATGGATTTCCTCCACCGGACAGCCATGTGCTTTGGATTCCGCGTCCGCAATAGCAGAATAAACGGATTTTGCGTGATTCTTAACCTCTGCCGGAAGTTCCAGATGTTCAATCAGGTCCGCAATATATCCCGGAGCTGCGTGGTGATGAGAATGTCCATGATGATGGTCATGAGAATGATCATGGTCGTGGCTGTGATGATGGTCATCGTGGTGATGCTCCTCATGATGGTGTTCCCCGTCATGTTCATGATGATGTTCGTGACCATGATGATCATGACCGCCGACAGCTTCTTCTTCTCCGTGCACTATTACTTTCATGTGAGTTCCGCTGATACCGCAGGTGGATCCATTTTCAGCTTCCACCCGGACATCCGACAGCCCCAGATGATTCATTGTGTGCAGAAATGCTTCTTTCTCTTTATCCTCCAGAAGTTCGTATAATGCAGCCATCAGCATATCTCCGGCTGCTCCCATATTACATTCGATATAAAGTGTTCTCATTACTCTTCCTCCAATCCTTCCATCTGATTGATTCTGCTGGCAAGATATCCTGCTCCGAATCCATTATCAATGTTGACGACACTGCACCCGGAGGCGCAGGAATTCAGCATGGACAGCAGCGCAGACAATCCCCCAAAGCTGGCGCCGTATCCGACGCTGGTCGGCACCGCAATCACCGGACAGTCCACCAATCCACCGATGACAGACGCCAGAGCACCTTCCATTCCCGCCACGGCAACAATGCATCTGGCGCTCATCAGGTCGTCCAGATGGGATAACAGCCTGTGAAGGCCTGCCACCCCAACGTCATACAGGCGGACAACATGATTTCCCAGGACTTCCGCGGTCAGAGCCGCTTCTTCTGCCACCGGGATATCGCTGGTTCCTCCGGTTGCGACAACGATACGCCCCCTCTTTTTATGTTCCGCCGGATAGGCAATGGCAAGCCTTGCATCCGCATGGTAATCAAGGGGAATCGAATCCGGAAGCTGATTTACGGTTTCCTGGCTGACTCGGGTAATCAGGATGTTCCGGCATCCCCGGTTTCCCATAGCCTGAACGATCCCTGCGATCTGCTCCGGTGTTTTGCCTGCCCCGTAAATGACTTCTGCCGCGCCCTGCCGGACACTGCGATGCAGATCAATTTTGGCATAGTCCAGATCTTCAAATGGTGCTTCTTTTAACTGTAATAATGCCTGCTCCGGTTCAGTTGTGCCGTCTGCCACACTCCGAAGCAACTGTAAAATATCATATTTATTATCCATAATGCTCTCCTTCCCGATGATGTTATACTGATTTGGCCCGCGCTTCCAGATCCAGCAGGATGGATGAAAAGAACGGACGAAGTATTGTCAGGATTTCTTCCCTTTTGGAAAACAGCAGGGGCATCTGTTCTTCTGTAATCTGAAGCCGGGCGCCGCCATCCTCCATCAGTCGGACACGGAAATCATGAAATCCAAGGTTTGCCAACGCCGTCTCCGCTGTCTCTGCTTTCTTCAGAAGTTCCGGTGTAATGGCTGTTCCTGTCGGAATCCTTGTTGCCAGACAGGCGTAAGCCGGTTTTCGGCTTGTAAAGAGCCCTGCTTCTTCGGACAGACGCCGGACTTCGCTTTTTGGAATTCCACATTCCCGAAGGGGCGAACGTACCTCAAGTTCCCGAATCGCCTGCATACCCGGACGGTCATCTGCATCGTCTGACGCATTGGTGCCATCCAGAAGGCAGAAGTAACCATCTTTTCGCGCTGCCGCCCATAGCTGTGAAAACAGCGCTCTTTTGCAGTAGTAGCACCGCTTTGGTCCATTTGCGGCCGCTTCCTGAACGGATAAAATGTCCTTTTCCAGAACAGTCATCGGAATGCCAAGCTCTTCTACAACTCTGCGTGCGTCTTCCATCTCAAAATCCGGCTGAAAAGCCGTTTTCATATAATAAGCATGTACGTCGCAGCCATACTGCTTTGCCGCCCATAAAAGAAATGCCGAGTCTGTGCCGCCGGAAAATGCCACGGCCGCTTTTGGCACTTCACAGAAAAACTCTTCCAAAGTCATCTATTATTTCCTCCTTTTCGACAAAAAAGAAGATATCCGCCTTCTTCTGAAAGCAGATACCTTCCTGGTATCAAAATTTCTATTCTGTATTTTAATTCGTAATTTTTACTGCAAAATTTCTGTTCTATCAGTCGATTGCCAGTAATGCCGTTTCTCTGTCATATGGCACTGATCCGCTTCTGCCGATCATTCCGGCTTCCTGCCGGATTAGTTAGTCTATCAGTGTACCCAGAATCTCAACTGCATTCTGTACATTTTTCGTCATAGAGAGGTCTGTAACGCCGACAATGATATTGTCGCACAGATTCACCGGAATCAGTATCCGCTTCGCATGGCTTTGTCCGACAGCCTGCGCCATAGCCGGGGTGATCTCCCCAAGCATGGAATCTGCAATCACAATTCCCACCGGCCCTATGATCACATCTGCCCTGCGGCATGCAACGATCACAGAATTCTCTCCCGTGGCCGCCTGCGTTGCCCCGGCACGAAGCATGGCATTGGTCGCCGCACTGTTTGCCCCTATTGCAATGATCTCAATGTCCGGATACCGGTCTTTGACTGCGCTTACCAGCTGACGGCCAAGTCCGCCGCCCTGGCCATCTATGATTACCAGATTCAAGTCTGTTCCTCCCTCATGTTTCCATCAATAAATTACAACTATATAGTTTAAACGATTTTGGGAAATTTTGCAATTTTTATTTAGAAAAGCCTCCTCTTTCTTTTACCATTTATTCATTTTGTTCTGCTGCTTCTTTTTCCTGCAGCAGTTCATCCTCTTCGTAGGCCTTATGATCCCGTGGATCCAGCAGATATTTCATGAACTCGCGGTCAGTATATTCCGTTTCCAGAAATTCGCTGAAGCATGGGTAAATCAGGTCGTGGAATCCTTTTTCAAAAAGGTAATCTTCCAGATTTCCTTTGTAATCAGCGTCCTCTTCCCGCTTCTGACGCCACGTATCTGCTGTTTCAGACAATTCCCGTAATGTGATACCATGAATAAACATCCACCACATCTGAAACTTTGCATATGCTTTCTTCCGAAAAACTTCCCGCTCGGACGGCTCCTCCTCACGTGTTTCGTAATGTTTTAAAATCTCCCGATTCCGTGCTGTATCCAGGTAATAACGCTCGAAGCCTTTTCCGAGATTGAGATCACGGATCATGACAACTCCGTCCATCTCCGCAAAGCGGACAGCATCTTCCAAAGACATGTCTGCATCAGCGGATGTATTAATGAACTTTGCTCCATACTGATCCGTATCTATTACGTAATGTGTCGGTCTCGCCCAGAAAGCTTCCATCAGTATCTGTACTTTCTCCGCGATGATTTCGGCTCTTCTGTCTGTATTTCCATATTTAGATCCAACTCTGTTGCGGACCCGGACATAGGCGTATCCGAGAAGTGCCTCCTTGTTTGGAGCCAGTGTCCCGATGATTTTTTTCAGTGCTCTGTTGGCACAGACTCTTTCCCCTTTCGTAATCTCGTCCTGAATCTGTAACAGTCCCTGTTTGACAAATTCATATGTATTTCTGGTAAATCTTTGCATGTTGCTTCCCCCTGTTTATCTAAATGTATTCCTTCTATAACGAAAATATGAAGTGAAATCAATCATCGTGAAAACGACAGGAAAGAATGTAGATATTGTCATCGTCCATGCAATATACCAGCCTGTCTTTATCATTGATCCGGCGGCTCCAGCAACCTTCCATCCTGCCTGTCAGGGGCTCAGGTTTACCGATTCCGGTAGTTCCGTTTTCACAGATATCCGCAATAAGCAGATTGATCTTTTTCAGTGTTTCCCGGTCGTTTTGCTTCTGAAAAAGATAGTCTTTCCACCCATTTTCCGTAAAATGCTTATTCTTCATCTTCTGCCATTCCGATCAGATCATGGATCTGTTCGTTTCCCCTTTTCAACTGTCCGGCCGATTCCAGCAGCCATCTGTAGTTGGATTCCTTCGCAGTCAGATGCATGTTTTCCAGCATATTATTGTACATTTCCTCGGAAATCATTACAACATTCCGGTTTTTCTTTCGGGTGATGATAAGTGTCTCGTAATCATCAGTCACTCTGTCCATACATTCTTTCAGATTGTTCCGCAATTCTGTGTAGTTTATTGCAAGCACACTTTTCACTGTCCTTTCAAGTACAAAATATTGTACTTGTATTATAGTATATGTACATCATGTCGTCAACACAGGAAAAGAATTCCTGAAATCAGTTTTCCAGAGTATAAAAAGGCCGAAGATCACTCTTCGGCCCCTGATTTTTTCGGTTGTATGCCGGCTCACCGTGCGGATTTGGCATTCGGATAAATCTTCTCCATTCTGGCATCGTCAAATCTGGTATCAATCAGTTTTTCAACGGCATTGTCCGGTGTATCACCTTGTGCTCTCTGGTCGTATCTTACAAGAGCAGCGGCTGATACAACCATATTCGCTGCCATAAACAGGATAAGACACCATGTAACAATATATCCTGTGAGTTTTGGTATCTTTTCGATCCAGTCGGATATACGGGGATACAGTACCTTGATCCATATTACTGCAGCGATTCCCCAGAAGAAACAGTAAAGCAGGTTAATTCGCCCGCCCAGATTAAAAGGAATGCCACTGTAATCCCAGAATACTTTTCCGAAAAACAATTCGGCGAAAACACTGCACAGGTACTCATAAGCGCCGCCCAGAAACGTGCCGACCATAAAAAGATACCGGTCCGGCTTCTCTCTGTCCTTATGTAAAAGAATTGTTGCCGCAACAATCGCCATTCCCCAGATGATACTGAACGGCCCCCATACAAGGCTGCTCCGGCTCATCCATACTCCTGCTGTAATCCGGCAGAAAATGGTCTCAACCAGATCCCCGAGAAGCGAACCGATAACGAACAGCCAGAACAGTTTGTAAAATCCGCATCCCTCGGCAAACTGTCCTTCTTTCTCAGCTTCTTCTCTTGCCACCTGGATCAGAGGATAAGCTTTTTCCATTCTTCGCTCTACATGGCCGACAATCAGCGCCGTGAATTTTCCCGTAACAACTGCCACTTTCCGGTTCCAGCGGACTGCGGCTTTTGTCGGCCTGCCAATGCGCAGCGCCGCCGCCGATGACACAGACATATCAACAATAATTCCGGCAAAGGCGATACCGACCAGTATATTCCCAAACGGCCTGGGGATAAGATGAAACAGCCTGGTGAAATCTTCATCTCCGAATTTGACTGCCAGTACACCAAGAACTCCCCAGAGAACGCTGTACTGCAGACAGATATATCCGTCAAAATTCCATTTTTTATCGGAATAGTCCCACCATTTGCGCTGATTCATCCGTTCCAGAATTTTACCGGCAAACCATTCGATCGTCGTAGCAATTATCATGCATCCGAGAAACAGGAAAAACGGCTGATTTTCCAGATCTTCCAGAGAAATAATCATGATCAATGCTGCTGTTCCGTATATAAAACAAAACGGTCCTGAAGAAAATCCCCGGTTTACAAATTTCTTTTTCCGTATGGTTCCGACAATTGTCTCTATGAACCATCCCAGAAAGGAATAGATCAGTACCAGCCATATAAGCTCCGAAAATGTATAATGCATAATTACTCCTGCTGTCTTATTTTATCTTTTGTATTCCTGCTCCATATATTCTTCCAGTGCATCAATCCATGTCGGCATCTTATGTATGCCGAGTACCGTAATCAGAAAATTGTCAAGTACTGTAAAAGTCGGTCTTGCAGAACAGTATTCAGCTTTTCTGGTCGGTACAGGGATTACCCTGACATCTTTTTCCGCAATCCTTACAATCTCTTTTGCGAATTCGTATCGGTTGCAGACACCGCTGCATGTCACATGGTAGGTCCCGTATTCTTCTGTATTGATCAGTTTCAGCATAAATGCCGCCAGTGCATTGGCACTGGTCGGTGAACCGTACTGATCATCGGAGATATAGAGTTCTGTCTTTGTTTCAATTGCTTTTAAAATCTGATTGACAAAATTTGCATCACTTCCGCGCCCAAAGACCCAGTTGCTCCGGATAATGAAATGGTCATGCGCAAATTCCTTGACATAATTTTCTCCTGCAAGTTTGCTTCTTCCATAAACTGTCATCGGATCCGTCTCATCAAATTCATGGTACGGCACCTGACGGATCCCGTTAAACACGTCATCCGTTGACAGCAGGAGAATTCTGGCCTGAACTTTAGATGCTGCAATCGCAAGATTTCTTGCACCGATCGCATTAACTTTATAGGCGTATTCCGGCGATTCTTCACATGTCCCGACGTTTGTGACCGCAGCGCAGTCAAAAATCACATCCGGCCTTTTTTCCTTTGCAAAGTCGATAACCTGATTTAAATTTGTCACATCGACCTCTTCGATATCTGTGTTGATAATCTCAGCGTCCGGCTGATACTGCTTTGCCATATCATTAAGCGCGCATCCAAGCTGTCCGTCCGCTCCTGCAATCCATATTTTCATCTTCTTCACCTGATTTCTCTACTGTTGTGTATTTCCGGCTTCCGGATATTTCGCTTTTAATGCTCTGGAAACAACCTTAGGAACATATCTGTCTGTATCGGAGCCATAATATGCAAACTCTTTTACCAGTGTAGAACTTAAAAAGGCATATTCCAGACTTGTCGTAAAGAACATGGTATCAATCTCATTGTCCACACTGTGGTTGATCTGTGCCAACTGCATTTCATATTCAAAATCCGTAACGGCCCGAAGTCCACGGATAATCAGTCTTGCATGGTTCTGCTTTGCAAACTCAACGGTCAGCCCTTCAAATGCCTTTACTGTTACATTCGGGAAATCTTTTGTCACTTCCTGAAGAAGCTGCAGACGCTCCTCCATGGTAAAAAGCGGTGTCTTTTTCTGGTTGACAAGGACGCCGATAATGAGTTCATCTACGACTTTTGCCGCCCTTGTGATGATATCCAGATGTCCGAATGTAACCGGGTCAAAACTGCCTGGATATACTGCTTTAATCATCTGTATTCCTCATTTCATGAAAATTTCTTCAATAACTATACTACAAAATACCGGTCAGGTCAAACTGTTTCACGGATGGAAGGGAAAACGGCGCCTGTATCTGACGGAGAATCTCTGTCCTTTGCGGAACAGACGAAGGAAGCTTCTCATAATCCAGAGAAAGGAAGCCTGCAAACAGCAGAATACTGATGACAATCCGGACTCCTAATGTTCCGGTCTGACGCGTTTCCTGTTCCGGATAGATGCTTCCGTAAGCCGCGCGGTATCTCGGGTGGACTGCCGGTGCATGAAGGGGCGACTCCGCCGGATTCTCCTCCCTTGCCCGCATCTGCTCCAGTGCCTCTTTTCTCTTTCTTTCCCGGCTGTCATTCAAAACCATACACCTCCGCTTTGCCGTCTAAAAAAGACAGGATATATAATTATAATATACCCTGTCTTTCCAAAGTATGCTAGTGTCTGTCAGATAATTCCTGAATAATGTCGTTCCAGTCAAGTCCCCGCTCTACCATCAGCACCATGGCATGATAAAGGAAGTCTGAGAGCTCGTATTTCAACTCCTCTGTGTTCGGATTCTTGGCTGCAATAATGACCTCTGCCGCCTCTTCTCCCACCTTCTTCAGAATTTTATCAATTCCTTTATCAAAGAGATAATTGGTGTATGATCCTTCTTTTGGATTCTTCTTCCGGTCCAGGATCGTGCCATATACGGTTTCAAAAATCTGAAGCGGGTTGGTTTCATCATAATCCGTGCCTGCGATAGTCTGGAAAAAGCAAGTCGGATTTCCGGTATGGCAGGCTGCTCCGATCTGCTCTACTTTTGCAAGAAGCGTATCCTTGTCACAGTCGATGGTCAGAGATTTGACATACTGGAAATGACCGGATGTCTCTCCTTTTGTCCAGAGACACTGTCTGCTCCGGCTGTAATATGTCATTTTTCCGGTTTTCACCGTCCGGTCAAATGCTTCTTCATTCATATAGGCAAGCATCAGCACTTCGCCTGTTCTATAATTCTGCGCGATAACAGGAATCAGGCCGTCGGAATTCAGCTTGAAATCCGAGAAATCAAGTACGCTCTCAAAGAAAGTCATCTGGATGCCGCATTCCTGACATTCTGTCTTAAAGAGATGAAAATCCATATCCATGCGGCTGACAAATTTTCCGGAAATGCCTCTTGCCCCCGGACTTTTCAGAATCCGGAAAATCTCAGATTCTTCCATCGTATCGGTCAGGACCACATATGGAATTTCTGTCAGTGTCATCACAGAGTTCAGATCCAGTCTGTGCATGAAAATGATCTCGCTGCTGTATTTTTCAATCAGATGCTGCTGTTTGAAAAGGGTATCGAAATCATTCAGAGAAACGGCTATCTTCTCTTTTCCGAATCTCTTGGACGCTTCCTCCAGCATTTTTACAGAGCTTGCTTTGGAGAAATTCAGAACGACCCGTTTCGCTCCGGTGTAAAGTATCTTTTTCACATCTTCCAGACGTTTGATATTTCCTCCTGCTACAACAGGGATCCCGGCTGATTTTGTGATTTTTTTCAGCAGGTCGATGGACTCCTCATGATCCTCATCCGAATCAGAAAGGTCGAATACAAGAAGCTCGTCTGCTCCCTTATCGCTGTAATGCTTTGCAAGAGCAACCGCGTCTTCCGAGAGAACATCCATATCATCGAACCATCTGACTGCTTTTCCCTGCCATAAAAACAAGCAGGGAACAATTCTTTTATAACTCATCTGTTTTCAGTTCCTTTCTTCTATAAGCTACCTTTTGTAGACCATACTTCCGTCATACCAGGCTCAAAGGAAACGGCCATGTGAAGAGCCTTTCCAAAACTTTTAAAAAGCGCCTCCGCCATATGATGATTGTTTCCTTCATCTACGATTTTCAGATGCAGATTCATCATGGCGCTGTAGGATACTGCATAGAAAAACTCCCGGATCATCTCCGTATCCATTTCTCCGATCTTTTCCACGGTAAACTCTGCCTGATATTTCAGAAACGGACGACCGGAAAGATCGATTGCCGCAAGGGAGAGTGTTTCATCCATTGGAAGGAGAAAGAATCCAAACCTCCGGATCCCTTTTTTATCGCCGACTGCTTCTGCGATCGCCCGTCCAAGAACAATCCCGGTATCCTCGATGGTGTGATGCGTATCTACGTTCAGATCGCCTTCTACCTGCACTTCCAGGTCAAAGAGTCCGTGCCTTGCAAACCCTTCCAGCATATGGTCAAAAAATCCGATTCCGGTCCGGATCTTTGTCTTTCCGGTCCCGTCCAGATTCAGGCGGACGGAAATATCCGTCTCTTTCGTCTTTCTGTGTTGTTCTGAAATTCGCTCCGGCATCGCTATTCCCCCTCTTTTTCAAACCGTACTTTGATCGAATTGGCATGAGCGGTCAGCTGCTCTGCCTGCGCAAAATATTCGATGTCCTCGTGAATTTTCTCAAGCGCATCTCTGGAGTAGGAAATAATGCTGGACTTCTTGATAAAATCGTCGACAGAAAGCGGAGAGAAAAACTTCGCTGTTCCATTTGTCGGCAGAATGTGGTTCGGTCCTGCAAAGTAGTCCCCAAGCGGTTCGCTTGCATACTCTCCAAGGAAGATAGCTCCTGCATTTCGGATCTTTGTCATCACATCGAACGGATTTTTCGTCAGAATTTCCAGATGTTCGCTTGCAATTTCATTGGCTGTCTCGATGGCTTCCTCCATCGTTTGGGCAACAAGGATATATCCGTAATTATCCAGTGATTTCTGTATAATCTCCGCACGGGAAAGTTCCTTTAAGAATCCATCCACTTCGTCGGATACCTTCTCTGCCAGTTCGGCGCTTGTTGTTACCAGAATCGCAGAAGCAAGTTCGTCGTGCTCTGCCTGGGAAAGAAGATCCGCCGCAACATATCTTGGATTTGCGGTTTCATCTGCGATAACCAGAATTTCCGAAGGTCCCGCTACCGAGTCAATGCTGACATATCCGTAAACTGCTTTTTTTGCAAGGGCAACATAGATATTACCCGGTCCTACAATCTTGTCCGTCTTCGGAATACTCTCTGTCCCGTAGGCAAGGGCAGCAATGGCCTGAGCCCCGCCGACTTTATAGATCGCGTCCACTCCTGCTTCTTTTGCCGCAACCAGCGTATGCGGACTGACTTTTCCGTCCCTTCCCGGAGGCGTCACCATGATGATCTCGTCCACTCCGGCAATCCTTGCAGGGATCACATTCATCAGTACGGAAGACGGATAGACCGCCTTTCCTCCCGGCACGTAAACGCCCACACGTTTCAGTGGGGTAACTTTCTGTCCGAGAAGCGTGCCGTCCGGCTTGCTGTCAAACCAGCTGTACTGCTTTTGCTTTTCGTGGTAGCTTCTGATATTTTCCAGCGCTTTTCTGATTACACCGATCAGCTTTTCGTCTGTTTTTTCATATGCCTCTGCAATCTCCTCTTCGGATACCCGAACCGTTTCTTTTGTAAGATGGGCGTGGTCAAACTGTTCGGTATAGGCAAAGAGCGCCTCATCACCTTTTTCTTTTACCTGCTTCAGAATCGCGGCAACCCGCTCTTCGTATTCTCCATAACTGTCCGGACTTCTCTTTAACAGATCCTGTAAAAGGTTCTGTTTTGTCTCTTCTGTCAATTTCTGGATTCTCATCTTCTATCCCGCCTTTACTTTAAAATTTCCCTCAGTCCGGTGATCAGTTCCCGGATTCTGTCATTTTCCATTCTCATGCTGACCGGATTGACGATCATTCTTGCGGAAAGCGGGCAGACTTCCTCCAGAACTTTCAGTCCGTTTTCTTTCAATGTCGTTCCAGTCTCAACGATATCTACAATTACTTCGGAAAGCCCGACGATCGGAGCAAGTTCAATGGAACCGTTCAGTTTGATGATCTCCACCGTCTGGTGCTTCTGGTCGAAGAAATAATTTTTTGCGATATTCGGATATTTTGTGGCTGCCCGGATAATCTCCCGGTGTCCCAGAAGCTCCTTTGCGCTTTCCGGTCCGCAGACACACATCCGGCAGGCGCCGAATTTCAGGTCGAGTACTTCGTGGACTTTCCGGTCCTCTTCCAGAATAATATCCTTTCCGACCACACCGATATCCGCGGCTCCGTACTCTACATAAGTCGGAACATCCGGCCCTTTTGCAAGGAAAAACCGGAGTTTCAGCTCTTCGTTTACAAAAATCAGTTTGCGCGAGGACTTGTCTTTCATTTCCTCACAGGTAATGCCAACCTGCTCCAGAAGCTCCAGCGTCTGTTTTGCAAGGCGCCCTTTACAGAGGGCAAAGGTCAAATATCTCATGACTGTTCCTCCTCCTTCTTCTGTCCGATTGTTTTCCGTTCCCCGGTTTTCAGGTTAATCATCTCGATCTCTCCGTTTTCCGGAAGATAGAGGAGATTCTCCGCCTGATTTTTCTTACCGTACTGGATGTAATAATCCAGGGATTCTTTGGCCTTTTTGCAGAACAGTTCCGTACTGTTCTGTCGTGCCCGGAATTCTTTCGCAAGGCTGATCGCCTGTCTGCGCTGGGAATCCGCATAGACAATGATAGCAGCATTCTCTTCGTAGGAAATCTGCACATGCTGTCTTGCAAGGGCATTCATCAGTTCATCGATAATAACGGCAAATCCGATGGAAGGCGCCCGCTTTCCGAATTTTTCCATCAGATGATTGTACCGGCCTCCTTTGACAACCGCGTCTCCGGTGCCGAATGTATATGCTCTGAAAATCACGCCTGTATAATAGCCGTATGCACCGCTCATGCTCAGGTCAAATGTGATATATTTCTGTACGGTATATGCTTTCAGAATTTCATATGTATCTTTCAGACGTTTGATGGCGCGTTTTGCAAGCTCGTTCGGCGCAATCGCCATCGCCTTATCAAGAACTTCCGGTCCTCCTACCAGTTCCGGCAGATGGCCGAACAGCTCTTTCATCTCCGGTTTGACATTTGCCTCGTCCAGGAGCTCCGTCACACCGTAATAATTCCGGTTTGAGATCAGCTGCCGCAGGTGTTCCTCATATTCCGGCGGAAGTTTGGCTTCCTTCATGAGACTGTACAGGAATCCGACATTCCCTACGCTGATCTGGAAATTCTCAAGACCGGACTGTCTTAAACAGTCCACAACCATTGCCAGCATTTCCGCATCCACATCCTTGGAATCTACCCCGATATACTCGGCGCCAAGCTGTGTATTCTCCCGCAGGCGTCCCTGATAGCGGGAATGGTTGATAAACGTGTTTCCTATATAGCAAAGCCGAAGCGGCTTTTCTTCGATTTCATACAGAGCCGAAGCAGCTCTGGCAACAGACGGCGTAATATCCGGCCGAAGCGCAAGGATATTTCCCTCCCGGTCAAAAAATTTATATAATTCCTTCACAGAAATCGTTCCGATCTCTTTTCGGAATACGTCAAAATATTCGAAGGTCGGCGTCTGTATATCATGATAGCCATAAAGATGCAGGACGTGATGCAGCTTATCCTGCAGTGCCAGCTTTTTCCGGCACTCTACTTTGTAAATGTCCCGTACCCCTTCCGGTGTGTGTAAAATTTTCTGTTTCATGTCTTATCCACTCTTTCTCTTTTTCTTTTTGTTCACTTTATCATGCTACCATGTTAAATTGAAATTACAACGAATATTATAAAAATCTTACTCTCTTTTGTCAAGATCTTTCTGTATCTCATCCAGATAAGGAACCATGCACCCGCTTTTCAATGTGAAGAAAAATTCGGGATCCAGTTCTTCATACCGGATACTTTTTCTTCCGCCTTTCTCCATCCGTTCCCAGAACCGCTTCAGTTCCTGAAAACGCATGTAGTAAAGCTCTGTCCTTCCCGTGTAGAGGATCAGCAGAAAGGCGATCCCTCCCTGACGCTCAAATTCCTCCATAAATTCTACCTGATGCCGGTGTACATTCTGAAGCGGGAAGGTGTCCGCCGCGCACTCTTTGGCATCGAAGCAGACCGGAATCCCCTGCACGGCGCCGATATAATCGACGGTACTTCTCTGGTCGAAATACGCCAGGGTAATGTGCCGGTGTTCTTTGTCGATCCGGACCGGAGTGATCGGCGTTGGAATCTTCTGAATCAGAGCAAGGCCTTTGTTGCGGTATTGTTCATTTGTGTGATTGATATAGTCCTCCAGGGCAGAACCCCGCAGTCCTCTCGATGTCCATGTGGCCATGTTGCTGCTCCTTTTTCACTCTAAATATATACTTTTTGAATCATCTCAAACTGTTTCGGAAGCTCCGCCCGGACGATCAGGCCGGACAGCTTTTTCAGTTCTGCCGTTTCTTCCGGGAACTCCATCCGGTATGCATGAAGAAGCTGGTGTGTCAGTCCGAACTCCTTTTTCAGACGGTCGTTTTCTCTCCGGTTTCCGTATTTGTAATCTCCGATAATCGGATATCCGAGGGAAGCAAGGTGTGCCCGGATCTGATGGGTCCGTCCGGTAATCAGGTGCACCTCCAGAAGGGTGTGCTTCGCCCCTGTCTGAATTGGAACATATTCGGTCTCGATCGGGACGCTGCCCTCGGAAGGCTTGGAACTGATCGATACTTTGTTATGCTGCTCGTCCTTGGTCAGGAAACCGCAGGCCCGGACAGGCTCTTTCATCTGTCCGTACACGATGGTCCGATAATACTTCCGAACAGAACGGTCTTTCAACATCCCGCTCAACACCTGAAGGCCCCGCAGGCTTTTCCCGGCTGTCACAATGCCGCTTGTATTCCGGTCCAGGCGGTTACAGATGGACGGGCGGAAACGCCGAAGCTCTTCCGGTGTGATCTCCCCCTTTTCCAGCAGGTAGGCTGTCAGATACTCAACCAGAGAGATGTCGCCGGGCGATGCTTTCTGCGAGAGCAGTCCGCACGGCTTGTTGACAAACAGTACATCCTCATCTTCATAAAGTACCTGAAGCTTTCCGGCCAGTGCTTTTTGATCCCTGACAGCCGGCCCCTGGGACTTGCTTTCGGAAAATTTTTCGATCGTCTCATCGGAGAGAAACATCTGGATAAGGTCTCCCCCGGTAAGATGTTCGCTCCCCGTCATCTTTTTCTTATTCAGGGTGATGTTTTTTTTCCGCATCATTTTATAGATAAAGCTTTTTGGTGCCTTGGACAGGTATTTGGACAAAAACTTGTCCGCTCTTTGCCCGGCATCATTCTTTTCAATTCTGATTGTCTGCATTGGATTCTCCTATACCGCAGCCGTCAGGATCAGCCGGCGCATTTCACGCACCGCTCTGTCCGGCTGCCCTTCTGATTTCTGCTTTGTTTCTCCAAAACTTTCGGCCCGCTTCAGAAAGGAATCGTAGTCAGTAAAAATTTTGACTGTTACTTTGTCGTAATGATTCTCTTTCAGTATCCGGGCGAGATATGCCTCCACCTCTGCCGGAGGAACCTTGGTTCTGGAAACATACCCGCAGATCAGGTGTCTGGAAATCAGGAGTACATCTACAGGCATTACTTTCTCCGAGCTGGTAAGCACCATGTCATAAGCGGAAAGAATTCCGGCAGCCGCTGTTTCCACCTCCCTGACTTTCTCTTCCTCAAAAGACCGGTATGGCAGCAGCATAATCATTCCGACAGCGGATCTGGCGGCCGGAAGGCATCCCAGAATCGCCACGATGGTAAGCAGATTGTTTCTCGTGTGTGTTGTCAGATATCCGGTCAGAAAGACGGCAATGCTGATCCCAAAAAGAAGGATGGTGATCAGGATCCGCTTTTTCTTCTGGTCCTTGATATAACCTGGCATCCCTTTTGTAATTTTCATAAATGCTCCCCTTTATTTCATCCATTTGTCCATGGCGTAAAAGATGACATTCTCCGGCATCAGTTTACCGGCGATCCTTGCCCCTTTCATCAATGTTCCATGAACAGAAACAGGCTTTTTCATTTTTGCATCCAGCAGTGCGGTCCGGACTACATCCTGCGCCGAAACCATCGTTGCCTGTTTGGCCTTGCTGTTATTGGTTCCGGACACCTCAAAGAATTCCGTATCCACAGGTCCCGGGCAGACCGCTGTCACAATGATTCCGTCTTTTTTCAGCTCTTCGGCGAGTCCTCTGGAGAAGCTGGTGACATACGCCTTTGTTGCCGCGTAAACTGTAAATCCAGGCTGCGGGCAAAAGCTTGCCCCGCTTGATATATTTAAAATCCTGCTTCCCTTTTTCATGTACGGGAGGATCATCAGCGTCATTTTCGTGAGCGCGCGGCAGTTGACGTCGATCATCCGAAGCTGGGCCTGCGGATCGTGCCCGGCAATCTCTTTTGCCTCTCCGATTTTTCCAAATCCGGCGGCATTTACAAGCATCCGGACATCCGGATTCTGATTCTCGAGGCGGTTTAAGATTTGCTTATAGATCAGATCTTTTTCCAGATCGCCTGCAAAAATCCGGACATAGATCCCGGTTTTCTCCTCCACGGTCTTTTTGACCTGTTCCAGCCTTTCCGCTCTTCTGGCCGTGATCCATATCTCATCAAGCTGCCTGTAAAATGCGGGGATCCGGGTTACAAACTCTCTCCCGATCCCGGAAGATGCTCCTGTCACAACTGCAATCCTCATATACATTCCTCCCTGCTGCTATTTTTTCTTTTTCTTATGTGTATTTCTGATGGTTTTCTTTTTCCTCGGTGCGGCAGCCTCCTTTGACTGCTGCCGTTTTTTTGCAAAATACCGGTCCTCTTTTGTCTGCCTCGGACGGATCAGACAATGCTTTCCGAACCCAATCAGATCTTCCCGCCCTGCTTTTTTGAGAGCTTCCATGACCAGCTCATAGTTTTTCGGATTCCGGTACTGAATCAGCGCCCTCTGCATCGCCTTTTCATGCGGGGACTTCGGTACATAAACCGGCTTCATTGTCCTTGGATCGACTCCCGTGTAGTACATACAGGTGGAGATGGTGGACGGTGTCGGATAAAAGTCCTGCACCTGTTCCGGCATATAACCAAGATCCCGCAGATATTCCGCAAGAGCCACCGCCTCTTTTAAGGTGGAGCCCGGGTGAGACGACATCAGGTATGGCACCAGATACTGTTTCTTTCCAAGCTGTTCGTTGATCTTTTTATATTTTTCAGTAAATGCGCGGTACACGGAATTCTCCGGTTTTCCCATCATCTGAAGAACCGGGTCCGCAATATGTTCCGGCGCTACTTTGAGCTGCCCGCTTACGTGATATTCGCAAAGCTCCCGCATAAAGGTATCATCCGGATCTGCCATGACATAATCAAACCGGATACCGGAACGGATAAAGACCTTCTTGACCTTCGGTATTTCCCGGAGGCTTCGCAGGAGCTTCAGGTAGTCTTTATGATCCACATTCAGATTTTTGCATGGTTTCGGGAACAGGCACTGTCTGTGCTTACATGCTCCGTGAGTCAGCTGCTTGTCACAGGCCGGATGCCGGAAGTTGGCAGTCGGTCCGCCTACATCGTGAATATATCCTTTGAAATCCGGCTCCTCCGTCAGAAGTTTCGCCTCCTCAACAAGGGACTCATGACTTCTTGTCTGAATGATTCTGCCCTGATGGAATGTCAGTGCGCAGAAACTGCAGGCACCAAAACATCCCCGGTTGCTGATCAGACTGAATTTCACTTCTGAGATGGCCGGAATTCCTCCGTCCTTTTCGTACATCGGATGATAGGTCCGCATGTAAGGAAGCGCGTACACATCGTCCATCTCGGTCTGGGACAACGGCTTTGCAGGCGGATTCTGTACGACATAGACGTGCTCCGAATACGGCTCAATCAGCCGCTTTGCCGTAAACGGATCCGTATTACAGTACTGGGTATAGAAACTCTCGGCATAACGAAGCCTGTCTTTCTGAAGCTCGGAATAGGCCGGCAGCTCCACGGCGTCATATATCGCTTCCCGGTCTTTGACCTTGCAGACTGTCCCGTCAATATAAGTCAGGTCTTCCACCCGGATTCCGGCGTTCAATGCATCTGCGATTTCCACAATGGAGCGTTCTCCCATTCCGTAGGAAATCAGATCCGCTCCGGAATCCAGAAGCACGGAGCGTTTCAGCCGGTCAGACCAGTAATCGTAATGGGCCAGTCTTCTGAGACTTGCCTCGATTCCGCCGAGAATCACCGGCGTCTTTTTGTACGTCTGGCGGATCAGATTTCCGTAGACGACGCAGGCGTAATCAGGACGTTTCCCCATGACGCCGCCCGGCGTATAGGCGTCCTGGCTTCTGCGCTTCTTGGAAACGCTGTAATGGTTGACCATGGAATCCATATTTCCGGCCGATACAAGAAATGCAAGTCTTGGCTCCCCGAAAACGGTAATGCTGTTCTTGTCCTTCCAGTCCGGCTGTGCAATGATCCCGACTCTGTATCCATGAGCCTCCAGAAGTCTTGTAATGATGGCGTGTCCAAAGGACGGATGGTCTACATAGGCGTCTCCGCTGATGTAGACAAAATCAACCTGATCCCATCCCCGCTCTTCCATCTCTCTTCGGGAGACCGGTAAAAACTTATTTTCCATCTGTGTTCCTCTCTTTGATGCGATCCATTACATCGTGAAAATCATGGATGTAATAGTCGGCAAGTTTTTTCTTTTCCTGATCCAGTGGACGGGAAAACTCATCGTAGACGGCGCACACCTGCATGCCCGCGCGTTTTCCTGCCAGAATCCCCATCGGCACGTCCTCGAACACAAGACAGTGCTCCGGCCGGACCTGCATGTCCTCAGCCACCTTGAGGTAAATATCCGGAGACGGCTTTCCAACGTTTACCTCCCCGGAAGTCCGCATGGCCGTAAAATAGGTATCGATCTGAAGCGCTTTCAGTGCTGCTTCAGCAAGAGTCCTTCCGTTGCTCGTCGCAATTCCGAACAGGATTCCGTTTTCCTTCCCATACCGGAGGAATTCCTCCACTCCCGGTTTCAACGTGACCTCCTCGGTATATCTCTGGTAGGCAAGGCTGGTCCATTCGTCCATGATTTCTTCGGTCGATAGTGCCATGTCAAATGTATCCCGGAAATACTGTGCCGTCTCATGGTAGGACTTTCCCTCGATCGCTCTGTGAAAATCATCCGGAAGCTCCAGATGATATTTTTTTACATAATATGAATCAATGTCCGGCCAGATCCACATGGAGTCGATCAGGGTCCCGTCCATGTCAAAGATCACTGCTTTTGTTTTTTCAGTCATATCTGTTCTCATTTAGCTCTCCTTTGCCCAGGCCTGTTTTAACGCATCAATTTCTTCTTCTGTCAGCCGGCGCGATGCTCCTTTTGGGAGCGCCGGATCCAGATTCAGTGTCCCCATCCGGATTCGTTTCAGATAGACAACGTGCTTTCCAACCGCCTCAAACATCCGTTTGATCTGGTGATAGCGTCCTTCCTGTATTGTGATGGAAATTTCGGAACAATTCTGCTCCGGATCGGTATTTAAAATTTCCAGCACTGCCGGAAGTGTCAGAGTATCGTCTCCGATATCCACTCCCCGTGCAAATGCGGCTGCGTCCTCTTCCGTGACAATACCGGAAATGACAGCCTCGTATGTCTTATCTACATGCTTTTTCGGTGACAGGAGACGATGGGCCAGCTCTCCGTCGTTTGTCAGAAGCAGAAGCCCCTCTGTGTCCTTGTCAAGGCGTCCCACCGGAAACAGATCTTTTCTTGCCGGATTTTCCAGCAGCTCCAGTACGGTCCGCTCTTTGGAATCCTCTGTCGCAGATACGACACCGGCCGGTTTGTGGAGCATATAATAAACATAAGGCTCATACCGGTACGAAATGCCAAGGCACCGGATCCTGGCGGTTTTTTCCTCTACTTTGACCTCCGGCTTTTTGATGATCTCTCCATCCACGCTGACCTGTCCTTTGCGGATCAGCTTTTTGACTTCCTGCCGGCTGCCTGCTCCCATCTCTGTTAAAATCCGATCTAACCGCATCATGATGACATCCATCTCCATCCTGGAAGATATTTGTTCTTCAACGTGCCCTGGGAAAGCTTTCCGAATCCAAGTGGATATCCGTCCACGCAGACGAGATACCATCCCTTTTCTTTCGGCCCGGTCAGATCATCGGTGAGAATCGTCTCACCTTTCAGATATTTAATTACACGCTCATCTGAAAGCGGAAAATCGAGAATATTCTCATATTCGTCTTTTTTCAGATTCATCGCAAGCGCCTGGCTTGGCTCAAATCTTCCTTTTTTCAGTTCTCCGATGAGAAGACCGCTTCGTAACAAGCGGATGCCGGTAAGATCCGGCAGCCCTTCCGGCATATAGTAAACCCGTTCTTTACGGATATCAAACCGGCCGGCATCAAACGGGCGGTGCACAAGCTGTAAGAAATTTCTCAGATCTTCCGGCAGTTTCTCGTAGGAAGCACTTCTTCCTTTCGCCGGGTGAATCCTGGATGTCTGTGTTTCGGAACCTTCCCCGTTCCCCTTTTTCAGAAGGGCAAGGTAATGTCCCTCGCCTTTCATGTGATGTGGGAAAATCCGGACGGTTTTACGAAACTCTTCCTGACGGATGGAAGCATATTCCGGGCGTCCTTCCCGGAATCCTTCATATGGGCGGATCTCCTGAAGTTCAAACTCCGGATACTGTTCCAGAAGCCGGGAGACGCTTCCCTCATTTTCCAGCGGGTCAAACGTACAGGTGGAATACAGAAGCATTCCGCCCGGCTTCAACATTGCTGCGGCCTGGGTCAGAATGCTTCTTTGAAGTTTTGAGAAAAACTCAGGGCCGTGTTCCTCCCATGCCTTCATCATCTTTTTATCTTTCCGGAACATCCCTTCGCCGGAGCACGGAGCGTCGATCAGAATTTTATCAAAATATTCCGGGAAGTAGTCCATCAGCTTTCCCGGCTCCTCGCTCAGAACAAGCATATTTCCGATTCCGAACAGTTCGAGATTCTTTAAAAGTCCCTTGGCCCGGGAGTTGCTGATATCATTGGCGATCAGCACGCCCTCTCCCTGAAGCTTCGCTCCAAGTTCCGTTGCCTTTCCGCCGGGAGCGGCACAGACGTCCAGCACCCTCTCCCCCGGTGTAATATCCAGGCGGTTGGCCGGTGTCATGGCACTTGGCTCCTGCAGATAATAAAGACCTGCGTAATAATACGGGTGTCTGGCCGGGCTTTCTTTTTCTCCGTCATAATAAAATCCGTTTTCGATCCACGGAACCGGGGTAATGGAAAACGGACAGATCTTTTGGAATTCTTCCACGCTGATTTTGGAAGTATTGACACGGAGGCCATAGTAGCGCGGCTCCTCATAGCAGGCCGTATATGCATCAAATTCTTCACCCAGGAGGGTTTTCATTTTCTCTTCAAATGCTTTTGGTAACTCCATATTTTCTCCTTTCGCATACAGAGTCAGTATACCATACCTGCAGCAAATTCTCCATGCTTCAGTCACTTTTTCTACAGAAAAGTTTGGAGTCTTCCACATATCGGAGAATCCAGTATGGATTGATACTGATTTCTTCGTCCGGCTCTTCCAGATAAATCCCAAGATGCAGGTGTACCGGGAATTTACCCGTTGTCCCCTCGTCTCCGTATCCGCTGTCACCCATATACCCAATCAGGTCGCCCGCCTCTATCTCCTCCCCGATTTCCACATCCGCGTAAGAATCCAGATGAGCGTAATAGAAATAGCCTCCGTGAGGTGCCGTGATCCCGATCCGCCATCCTCCTTTCGGAAGCCATCCTTTACTTGTGACCGTTCCATCCGTCATGCTGACAATCGGGAAAATCCCTCTTTTATTTTCGGATGCCATCAGATCCGTCCCCTCGTGTCCCCTCTTTCCTCCGTAAGTCCGCTCATACATCCAGGAATCTTCGTAGGTGACGGTAAGATCCGGCTCCTCTTTCCAGAACATAACCGGAAAATACCGGACATCCGCCCAGATCTTTTCGCAGGCTGCCATATAGGCGGAATAAGACGGGCTGGCCCGCCACTGTTTTTCGATCTTCTGAAAATTCTGCTTTGTCAGTGAAGGGAAAGAAATACCCGAGTGGAAGTTCTGTTCCAGAAGAAACAGTCCGGCCGCCCGTCCCGGTTCTTTGGATGTTCTCATATACGAGACCATCTCCTCTGTCAGCTCATGACTGCGGAAAAACTCTTCCGAAACAACGCTTTTGCCAAGGGAAAAATAAGATGCGTCATTTTGAAGTTTGGGAATGGCAGCTCCTTCCAGAATCAGAAGAAGAACCAGTATCAGAAACTGCATATATCCTCTGCGTCTCTGCATATGTGCCAGCTTCCCCCTTTTTGACTAGTAATATGAAATGTCCGGCCGGGATATGACAAAGAGTTCCGCTCGCGGAACTCTTGCGCCGAGCGCGGTCGCTTTAGCGACTAATTTCTGCTTTGCGCGAGTGCGCATCCCGCGGAGCGTTTTTTGTTTAACAGGGAACGGAGTTTCCTGTTAAACAAAGAGTTCCGCGCCGGCAGCATTCCTGTCACCGGCGCGGCGTCCACATTCTGTTTTATTTCAGTTTTGCGAGAACCACTTTGATCATTTCCCATACACGCGCGGTTGACTCGATATCCAGACGCTCATTGACAGAGTGTACATCCGGGATATCCGGTCCGAAGGAAACACAGTCCAGTGTCGGCTTTTTCGCAGACAGAAGGCCACATTCCAGTCCGGCATGTACAGTAGAAATCACGGCATCCTTACCTGTGACTTCCTTGTATGCTTCCGCCATCAGAGGACGTATTTTTGATTCTTTCTGATACATCCATGCAGGATATTCTCCACTCTCTTCATGAGTGCCTCCAAGCATTTCAGCCCATGTCCGGAAAATGGATTTTAATTCCTGCATCTGGGAGTTCACGCTGCTTCTCAGATAGTACATCAGGGAGATGGCTGTCTCATCAGTTTTTACAATACCAAGATTCAGGGAAGTCTCTACCACACCTGGAAGATCTCTGCTGAGTCCCTGTACACCGTACGGTGTGCAGACCATTGCAAAAATCACTTTCTTTGTGACTTCTTTTGTGAGTGCCTGTACCGTCTCTTCCGTGACGGTAACCGGAACCTGAAGATCCGGTTCATCAGAGGAAAACTCTGCCTTTAATGTAGCTTCCATGTCAGATACAATCTCCTGAGCCTTCTTCGGATCTGCCACTGCAATTACTGCTTCTGCCGTACCGGCAATGACATTATCTTGGGAACCTCCACTTACGGATACAAGAGCAATCTCAGTACCCTGATCGAGATGATTCAGGATTCTTCCCATGATTTTATTTGCGTTTCCACGCTGCTCGTGGATCTGGGATCCGGAATGTCCTCCCCGGAGTCCTCTTACTTTGATTCTCATCACAGAACCGCTCTTTTCTTCCCGCTCTGCAGGAATCTTCAAAGTCTCAAGAACACCTCCTGCACAGCCTGCAAGAATAATGCCTTCCTCTTCTCCGTCGATGTTGAGGAAAATATTTCCCTTGATCTGTGACATGTCAAGGGCATTGGCTCCGCCCATTCCGATCTCTTCGTCTGTTGTCACAATAACTTCCAGCGGCGGATGCGGAATATCATCGCTGTCGAGAAGCGCAAATGCGTAGGCAATGGCAATTCCGTCGTCACCGCCAAGTGTTGTTCCTTTCGCTTTTACATATCCGTCTTCTACATAAAGCTCCAGAGGATCATTCTCAAAATCGTGATCTGAGCCCTCCACTTTCTCGCAGACCATATCCATATGTCCCTGCAGAATGACCGGCTCCGAATTTTCATATCCAGATGTTCCCGGCTTTTTGATGATGACGTTCCCCGCATCGTCCTGTATGTATTCCAGATTCCGTTTTTTTGCAAAGTCCACACACCAGTTGCTGATTTTCTCATCGTAAAATGTTCCTCGCGGAACAGAGGAAAGCTCCTCAAAAATCTGAAATACTTTTTTTGGTTCTAATTGTTCCAGTACTGCCATTGTTATCTCCCTTTCTCTCGTTTTTTACCAAATCTAAACTTATTATAGCATAGTGCTTCTAAAATCACCATATTTTTCATACAATTTATTGACTATTTTTACCAAAGGAACGATTTTGAAACGTTATTTTTTTGTCATTTTCACGATTTTCCTATTTGTCATCATGCTGTTGTTTCCGGGAGATGTATTTCAGGGGGCCAGGAACGGGCTGCTGCTCTGGTTTGAGACGGTACTTCCGACTCTGCTTCCTTTTCTGATTATTGTCAATATCATGCTGAGGACCAGTCTGATCCGGCACATTTCACGCCTTGTCTATCCGGTCCTCGGACCTTTGTTTTCTGTCAGTCCGGGCGGCTGCTTTGCGGTGCTTACCGGATTTTTATGCGGTTATCCCATGGGTGCGAAGGTCACGGCGGATCTGGTGCGGGACCGGAGGATTTCATCCCGCGAGGGGGCATATCTGCTCTCTTTCTGCAATAATACCAGCCCTGGTTTTATGGCCGGGTTTGTAGTATGCCAGACGATCGGGGACCCTTCTCTTGTCTTTGGATCCATGATAATTTTTCTTCTTGTTCCCGTGGTACTGAGCTTCGCCTTTTGCAGGATCTATCTGAAAAAAGAAACCCATCCGGCACCGACAGTTTTTCACGGAGACAACGGACGTTTTTCCATGGATGTACTTGATCTGTCAATTATGGACAGCTTTGAAACGATAACCAAAATCGGGGGATATATTATTGTATTTTCCGTATTTCTGGAACTTGCGTGCAAGCTCCCCTTCGCCGGTACTCTTCCAGGCAGGCTGCTGCTTTCTTTTCTGGAGATCACAAATGGAGTGGTAATGCTGGAAACACTCCCTCTTCCCTTTTCGTTACGCTATGCCTGTATCATGGGACTTTGTGCCTTCGGAGGATTTTGTGCCGGTGCACAGACAAACGGCATGCTGAATGGAAGTGGTCTGAAAATCACTCCGTATATTGCAGAAAAACTGGCTGCCGGTGCGGCAGCCAGTCTCATGGCGTATCTCTATATTCAAATACTGTAGCAGCTATTATTCCTCATCCATAGCCTGAGCGAACTCTGCTTCTGTCTCATCCTGAATCCGGAGTTCCTCGCGGTCATTGCGTACCATGTCGTAAGATTCCTGAAGGGAATTGACAAGGCTGTCATACTTGGATGTATAATTATCCAGCGCATGTCCGATCATATTTTCTACTTTTGCCATCAGATCATCTGCATATCCCATGGCACCCATGCGGAGCTGGTTTGCATCCTCAGTCGCGCTGTCAATAATCTGCTGTGCCTGTTCCGTAGCAGCCGCTACGATCTCGTTTGCCTGTGCATATGCCTGCTGCATGATTTCATGATCACTTACAAGCTCGTCTGTCTTTGCTTTTGCTTCCTGAATCATCGTATCTGCCTTTGTCTGGGCATCTGCAAGGATTGCGTCTTTATTATCGATGATCTTCTGATAACGCTTGATCTCTTCCGGCGTCTTCATTCTGAGTTCTCTCAACAACTCGTCGATCTGATCTTTGTTCACAATAATCTTTGTCGTGGATAATGGCTGGAACTTACAATTATCTATATATTCCTCAATTTCATCAATAATCTGCTCAATTCGGCTGCTCATAGTTACACTCTCCTTCTTACTTCGACAAATCCTGTCATTTACTTTGTTATTCTATCACGTTCCACGAAAGAACTCAACGTCTTTCGACAAAAATATGCCTGTTTGTTTTATATTTTTTTTCTTTTATAATCTCGTATCCCATCTCCTCCAGAAAACTGAAATCAGTATCCAAAGATGCCTCCAGAATGATCAGTGTATCCTCGCTGACGAGTGAAGAAGATCTCAGATAATCAAATACTTCAAACTCTGCTCCCGCATGATACGGCGGATCCATGAAAATGAAATCGAACGGCGCTTCTCCTTCCATTTTTCTCAGTGCGCTGATGACATCCGTTTTCATCAGGACCGCCCGATCCTCCAGTCTGGTATGTTTCAGATTGTCACGGATGCAGGCTGCCGCCTTTTGGTTTTTTTCTACAAAATACGCGGTCCGCGCGCCGCGGCTTAATGCTTCAATCCCGATGGCTCCGCTGCCGCTGAACAGATCAAGAAACCGGCAGTCGGCAAGTTCCGGGGAAATCATATTAAACAGTGTCTCCTTGATCCGGTCTGTTGTCGGCCTTGTGTCAAGCCCTTCTATCGTTTTTAGCTGCAATCGTTTTGCACTTCCTGCTATTACACGCATGTTTTTATTCCTTTCTTCCACCTGAAAAGGCAGTATGATTCTGCCACTTATTATATCGGATGGATCCTTTTTCTGTCAAATCACGATCGGGCAGAGCTTGAGTATTTTTTTAGACTGTGATACACTTTTTGAGAAAAGGAGGAATACTGCTATGAAATATTTTATTGCATCCGATATCCACGGATCCACTTTTTACTGCAAGAAAATGCTGGAAGCATTTAAAAACGAATCCGCCGACCGTCTGGTTCTTCTTGGAGATATTCTATATCACGGCCCGCGCAATGATCTTCCTGCGGAATATGATCCGAAGAAGGTGATTGAACTGCTCAATCCTCTTGCATCACGTGTTTTCTGTGTGCGTGGAAACTGTGACAGCGAAGTCGATCAGATGGTTCTCAACTTTCCTATTCTTGCAGACTACTGTCTGATTTCCGAAAAGGACCGGATGGTTTTTGTTACACATGGTCATCAGTATAATCTGCAGACACCACCGCTTCTTCAGGAAGGAGATATCCTGCTTCACGGACATACTCATGTGCCTGCATGTACAAAAACAGAGACCTTTACTTATCTGAATCCGGGATCTGTCTCTCTTCCAAAAGAGAACAGCCGGCATAGCTATATGATTCTTGAAAATGGTACCTTTCACTGGAAAACTCTGGAAGGAGAGGAATATCAGATCTATTCCATGTAAGAAAAACGGCAGAGGCATCCGTCATGATTTTCACGCGATGCTCTCTGCCGCCTTTTTATGATTCTGTCATTCTTTCATGACAATTTCCATCTTTTGTCCGGCAAAGCGGATTCCCGCTTCGTCAAGTGCAAGTTTCGTCTTTTCCATGATACTCGCCCGTATATCCCAGTATACATCGGATTTCAGCCATAGTCTTACGCAAAGTCTCACGTAACTTTCTGCCAGATCATCCACAAAAACCGTATGCTCTTTATCCTTGATTACTTCCGGCTCCTGCTCCATTACATGCCGGATAATCTTCTGAGCAGACTGCAGATCCTCATCGTATCCGATTCTGACATAAAAATCCAGCCGTCGAAGATCCATCGCTGTTACATTGGTCAGACTGTTGTTTGATAAACTTCCGTTTGGTATAACGATCGTCTTGTTGTCAACAGTGGAAAGCTTTGTATAGAAAATCTGAATCTCTTTAACAGTTCCTTCCAGATTATCCGTATGCTCAATAATATAGTCTCCTACTGTAAATGGTCTCAGAAGAAGAATCAGCACTCCTCCGGCGAAGTTTGACAAGCTTCCCTGTAACGCAAGACCGATTGCCACACCTCCGGAAGCAAGAAGCGCTGCTACCGAAGAAGTATCCACTCCAAAACGCACAACAATTGTTAAAATCAGTATTGCATACAGCCCCGTCTTAAGACAGGAATCCACAAACTGCTCTACCCCTTTGTCTGCATTGGACCGTTCGATGGAAGCGCGGACGAGTTTCCGTACCCAGTTGATCAAAACCCTTCCGATCGCAAAAAAGATCAGCGCAAAGATCACACCGATTCCGAATTCAATGACCTTTGGCAGATTTTCATTCAGGAAATTGACAGCAAAGTTTGTCTGTGTCTCAACTTCCTGCTGAATATTTTCGGTTACCCTCTCTGTTACATTTTCTGTCAGAAGTGTGTAATACATGGTGGTTGATTTCCCTCCTGTGTTTCTTTCAGGGCAAGAAAGGCGGCAAGGCTCCCCCGTCTGCCGCCGGACGCCCTGTGTGAATATAATAGCTCCGGATTACAGTTCGTACAGATATTCGTCACCGCAATGTGTTCCGTCAAAATGCCGGCCTCGGCAAAGACCGCTTCATTTGCTTTCCAGAGGTTAAGCTGATATTTCCCGTCCGGTTTTTCGTAGAACAGTGTTTCCCAAAGCCTGGGAGAAAAAGACTCCCGGAACGCATCAATGACATCTCCGCTCACTTCATAGCATGACTGGCAGATGGACGGGCCGATACATGCCAGAGTATCCTCCGGGCGGCTTCCATAGACTTCCTGCATCTTCTTCACCGTTTCCAGGCCGATTTTTGCCACAGTCCCGCGCCACCCGGAATGGGACAGACCAATCACCTTCCTGACCGGATCCAGAAAAAACAACGGCACACAGTCTGCGTAAAATGTTACAAGGCAGAGTCCCGGCACATCTGTGATCAAACCGTCTACATTGTCATAATCTACCGGGCAAACGATTCCTTTTCCACGATCCTCCTCTGTGACAATACGGACATTGGACGTATGTGTCTGTCTGGAAAAGACCATGTCAGAAGTCCGGACGCCGATTGCAGCGCCGAACCGTTCAAAATTCTCCCGGACAGCTGCATCTTCGTCACCCCTTGTGAAACTCAGGTTCATGCTCTCATAGATTCCGGTACTCACTCCGCCCATGCGGGTGGAGAATCCATGATGTACCAGACCGCTCTGCTCAAGAAGCGGAAACGACAGATACGGAACGTCTCCTGCTCCGGTGCGGCACACAATATCATTCTGATTGTTTGTTGTTTTCCATGTTTTCATAATCTGTTACCTGTTATTCCTGAAATTCAAATGCATGTTCAAAGTGCGTGATTTCCTCTCCAAGGACGGCAATCACATCAAAGCGGACCGGGCTCTCCAAAAGCCCATGGGTTGTAAGATAGTAAAGTGCAGCCCTGCAGATCCGCCGCTGCTTTCTCTGGTCAACCGCTTCCTCCGGCCGTCCAAGAGACGTGCTGCTCCGGTATTTGACCTCTGCGAAAACGACACAGTCCCCTTCCTTCGCAATCAGATCAATCTCCCCGGCACGGCAGCGGAAATTCCGTTCCAGAATCTGAAAGCCTTTTCTCTCCAGAAAGGCTGCCGCAAGATGTTCCGCAGCATTTCCTTTGTCTTTCTGATTCATCCGGCATCCTCCGTTACACAAAGTGTGTGATAAATGTGCTTCTGTGAATCGGGGACGGTCCATATGTTTTCAGTGCCTCGATGTGGTCTTTGGATCCATACCCTTTATTGGACGCGAATCCATATTCCGGAAGTACTTTGTCGTATTCCACCATCAGCCGGTCTCTTGTCACTTTTGCAATAACACTGGCACAGGCGATGGAAATGCTTTTCGCATCTCCTTTGATGATCGGGACCTGTGGAATCAGGACATCCGGAATCGTGACCGCATCATTGAGCAGCAGATCCGGCCGGACCGTCAGCTTACTCACTGCTTCCCTCATTGCCTCATAAGTCGCCTGCAGAATATTGATTTCGTCAATTCTCTGCGGTCCCGCCATCCCGATTCCTACTGCAATCGCTTTTTCCATGATCTCGCCATAAAGCTCTTCCCGCTTTTTGGCCGAAAGTTTCTTTGAATCATTGATATAGAGAATTTGGCAGTCCTTTGGCAGGATCACTGCCGCCGCTACGACCGGGCCGGCAAGCGGTCCTCTCCCCACTTCGTCAATCCCGCAGATATAATCATAGGACTCATATTTCTTTTCGTACCGGCACATTTCCTCCAGACGTATCAGCTCCTGCTTTCTGGCCTCCTCCTGCTTCCGAAAAGAGTGAAGCAGTTTCTGAACGCCGGAACGGGAATCACCTTCGTATTCCGAATAAAGCGCATTCCAGCTCTCCACAGGGGTTCGCCCGAACTCTTCTTTTATTTCTTTGATTGTTTTACTCATGTACAACAAACCCCATTTCATCAAACGGATAAATCCGGATCCAGGCTCTTCCGATCAGATCCTCCCTTTTCAGTACTCCGACACTGGCGTCCCGGCTGTCCGAGCTGTGGTTCCGGTTATCGCCCAGGACAAAATATTCATCGTCACCAAGCTGAATCGGCTCCGCGGCAATTCCGGCATCCTCCATCGGCTCTGCCCCGTAGTCTTCTCCGAGCAGTTCCCCGTCAATATAGACTTCCCCGTCTTTCACCTGGACCGTCTCTCCCGGCAGGCCGATAATCCGTTTGATATAATATGTATTCTCTTCATATTTGTACGGAAAAACGATGATTTCATAACGTTTCGGATCACGAAAACGGTACGACAGCTTATCTACAATCAGGTTGTTTCCGTCATGAAGTGTCGGCTCCATGGACCGGCCGTCTACTACAGTGCGTACTCCGACAAATGTGATAATCAGCCAGGAAAGCAGCAGGACAATGCCAATATAGATGATCCAGTCCAGCACTTCCCTCGCGGCTGATTTCCTTTTCCCCTTTTCTTCTTTATCCTCTTGTTTCATCTTTGTCTCCCCTTATTCGTAATCCTCCGGAATTTCCAGCGTCAGCCTTCCAAGCTTTCCGCTTCGGAAATCATCCATAAATAATACAGCCGCTTTCTCTAAGTCAAGCTCTCCTCCCTTTGTCAGGCAGTGTTTCTTTTCTGCGATCAAACGCAGTGTTTCGTACGGATCCCGGCTTTCCTCTATCCCATAATGTTCTTCCGTCAGATTCGGGTATCTGCCCTGCAAACGCCGGATCAGCTCTGCAGCAAGCTCTTCTGTATTTAAAATCTCATCTTTGATTGATCCAATGAAAGCCAGCTTCATCCCGACTTCCTGATCCTCAAACTTCGGCCAGAGAATTCCAGGTGTGTCCAGAAGCTCCACCTGCTTATTCAGACGGATCCACTGTTTCCCCTTTGTCACACCCGGCTTGTTTCCGGTCTTGGTGCAGGCCTTTCCAGCCAGGGAATTGATAAAGGTCGACTTTCCTACATTCGGAATTCCGACTACCATGGCACGGACCGGTCTGTTCAAAATACCGCGTCTTCTGTCACGTTCGATTTTCTCCCTGCAGGCTTCCTGAATCACCCCGTTGATGGATTTGAT
Organism: Drancourtella sp. An12; assembly: GCF_002160935.1. Classification (NCBI taxonomy): domain Bacteria; kingdom Bacillati; phylum Bacillota; class Clostridia; order Eubacteriales; family Oscillospiraceae; genus Drancourtella; species Drancourtella sp. An12. Next base: position 99,491 of record NZ_NFLO01000005.1, on the reverse strand, counting down.
CCCTGCTCCGCTTCTGGAATTCACCTTCACAACGGAAAAGCCCTTATCTTTGAAATACTTCTCCCATTTTTCGTTGCATCCTTCCGATGCCAGATCTGACTTGTTCAGAAGGATCAGTCTTGCTTTCTGTTTTCCAAGTTCATCGATGTCCGGGTTCCGGCTGCTGACCGGAACTCTCGCATCCACAAGTTCGATAATCAGGTCAATCAGTTTGATATTTTCCTGCATCATTCTTTTCGCTTTGGTCATATGACCCGGGTACCATTGAAAATGCATAGGTGCCTCCTTTTATCTATATAAATCCAAAATTTCCTTTTGTCGAAAGAACAAACCATGCTTTGCCTTCGATCTCGGAACGTTTTACATGCCCGATATCTGCCATTCTGCTGTCTTCACTGTTCCTGCGGTTATCGCCCAGAACAAAATACTCATCTCCGTCCAGAGTTATCTCCTCCGAAGCGGTTCCGGCATCCTCAATGGCAGTTGTTTCGTACTTTTCTTCCAGCTTCTCGCCGTCAATATAGATTTCCCCGTCCTTGATCTGAACAGTCTCTCCGGGAAGTCCGATAATCCGCTTGATATAGGATCGGGCGTTTTCATTGCCGTTTGGCTTGAATACAATAATATCGCTGCGTTTTGGCTTGCTTGCGTCATAAATCATTCGGTTTACCAGAACGATATCCCCGTCCAGCACTGCCGGACGCATGGAATCTCCTGAATTTTTTACTTGTCTTCCAAAATAAAACACAATGACAAGTGCCAGCAGGCATACAAGAATAATTTTAAATGCCCAGATTCCGACAGTACGGATCAGGTCATAATCAATCTGCTTTTTTTCTTTTCCAAACTGTATTCTTTTCTTCATGTAACATACCTGTTTATTTAACACAAAAGGGGCAATCATACATGAATGTACCTTGCCCCTTCCCATGTCCTATTTAACTAATTCTTTGACCTTTGCTCTCTTACCTACACGGCCTCTTAAGTAGTTAAGTTTTGCTCTTCTGACTTTACCTCTTCTTACTACCTCTACCCTTTCTACGTTTGGAGAGTGCAGCGGCCATGTCTTCTCAACGCCCACACCGTTGGAAAATTTTCTTACTGTGAAAGTTTCTCTTGTGCTTCCGCCCTGTTTCTTTAATACAGTTCCTTCAAACACCTGGATTCTTTCACGGTTTCCTTCTTTGATTTTACCGTAAACTTTTACAGTGTCTCCCACGTTAAACTGTGGTACGTTTTCTTTGAGCTGTTCTGCTTCAATCTTTCTGATGATTTCGTTCATTGTGTGACCTCCTTGATTCTTTTGACGTTCTTAATACTTGATATACCGTATCAGAGGACCATCTCTTTCTTCTCACAACAGTCCTAGTGTATCATATAGTCTTTAGGATTGCAAGCTGTTTTTTCTATATTCTTCGAGGAATTTCTGCTCTTTTTCCGTAAGTTCTGCTTTTTCAAGCAGATCCGGCCTGTTTTCAGCAGTCCGGATAATTGACTGTTCCCTTCTCCACTTTTCAATGTTCGCATGATGACCGGAAAGAAGTATCGGCGGCACCTGTTTTCCGTGCCACGTCTCCGGCCTGGAATACTGCGGGTATTCCAGAAGGTGATCCTGAAAACTCTCAAACTCTGCCGAAACATCATTGTGAAGGACTCCAGGTACCAGCCTTGATATTGCGTCTATCATGACCATGGCCGCGAGTTCTCCTCCTGTCAGGACATAGTCTCCGATGGAGACATAATCTGTCACAATCTCTTCCAGTACTCTCTCGTCAATCCCTTCATAGTGGCCGCAAAGCAGGATCAATTCATCCTCGTTCGCGAATTCTTCCGCCATTTCCTGGTTAAAGGTCCTGCCCTGTGGAGACAAGTAGACAAGCCTCGGTCTTTTTCCTTCCTTTGATGCCTTTGTCTTCTGACAGACGGCCTCATAGCACTGAAAAACCGGCTCTGCCTGCATCAGCATTCCTGCCCCGCCTCCATATGGATAATCATCCACGCTCTGATGCTTGTTAAATGCGTAATCCCGGATATTGACCGCGTCAATGGATAACAGACCTTTTGCCTCGGCACGTCCGATGATACTGGTCTTCAATCCCTGTTCTACCATATCCGGAAACAATGTCATAATGTGAAAATTCATCTGTGTTTCCTTCCTGTTACTGGATCAGTCCCTTCATCAGATGAATCTTCATCTGCCTCTTTTCCGGATCCACATCCAAAATACATTCGCGGATGGCCGGAATCAGAACTTCTCCCTGCTTTTCTGTCTGAATGATGTAAACATCATTTGCGCCTGTTTCCATGACATCGCTCAGGCGTCCGAAACAGGAACCGTCCTCCGTCACTACATCCATGCCGATCAGGTCGGCAATGTAGTATTCGTTTTCATCAAGCGGCACGGCGTCTTCTCTTGCAACGAGAAGCGGGCGGCCTTTATAGCGCTCGATATCATTTATATTATCGATTCCTCTGAACTTCAGAATGACCATCTGTTTAAAATAACGGACATTCTCAATCTCCAGCGTCATCTGTTCTTTTCCTGTATCCAGTATGACTTCTTTCAGCTCCTGAAAGCGTGTCTTCTCATCCGTGGTAGGAAAGACCTTTACTTCACCTCTGATTCCGTGTGTGCTTGAAATCACTCCCACCTGCAGAAACTGTTCCATACGCTTCTCCTTCTCTATAAAAATGAAGAACAGTCCCGCACATGCCCGGCATGGCAGCCTGTTCTTGCTTTTGCAGTCCGCAGACATCACTGCTTAAGTGATATCTACGACTACCTTTTTGTCTTCTTTTGCGGCGGCAGCCTTTACAACAGAACGAATTGCTTTCGCAATACGGCCCTGCTTGCCGATCACCTTACCCATATCGCCTTCTGCCACATGAACTTCGATGACCGTAGTCCTGCCTTCCACCTTTTCCGTAACTACTACCTGATCCGGTTCATCAACCAGAGCTTTCGCAATTACTTCTACTAATTCTTTCATATGCAGGCACCTCCGACGTCTGGACTATTTTTCGATACCAGCTGCTTTAAAAATCTTGCTTACAACTTCTGTCGGCTGTGCTCCGTTGTTTAACCATTTCTTTGCTGCTTCTTCGTCTACCTTGAAAACGCTCGGATCTTTTGTCGGATCGTAAGTACCGATTTCCTCGATGAACTTACCGTCTCTTGGGGAACGGGAATCAGCTACGATGATTCTATAGAAAGGAGCTTTTTTCTGTCCCATTCTTCTTAATCTGATTTTTACTGCCATTTGTTTCACCTCCACTATACTGTTTCTCTTTTATTTATGTTAAAAAGGTAATTTGAATTTTCCCTTTTTACCACCTTTGCCGCCCATCATTCCAGGCATCTGCTTCATCATCTTTTTCATCTGTTCAAACTGCTTGCACAGCTTGTTCACTTCCGAGATGTCCACTCCGGCGCCTTTTGCAATCCGGTGCTTTCTGGAAGGTGTCAGGATATCCGGATTTCTCCGCTCCTTGACTGTCATCGAGTAGATGATAGCCTCCATCCGCTCCATCTTCTTTTGCGCATCATCGGAATCAATGTCAGGCATCTTACCTTTCTTTCCCATCATGCCGCCGATTCCCGGAAGCATGCCGAGGATATTTCCAAGGCCTCCCATGTTTCTCATCTGCTTCATGGACTCCAGATAATCTTCAAAGTCAAACTGGGCCTTCCGAAGCTTCTGTGACATCTCTTTTGCCTTGTCCTCGTCAATGTCAGCCTCCGCTTTTTCAATCAGAGTGAGGATATCACCCATACCAAGGATTCTGGATGCCATCCGGTCCGGATAAAACTGCTCCAGATCGGAAAGCTTCTCACCCATACCAACATACAGGATCGGGCACCCTGTCACGGCCTTGATGGAAAGTGCGGCACCGCCTCTTGTATCACCGTCAAGCTTTGTGACAATGACACCGTCTATTCCAATCTTATCGTTGAATTCCTTTGCAACATTGACCGCATCCTGACCAGTCATAGCATCCACCACAAGAATCGTCTGGTGTACGGTCACTGCCTCTTTAATCTCCTGGAGTTCTTCCATCATATCTTCATCAATGTGAAGACGTCCGGCCGTATCCAGGATTACAATGTTGTTTCCGTTCTTCGCCGCATGCTCCATGGCCGCTTTGGCGATATTTGCAGGTTTATGCTTCTCTCCCATGGAAAATACTTCTACACCCTGCTTCTCCCCGTTAATCTGAAGCTGCTGGATCGCCGCCGGACGGTAAACGTCACAGGCAACCAGAAGCGGTTTCTTGCCTTTGAGCTTGAATTTCCCTGCAAGCTTTGCGGTAGTGGTCGTCTTACCGGCTCCCTGTAACCCTGCCATCATGATGACGGTCGTTGCTTTCCCAGGTTCCAGCTTGATCTCCGTAGTCTCAGACCCCATCAAAGAGACAAGCTCTTCGTTTACGATCTTGATTACCATCTGTCCAGGATTCAGTCCATTCATAACATCCTGTCCGACCGCGCGTTCCTGCACGTTTTTGATAAAGCTCTTTACAACTTTGAAGTTTACATCGGCTTCCAGGAGAGCCATCTTGACTTCTCTGAGGGCCGCCTTTACATCCTCTTCTGTCAGCCGTCCCTTGCTTCGCAGATTCCGGAATACATTCTGAAGTTTCTCTGTTAAGCTGTCAAATGCCATTCTATAACTCCTCTATGATTTCATCTGAAATCTGCCGGATCTCGCGGATCAGAGTCTCTTTCTCCTTTTCCTGCCAGGTGTCCAGCAGACGGTCAATCTGATGTACCTTCTCTTTTACTGTAAGAAACTTCCGGATCAGGTGGAGCTTCTCCTCATACCCCTCCAGCGTCTTTTCGCACCGACGGATCGTATCGTGGACCCCCTGCCTGCTGATGCCTCTCTCTTCGGCAATCTCACCGAGGGAAAGATCCTCCAGCATAAACTGTTCATATATTTCTTTCTGGTTTGCTGTCAGCAGTTCGCCGTAAAAATCATACAGCAGAGCACGCATTACGATTTCATCCATGTTTCTCACCTGTGACATCATACTATAAATAAAATGCGGTGTCAAGAGGAAATGCTTGACACCATAAAAAATTTTTTACAGCTTTGGATTGAGCAGTTTTTCGATGTTTAACAGCCCTCTTCCCTGAATGTTTGCATCCTTTCCCATGTCATCCGCGCTCATCAGAAGACGAAGCTTGACTTCCACATTTTTCATGTCCGGATATTTGCTCAAAAGAAGCGCTGCTGCCCCGGATACAATGGGAGCGGACATGGAGGTGCCGCTTTTTACCGAATACATCTTCTGATTCTTTTTCTGTCCGAATCCGTTGCAGGAACGGATATAGGATCCGGGGGCTACCAGATCCGGCTTGCAGACGCACTCGAATGTCGGTCCTCTGCCGGAGTAATTCGTCCCGACTTTTCCAAACCGGTCTTTTTGCTCTCCGTCATCGGACGCTCCGACTGTGATCACTTTTTTGCTGACACCGGGAATCGTTACGGTTCCACTCCTGGGGCCGAAATTTCCGGCCGCCGTAACAACTACAAGGCCCTCATCCCACATCCGGTCCACCCAGCGCAGAAGCTCCGCCTCTTCCTCGTCTCCACGGTGGGGAAGGGTTCCGATCGAAATGTTCACGATCCGGATCGCCCATTTTTCCCGGTTTTTCAGGATCGCCCGGATGCCTTCTATCAGATGCCGGATCTTTCCTTCCCCTTTCTGATCCAGCACCTTAACGGCCACAATCCGGGAAGCCGGAGCGATGCCTGCATACACTCCGGACGACATTTTCCCTGATCCTGCAATGATGCCTGCCACATGAGTGCCATGAGAATTATCGTCATACATCCGCCTTTTTCCATGCAGCATATCACCAAATGCGACAATCCGTCCCTCCAGGTCCGGGTGCGGTGAGATACCGGTATCCAGCACCGCCGTCGTGATCCCGTGCCCGTCGATATGACCAAAGAGTGTATCGTCACAAAAATAATGAACATTTTCCTTAACCCGTCTCACGCAAAAAACTCCTTTTCTTTCATCCTATTCAAGAAAAAACCTCTGTGTGAGCGCCTTATATTTTCTCTTTGGAAATATTTTGAAATCAAGGAAACACTTACAAGCCCTGCTACATAGTATAACATTGTAAATAACAAATATGGAGGCAAAAATATGAGTGACTTAAGTGCAACAAACTGTGGATGCGGATGCGAATCTTCTTCTGGTTTCGGAGGTAATTCCTGCCTGTGGATCCTCCTTCTTCTGTGCTGCTGCGGCGGATGCGGAGGAAACGGAAGAAGCGGTTTTGGCGGCGGATGTGACAACTGCCTGTGGATTATCCTTCTGCTCTGCTGCTGCGGCGGATTTGGCGGAAACGGATATAATGACAACGGCTGCTGCTAGTGCCTGCTGACAAAAAGGGGAGGCGGGGTAAAACATCCCGCCTCCTCTTTTCTTCTAATCAAATGTTACCACATCATTGGCCGGTTTCTTTGCCGGAAGAACCTCTTCCAGGTAAAGAACCGGTCCTTTTTCCTTGTACTGCTTCATATATTCATACCGGAACGAAACCGTTACAAATACCCAGTCTCTGTTCTGATAGGGAATCTCCTCTTTACATTTACAAAGATACCCAAGAAATGTAATGTCCTCCTCGCAGCAGGTCATCACAAAACGGCCCGGCACAAAAAATCCGCCTCCCAGTTTCTTGTTTTTATATACCTGTGCAAGAAACCTGAGCTTTTTGTTTTTGTAATGCTCCGGGTGCTCCATGGCGTCCAGATACCAGATGCCGTAATCGATCTCATCAATCTCGATCACCGGCGCATTCAGATCAAACGGCAGATCCTCCTCTGTATTCTCAACCGGCTCTCCGTCCTCATTTTCAAAAACGATCTGTGCTCTCGGATTCATCACCTTGATGCTTCTGCGGATCCTGGCTTTATCCGTATCGTCCTCTGTCCGGTTGACAATAACCAGACCAGAATAAAGAAGCGGAGCCAGAAACATATTTCTCATATTCAAAAGATACATCTCTGCCGTGCCTGCATCCACAGTAGAGAGTACTGCTCCAATCTCCCATCCCGGCGGAAGCTTCATCTCCAGCATCCGGTTCAGATCCCATGTGCCGTTGAACTCGATCATGACATGATCCGGGCGGTAGTTCAGTTCCAGTCCCTCAAGGAAGAATTCATTAAGTTTTTCCTCCTCGTCTACCACGTATTTGATGATTCCGTTTTTCTTAAGCCACGCTTCGTCGTACTCCTCGTCCCCCTCTTCACAGACAATCAGAAGTGTCTGATTGTAGTCAAGAAAGTCCGGGCTGTGCAGCGCTTCATTAATTAAAGTTGTCTTCCCGCTGTCCAGAAATCCTGTAAAAAGTTCTACTACTGTTTCCATCTGGCACTCTCCTGTCTATACATGCAGTGTCTGCTGAATGTTATCAGTATGGATATCGGTTCCGATCACACAGATCTTTCCGGTATAATCCGCTTTGGTGTCACGGATCTCATATTCTCCCGGCACATAGTCAAACTCCATCCAGCTTCCGTCAGTTCCCTCGACGATTCCCTTTGCTCTTAAAATGGTACCGTATGTTTCTTCATCTGCAAGAGAATCCAGGAACTGTTCAATCTCGGAACGGTCGTATTTCTCTACGGTCTCTGTTCCCCAGCTTGTAAACACATCGTCTGCATGATGATGCTCATGGCAGCCGCAATCTTCGTGATCATGGTGGCAGCATCCTTCATGATCATGGTGAAGGCATGCTTCATTGAGAAGATCCGTCGGCTTGGAAGTCTGCTCTACCGCATTACGGATCACTTCCCCGTCAAGCTGATCCCATGGTGTTGTGATGATGGCAGCATCCGGGTTTTCTTCCCTGATCAGAGCGACAGCCTCTTTGAGTTTTGAGTCTGTCATGGACTGGGTCCTGCTCAGCACGATCGTTGCGGCATGTTCAATCTGATTGCTGTAAAATTCACCGAAGTTCTTCAGATAGATCTTTACTTTCTTTCCGTCTGCTACTGTGATACAGCTGTTCAGTTCGATTCCGCAGTGTTCCTCTACATTTCTGACCGCTCCTGCCACGTCAGACAGCTTGCCCACACCGGACGGCTCAATGATGATACGGTCCGGATGATACTGATCTACGACTTTTTTCAGCGCTTCGCTGAAATCTCCCACGAGGGTACAACAGATGCAGCCTGAATTCATCTCGGTAATCTCGATCCCGGCATCTTTCAGAAATCCGCCGTCGATTCCGATTTCTCCGAATTCATTTTCTATCAGTACGATCTTTTCCCCCTGAAATACATCCGTCACCAGACGTTTGATAAAGGTGGTCTTTCCGGCTCCGAGGAAGCCGGAGATAATATCTACTTTTGTCATAATGCATCCTTCTTTCTTTTTTCATCGTCTTTTATCATAACAGTTTTTTGTCTTTTTTAAAAGACTTCTGTTGTAAAAAAGAGCAGGACCGGCTGCTCCGGTCCTGAAAATTTTCGCAGTTGAAACAGACGTTATCCATTGCATCTCCGGTCTATTTCCTGTTCTGACGTCTTACTGCTTTTTTCTCATCTTCTTTATTAACGTGAACGGCGAGAGTCTCTTTATCATATTCGGAACTTTTTTGCTGCAGCATGCATTCTTCATCCAGTTCATAAACCGTATTCCCGTCCAGAATCAGTTTTCTTGGCATGTCTCATTCTCCTTTTCCTTTTTCTTCCAGTATATGATGCCCGCATATTTTCGGTTTTATTCACATATATATTTACAACGCCGGATCAGATAGGAGATGCAAACATATGAAGAACAAAACTCCATTTCCCATGACACCTTTCGATATGCTGGTAGTACCTGAACATCTTCATATTATGAAGCTGTTCCTCCCCTATCTGCCTTCCGGCACTCAGAAAATTCTGGCTGTTTGGATCAAATATATGGAGCTTCATAATACACTTGCATATTTCCGGAACTTCCCTCATTTTGGCCTGGGGGAATGTCTCTCGCCAAAACAGGCGGGCGCAATGGAAATTTTCGAAGAGCTCCGCCCGTATATGAAGGAAGACGAGGCCGAACAGATCGATATGGCTCTTTCCGCCATGAGCATGATGGAAATGATGAATGCTGCCGGTCCCGCAGAAGAACATCCCGGCCCGGCAGATCTGCTCCGGTCCATGATGCCTTCCGGCACGGACGACATGTTCGATCTCTACAGTCAAATGTTTGAAAAAGGAGGCGAAGCTGAAGATGAATCCGAAGGACAGCCAGTGGGCGGAATGGATGAAGAATCCTGCGATCCGGAACCTGGATCCGCTGAAACAGGAACTGATACGGACAGCATTTGACAGGACACAGGGAAAAACAGGCCGGAATCTGGCGCCTGTCATGATGTCTTTGATCACTCAGGCAAATCAAAAAGGAATCCGATTTTCCGAGGATGAAATGACTTTGATTCTCCAGTTTTTAAAGGAAGGGAAAAGCAAGGAAGAACAGGCCCGAATCGACCAGATGGTCGCCTTTGTCAATGCTGCATGGAAAAAGAGGAACTGAATACAGTTCCTCTTTAAAATCCTTCTTCTTTTCTCATCAGGCGGTTTTCTCTTCTTTTCAGAGCCCCTTCCCACTCGGCCTTTTCTGTCTCAGACTCGACTATCAGACGGGGAACTTCTTTTGGACGGTCATTTTCGTCCAGCGCCACTACCGTAAAATAAGCACGGTTGATCGGCCGGCGCATGCCGGTCGGATCCTCCACATAGGTATCTACCCTGATTTCCATGGATGTGTGTCCTGTATAAGTCATTTTCGCCCGGATCACAACCATATCATTTTGATAAGCCCCGCGGATGAACCGGAGATTATCTACTGAAGCTGTTGTAATATTGCTCATGCAATGACGCTTTGCTACAATACCGGCTGCCTCGTCAATCCACTGCATCAAAACGCCCCCAAACAGACGACCGGCTGAATTCAGATGGGTAGGCCGCACCAGATGGACCGTCTCCACCATGGAATCCTCGACTCTCTTTGGTATGATTTCACTCATAATTTTAACCTCTTTTTGACTTTCTTTTTTCCTTTTTTTATTATATCATGGTACTACAAAAGAAAAAAGGAGTAAAATCTATGCGAAATATCAGACTGACAATAGAATACGACGGCTCCAGATACCACGGCTGGCAGAGACTCGGAGCCGGCGAGGATACTTTCAGTACCATTTCCGGAAAACTTTCTGAAGTAATTTTCCGGATGACCGGTCAGAAATCAGAGCTTTTCTGTGCTTCCAGGACAGAGACCGGAGTCCATGCCTACGCACAGACGGTCAATTTCCATACAGGCTGCAGCCTCAGTGCCAGGGAAATCAAGCATTATCTTAACCGCTACCTCCCTTCCGACATTGCTGTTCTGGAAGTAGAGGATATGCCGGAGCGTTTCCACGCTTCCTTAAACGCAAAGAAACGCACCTATATCTACCGGATCTCCACTGCAGAAGTGCCGGATGTATTCGAACGGAAGTATGTATATCATCTGTTTAAGAAACCGGATATTGAGAAGATGCGTGAAGCATCCGGACTTCTGGTTGGACGCCACGATTTTCAGCACTTCTCTTCCTCTAAAAAGAAAAAAGGCGGAGTCAAGGAAATCTTCTCCATTGACATATACGGAAGCGGGGATGAACTGGAATTCACTATCACTGCCAATGACTTCCTTCATAATATGGCACGGATCATCATCTCCACACTCCTGGATATCGGACAGGGAATGCGTCCGGTTGACGATATCGGACGGATCTTTGACGGCAAAGAAGCCGCATCTGATCCGATCGATCCAAAAGGCCTGTTCTTCCAGGAGGCAGAATATCCACAATAGTACAGACAAAAGGCCAGAAAGGACAGGGCACGACTGAACCTTTTCTTTCCGGCCTTTTTTAATACAACAGTTTGCTGAATATCGATGTAATCAGAACATCCACGACCGTGCAGCCTGAACAGATCCGCCAGGTATACAATCCCCATTTTCTGCGCTTTATCTGAAAAAGACAGATAAAAATCAAAGAACCGATATAAATGCTGTATCTTAAAATCACGTATAGATTTAAAAAACATGAAATCATATCTTTTACCAACCAAACTATAAGAAGCTCAACATAAGTCGATTTTCTCCTGTTTTAGAGAGACATTTTTTCAATCCAATATTATCTTCATTACAAATTCGATTCAATAATTATACCGTTAATTTCATGCTAAATTTATGTTAAAGCATTTTTTCGCATCTATTATTATCACCTGTCGGCACAAAATAAGACCAGTTGCCACTTCAGCTGATCTTATTTGCTTTTCGTTTTATTTATTTAAATATTCCAGCAGTCTTTCATACTCTTCTTTCATCTGCACATAGCCGTGCTCATAGAACGATGTAAGACGATCGTAATTCTTTTCCATTCTTCCTATCGTTTTTATCTTCGGACGGAGGACAAAAATTTCTCCTTTCCGTTCCAACTGCTCAATCTGCTCCATCTGCTTATTGTAAACATAAGGACGTCTCAGGATCGTCCGGACCAGATTCGGATATTTCTTATATGCAGCGCGATAGATTCTGGTTTCTCCAAGGGACGGTTTCTTCTTCCGATAGCCCTCGTTTCTTGTCAGAATGACAATAATCTTTTTCCTTCCCTTTTTTAAAGCTCTTTCGATCGGCACGGAATCTGCAAGTCCTCCATCCAGATACGGAACTCCGTCAATCCGGACAATCGGAGCTGCCAGCGGCATACTGCTGGAAGCCCGGCAGATTTTTAGAAGCCGTTCTTTTTCTTTTCTCTCATCGAGATACTCTGCTTTCCCGGTCTCGCAGTTTGTCACTACCTGATCACATTTCATCTCCGACTGGAAGTACGTGTCAAAGTCAAATGGAATCAGCTCTTTTGGATACCGGTCAAAAATGAGATCCATATCCATCATGCTTTTTTCCTTGACCATCTTGCGCAGGCCCAGATAAAAGTCATATTCTTTTTCCTTGTGTATCATGCACTTTTTCGTGCGTCCGATCTGCCTGGACACATAATCGATTGCGTTGCAGGCCCCTGCGGATACTCCGATCACGTCGGTTGTGTAAAAATCTTTTTCCATAAGAAAGTCAAGCACTCCGGAGGTAAATACTCCTCTTGTCGCGCCTCCTTCCAGAACAAGAACCGCAGGAATCAGTTTGTTATTCTGGCTATTCTGTCTTTCGTCCATTTTTCTCCTCCTGCTTTCAAATTTTGCCTTTGTCTTTTATAGTATCAGCTTCTTTTCATGAAGTAAACAATGAATTTGATCTTTTTCTTTCTTCCTGTGTTATACTGGTTTCAACGAATGAACAAGGAGGAACTTATTTATGATCAGCAAAGAATTTCATGCTTCCAGACGGGCGCTCTACGCTTCTGTTCTGAATGAGAATTCTGTCGGATTTGTCTTTTCCGGCACAGAAAAGGAATGGAAAGGGGATGAAATGTATCCTTTTACACCCTATGCCAATTTTTATTATCTGACAGGATTTTCCTATCCGGATGCTGTCCTGATGGTTGTCAAGAGAAACGGCGTTATCCGGGAGACATTGTTTATCGATCACCCGGATGAAAAGGCTGCCCGCTGGACCGGCGTCTCTTACACAAAGGAAAGCGTCAAGGAAGAAACCGGCATCGAACAGGTGGAGTATCTGGAGCGTTTTGAAAAATCTATTCCGCTGTTTGGCGAGCCGGGCCTGATTCATCAGGTTTATATCGACATTCCCGGATGGGAGCGTCCGTTTGTTAAAAATGAGGCCCGTAGCTTTGCCTGCCGCATCCATAACTTTGATCCTACTCTTCCGGTTTATAACACCTTTCAGGATCTGGCGCGGTTCCGCCAGGTAAAAACAAAGGAAGAAATCGCACTGCACCGCAAAGCCTGTGAGATTACGGAAATCGGCGTAAAAAACATGCTCTCCCATTTGAAACCGGACATGTATGAATACGAAAGCGAAGCGTACTTTGATTTTTCCCTGAAGTCCCACAATGCTGCGCACGCGTTTCCAACCATTGCTGCTTCCGGTCCGAATGCCTGCTGCATGCATTACAGTGACAACGACCGTCTGATGAAAGATGGAGACATGATTTTATATGATCTTGGTGCCAAATGGGGCGGATATGACGCGGATGTCAGTCGGACCTATCCGATAAACGGACATTTTACCGAGGAGCAGAAAACCCTTTACAACATCGTTTTAAAAGGGCTGGATGCTGCCATTGCTGCGACGAAACCGGGCCAGCCGAAAAACGAGCTGCAGGAATTAAGCAAACAGGTGATGGCGGAAGAACTGATCCGGATTGGCATGATCGAAAAGCCGGAAGAAATCATTCGCTACTATTTTCATGGATCCGGCCATTATATTGGTCTTTATACGCATGATGTAGGGGACGATAACGCCCTTCTGGAAGAGGACATGGTCTTCACCCTGGAACCGGGGCTCTACTTCGATGAGCTTGGGATCGGCATCCGAATTGAAGACACTCTTGTTGTGACAAAGGACGGCTGTGAAGTACTCAGCGGAGGAATCCCGAAAACAGTTGAGGAAATCGAAGCATTCATGCAGAAGTCATAAGCCGGCACAACTCGTTCATTTACCGGATTCTGCCGGGGAAATCCCTTGCCAAGTGGATATGGATTGTGATAAGATAGGCGATGGTTATTATGACGCAGACAATCTGAATTCACGTAAAGGAGAACGAAACGCTATGATCAGTACAAATAATGTCACACTTCGCGTTGGGAAAAAAGCGCTGTTTGAAGACGTAACGATCAAATTCACCGAAGGCAACTGTTATGGACTGATTGGCGCCAACGGGGCCGGAAAATCTACTTTTCTGAAGATTCTTTCCGGACAGCTGGAGCCGACGAACGGGGAAGTGATCATTACACCGGGAGAGCGTCTTTCTTTCCTTCAGCAGGATCATTTTAAATATGATGAATACATGGTTTTGGACACCGTAATTATGGGAAATGCGCGGTTATACGAAATCATGAAAGAAAAAGAGGCGCTCTATGCCAAAGAAGACTTTACCGATGAAGACGGCATGAAAGCAAGTGAGCTCGAAGGAGAATTTGCTACCATGAACGGATGGGAGGCAGAATCTGACGCAGCCAGTCTGTTAAATGGTCTTGGCATTGAAACGGATCTTCATTATCAGTATATGAAAAATCTGACCGGTGCACAGAAGGTGAAGGTTCTGCTTGCACAGGCACTGTTCGGAAATCCGGATATCCTTCTTCTGGACGAGCCGACCAACCATCTGGATCTGGATGCCATCGCATGGCTGGAAGAATTCTTGATCAACTTTGAGAATACAGTCATCGTAGTCTCCCACGACCGTTATTTCCTGAACAAAGTCTGCACTCAGATCGCAGATATCGATTATGGAAAAATCCAGCTCTATGCAGGAAACTATGATTTCTGGTATGAGTCCAGCCAGCTTTTGATCCGGCAGATGAAAGAAGCAAACAAGAAGAAGGAAGAAAAGATCAAAGAGCTCAAAGAGTTTATCTCCCGTTTCAGCGCCAATGCTTCCAAATCCAAGCAGGCGACTTCCAGAAAGAAGGCTCTGGAAAAGATTCAGCTCGATGAAATCCGTCCTTCCAGCAGAAAATACCCGTACATCGACTTCCGTCCAAACCGTGAAATCGGTAATGAAGTTCTGACAGTGGAAAATCTGACCAAGACTATTGACGGAGTGAAAGTTCTGGATCATTTAAGCTTCACCATCAATCACGATGACAAAGTCGCTTTTGTCGGAAGTAACGAGCTTGCAAAGACAACCCTCTTCCGCATTCTCGCAGGAGAGCTTGAGCCGGATGAAGGTACCTACAAATGGGGGATCACAACTTCTCAGGCCTATTTCCCAAAGGACAGCGGAAAAGAATTTGACAGTAACTATACGATCACAGAATGGCTGACACAGTATTCTGAAGAAAAGGACGTGACTTATGTCCGTGGCTTCCTTGGCCGTATGCTCTTTGGAGGAGACGATGGAATGAAGCGTGTCAATGTTCTCTCAGGCGGGGAAAAGGTACGCTGCCTCCTTTCCAAGATGATGATTTCGGGAGCCAATGTTCTGATTTTCGATGAGCCGACCAACCATCTGGATATGGAATCCATCACTGCGCTTAACAATGGTATGATCAAATTCCCGGGAGTGATTCTTTTCTCTTCCCGCGACCACCAGATTGTACAGACAACAGCAAACCGGATTATGGAAATCATGCCGAACGGCCAGATGATTGACAAGATCACAACCTATGATGAATATCTGGAAAGCGATGAGATGGCCAGAAAACGCCAGACTTATACTACTACAGCTGAAGAAGAGGAAGATGACTAAAATACCAGACGTGTATCTTCCATAAAAAATCCCCGTCCTGCGGCCAGATACGCAAGACGGGGATTTTAAGTTACCATGGTTTGACTTCTTCTGTATAGTAGGTTTTTCCTTCTTCTACAATCCGGTATTCTTCCGGTGTCACGTCCACGATTGTCACCGCACAGTTCTTGTGAACTCCCGTTCCCCAGAAATTTTTGACATCTGCTCCCTTCATATGACATAAAAGAGCACAGAGTGCTGCGCCGTGGGTCGCAATCAGAATCGTCTGCCCTGCACGTGCAGGATCCTGACGAAGCTCCTCCAGAAATTCCCCCGTTCTTTTCAGGACATCCTCAAAGGATTCTCCTCCTTTTGGTGGACGGTACTTTTCCGGAGCATGGAAAAACTGGAAAAACTCCGGATCCGGAATTTCAGATGCCTCTTCTTTACAGATCAGCCCTTCGTAAATGCCAAATCCCATCTCCTCGATTCTCTTCTCATCGAGAATTGGAACATTACGGTCTCCGAGAACAAGCTCTGCCGTCCTTCTGGCACGCTTCAGAGGACTGGTATAAGCCACATCAAAAGGGACGGTGCTTAATGCCTCTCCTGTTTCTTCCGCCAGATGCTCTCCAAAGGCATTCAATGGAATATCCGACTTTCCCTGCAGTTTTTTCACTTTATTCCAGTCCGTCTCACCATGACGAATCAAATATAAACGCATAAGTAACCCTCCTGATTCTTTATCAAATCTCAGTGTCCTAACACTCTTTTCCTATTTTAACACAACCTGAGATTCATTTCAGTATTCCCTTGCCCTTTTTAACAAATCAGTCTATACTTACTAAGTGAAAGGAGAGGAACAACATGGAAAAAATTGCAAGTTTTACGATAAATCATCTGACCCTTCTTCCAGGTGTCTATGTGTCACGAAAGGATACTGTGGGGGATTCTGTTATTACGACATTCGATCTTCGAATGACCCGGCCGAACTATGAACCGGTAATGAATACCGCAGAGGTTCACACGATCGAGCATCTGGGGGCAACATTTCTGAGAAACCATAAGGGATTCGGGGTAAAAACCATTTATTTCGGACCTATGGGATGCCGTACCGGATTTTATCTGGTGCTTGCAGGCGACTATGAATCCCGGGACATTCTTCCGCTTTTAAATGATATGTTTGATTTTATTGCCGGATTTGAAGGAGAAGTTCCGGGAGCTTCCGCCAGGGACTGCGGGAACTATCTGGATATGAACCTTCCGATGGCCCGCTATCTTGCAGCAAAATATAAAAAAGAAGTGCTGGATCATATTACAGAGGAGCGTCTTGTTTATCCGGACTAATCTGAAAATTTCAAAGAGAGAGTACAGTCTGAGTCTACAGACTGTGCTCTCTCTTTCTTTTTTTGATTACCCGTTTCAGATAAGAAAAAGTCTTCTCCTCTCCCTCTTCCGCCAGCATGCGCAAAAGCTTTTCCAGTACTTTCTTTGTATGTGGATGAAGAAACCGGGCTGAACAGCCCCTCTCATAATATTCCAGCGGACAGCGATCCGTATATGACTCTTTTTTATATGTTTTGGATGCCGCAATCCGGTCCAGAAACATCTCAAAAATATACCTGTCCGGCATCCTCATGCCGCAGATCCCGTCTTCCGGACGAAGTCCATAATCCATCCAGTACTCATAATGATGCTTGTTGCGTCCCTTATGGTGCAGCCAGGCAGTTGAGCAGCCTTTGTCCTCCCGTTCGGCATTATTCGGGCTTCTGTTGCCTTGAAAATAACGACAGCCGACAAGAAACTCGCACGGCGAATATTTCGACAAGTCATGCAACAGTCCCTGCCTGTACAGTCCCACCCGAAAACAATATTTCATCACCAGAAATTTATGCCGGTTGATTGTACAAAAATGTCCCCAGACGTTCATTGTGTTTCCTTTCTCTTTGTTGTTACTGTTTGATCCACCACCGGATTCCCGCCAGAAGCGCAAGATGCAACGGATAAAACAGATAAAAGATTTTTTTCATATCCCTTCCTTTTTCTCCGCTGTAAAGATGGAGAGGAATCAAGGACAAAACCGCAAACATCTGTCTTCCTCCCATCAGTAAAACATTGACGGCTGCAAGAGATATATCGCGCTTTAGATTTTCATTGTAAAAGCAGTAACAGAATAAAATCATCAAAAGTCCCATGGAACTATAGTCTGTCGCAAAAAATTCTGCTGCCAGAAGAACCATAAGTACAGAAAAACACCTGAATACCATGTTTTCAAAATACAGCCAGAAATAAAGCATCAGAACTCCTAGCGCAAACGTAAAAAGAACATTCTGTCTTCCAGGATAAACAGGTGTTCCGAAAAAAGCAAGATCGTAAAATGGCTCCGAGACAACAGCGAAAGCAAACAGCCTGAGACCGTAACTGACGATGTTCCTCGTGTACATGAATCCGACTGCCGTCGTGAAAGCAAAGATCGGAAACGAAATCCTCCCGATCACATCCAGAATCCACAGGTCCGGAAAAAAGATCAGTCCGACGTGATCGATCAACATTGTAATCAGTCCGGTCCACTTCAACTGACACGCAGAAATCTCCGGCCTATTTTTTACAAGTATCTTCTGATTCATATGCCTCCCCTGTAAATACCGCTATGGATCTCGCCTCAATCACTGCCTTGCGCTCCTGACAGACTTCACCATTGCTTTCTAAAAATCCTTCCTGGACTGTTGTGGTAAAAATCTTCCTCCAGTGTTTTCCTTTTGGCAGAGACGGCAATGCAAAGGTATGATTTTCCCAGTGCATATTGTAGGCAATATAAAGATCTTTCTCCCTCTTGGTCGCGCCACTGTAAAAGACTCCAAGTTGTCTGCTTGCAATCTCATTCGGAACCTGCCATGCATTCTCTCCGTGATAAGACACATCCGGCACTCCACAGTGGGTCAGATCGATTCCCTGACATTCTTCTGCCGGGTGAAGGATCCTGTGCTCTTTCCGGAAACGGATCAGCGCTTTGACATAATCTGTCAGCCACTGCTCTTTCTCCGCCTTTTTCCAGTTTACCCAGGCAATATCATTGTCCTGACAATACACATTATTGTTTCCATTCTGAGAATTTGCGAACTCGTCTCCTGCCAGAATACACGGCGTCCCCTGAGCCATCAGAAGCAGGAAAAATGCATTGCGCATCTGCTGCTCTCTGAGTTTTACAACCGCTTTTTTTCGTGTCGGACCTTCTACTCCGCAATTCCAGCTGTAATTGTAGTCCGGTCCATCATGATTATTCTCGCCATTTAATTCATTATGCTTTCCATCATAGGAGACAAGATCACAAAGCGTAAATCCAGTGTGATCCGTAATATAATGATACTGATGGTCATTTTGACAGAGATGCTTCAAATGCCAGATGACACTCTCGATCATACCTTCGTCTCCCTTCAGGAAACGCCGCATAACTGTTTGAAACTCGTCATTTTTCACAATCAGCTTCAGATTCTTCAGATAATCATCACTCTGAATCACTTCCAGCGGAACCGTATATGGATTTACGACAAAACCGTCTGCATGAAACTCCTGCCGGTAATATCTCAGGCATTCGATCATCTTTTGTTTCGGCATGGCATCGTAAAACGGCAGGTGAAGGATTACCTCAATCCCTGCCTGATGGCATGTCTTGACCATCTCTTTTAATTCCCGGACCGGATTGGAGCTGGCGTAACGGCTCTTCGGAGCAAAACAGTAGGCCTCGCCATATCCCCAGTAATTCCTTGCAAGTCTGATGTGATCTTCAAACTCATAGACCGGCATGCACTGAATCTGATTGATGCCAAGCTCTTTCAGATACGGAATTTTTTCAATAATGCCTCCAAAAGTTCCTCTGTTTTTTACTTTAGATCCCTGACTTTTTGTATATCCGCGCACATGAAGGCTGTAGGCGATGATATCCTCATCCGGAAGATCCAGCGGGCGGTCATTGTCCCAGTCAAAATCCGGTGCACAGAGAAGCGCCCTCACATATTCGGTCTCCAGACCGTTTTCGTCCTGTCCGGTATACTTTCTGATCCCATGGGCATACGGGTCTACATAGGGCTCGTCATCAATAAAGTACAGATACTCATCTCCATCCTTAAGACCTCTCTGGATACCGGATGAACGGATATCTCCATAAAGAATATCTTCTTCCATGCTGATCTCCCGATATGGCTCTGTCTTTTTCCCCCGGTAGATACAAAGCCTGCAGTTCTTTCCTTTCGGAACCGCTACAGAAAAGGAAATCCCCTCCTCTGTCCATAATACTCCTGCCGGCACAGGTCGTTTTTCTCCATGTGTCATAACTTTTAATCCTTTCCGGCGGCAGTGCTACTGCCAGCCATCGACTCCGTACATTTCAACATTGCTTCTATCAATGTAAAGTACTTCCTCTAATGTCTCTTCTTCATATCTTTCCCCGTTCATAATCTGAAATGCCACTGTCACTGCAGATTTGCCAATATTGATCGGCGACTGTGCAGCAATTCCGGCAACCAGACTGTCATCCTTAGCAAGTTCCTGCTTTAACTCCGGCGAACCGTCTACACTGTAGATCATCATCTCTGTTCTGCCTGCTTCCTCGATGGCATCCAGCGCACCAAGAGCAATCTGGTCATTTCCGCACATGACCGCTGTAATATGCTCCTGCTCTTGCAGGATGGATGCCATTTGTTTCTTCGCCTCTTCACGTTCGCCATATGTCTCGGCTCTCGACACAACTTCAAAGCCTTCTCCGGCAATTGTCTCCTCAAATCCGTTAAACCTGTCAATAATTGAATTCTGTGTTGTGCACTCCAGGATCACAACCTGTCCGCCATCCGGAGCAGCCTCGATCAGCTTTTCGCCGCAGATAACCCCCGCGCTCGTATTGTCAGAACCGATATAGGCATCGACATCCTCCCGGTTCTGTACCTGTGTATCAAGATTAATGATCTTAATATCTGATTCCTTTAACTCTGTTACTGCAGGCTGAATCTTCTCCCAGTCTACCGGACATAAAAAAATCGCTTCAATTCCGTCCGAAATCATCTCACGTATCTGCTGGATCTGTGTTGTGGAATCTCCCTTCGGATCTTTGGATATCAAAGTGCTGCCCGCCTCTTCAACGGCCTCCCTGATAGATGCCTCCAGCGTGTCATAATAGGGATTGTCCATGTTAATACAGGAAAAACCTAATTTATATGATTCGGTTTCAACTTCTTCTTCTTCCTCTGCCGGGACCGGATTGTCTTCCGGAGTACCGCCTGCCGGTTTGGCGCAGGCCACAAGTCCCAGACTGAAAACAAGCAATAGTGCAACAATACCTGCTGCCCATCTTTTGAACTTCATATTCTTTCCTCCCGATGTTGTACTAATCAGTTTTATTGTAACTTTTCCCCGTAGGGAATGTCAATAGTTTAAAATTTCATTCATTTTTTGTTTCCCCTTGCTTTTTATGAACGGGTCTGATACAGTAAATTTATCAACACAAAGGAGAGAAAGAGTATGGAAGATCAAAATTTAACTGTCACTCTTACGCTTGATAATGACGAGGAGCTGGAATGCGATGTGCTGACTATCTTTTCTGCCGGTACACATGAATATATTGCCCTGCTTCCTCTGGATGAAAATGGGGACGCAAATGAAAACGGGGATGTATTTCTTTACCGCTACGAAGAGATTGACGGCGAGCCGAATCTTTCCAACATCGAGGATGATGATGAGTATGAAGCGGCCGCTGATGCATTTGATGAGTGGCTTGATGAGCAGGAATTTAACGAGCTTCTTGACGAGGACGAGTAAATAGTTCCTGGACAAAACGGGATGGATAAACTTCCTTCCCGTTTTTTTCTTTGACATAACAGATGGAAAGCTCTTCCTTTGCGCGCGTCATGGCAACATAAAACAGCCTTCTCTCCTCTTCGATTTCCTCTTCCACAATGGCTTTCCTGTGGGGAATACTGCCTTCCTGCGCTTCAATGATATAAACACAGCGGTATTCCAGGCCTTTGGCTCCGTGCATCGTCAGTAAAGCTGTTTTCCCCTTTGTAAACTTTTCTTCCTTTTCCATCTGACGGATCCGGTCTGTATAAACCTGTGTGAAATCAATCCACTCTTTCATGGTATCCATCTTTTTCATGCTCTGGGCAAGTTCATCTACAATCTCGGTAAGCTCTGCCTCCTCAATCTGCATCTTCTGCGAATACTCTTTCAGATACTCCTGATATCCGGTCTTTTTCAGAAGAAACTGAAATGCCGCATATGGCGCCATCCTGGAAACTGCCTCCATATCTTCTTCGAAAGCATCAATTCTGTCCAGCATCCACTCTTTATCACAGTAAAATAATTTCAGATCCTCAAAATCTGTCCGCTCTTTCTCCAGAGCACTCCGGCTGATGTAACGGTTCGGGCGGTTGATTACCCGCAGAAAATCACTGCGGTTTCTTTCCCCCATGGCAATCCGAAAATATGCCTTCATATCTTCCGCAATAAAATGCTCAAAGAGATGGAATGCTTTTTCTTTCATAAAAAAAGGAATCCCCCGGTTCATAAAGGCAGACATTACCATAGAAGCGTCCTGTACGGTCCGGAAAATGACTGAGATCTCTTCCGGCGGCACTCCTTCTTCCAGTTTCTTTTTTACAGCGGCTGCGACATACTCAGCCTCCTGCTCCATGTCTTTTAATTCCTGTACATGAACCGGCTTTCCCCGGTCATGGACCGCTTCAAGATCTTTGGAAAAGCGGAACTTGTTTTTCCGGATCACTTTTCCGGAAGCCTGTACAATAAACGCGCTGCTCCGGTAGTTCACGGATAGCCGGACAAGCGATGCCTGAGGAAAATCCTCCATAAACTGTTTCATGATGCCCGGTGTGGCCCCGCGAAACCCGTAAATCGCCTGATCATCATCTCCTACCACAAAAAGGTTCGCCCTCTTCCCCGCAAGTAATTTGATAATCTCGTACTGTATTTTGCTGCTGTCCTGAAACTCATCGATCAAAATGTAAGGATATCGTTCCTGCCATTTCTTCAGGATCTGAGGCTGACGACAGAATAACTGATAACACAGCAGAAGCATATCATCAAAATCGATCCGGCCGGCCTCTTTTTTCCGCTTCTCGTAGGCATGGTAGATCTGCCGGTCTTCCGGATCATCCGTAATTCCGGAAAATCCTCCGTTATTTTTTACCTTCCCGATCATAAGAAGGACATCTTTGTCTTTCGGGCGTTTCCGGTTTTCTCTTTCCACATCCCTGACCGCTGCTTCTGCCATGGCCTTCTGTTCTTCTTCCGTCAAAATCTGATCCGGAGCAAGATGATAAATCTGACGGAGCATTCCATAATAAATGCCGTGGAATGTCCCGAAGGTCACCGGACAATGTTTCAGTCCCATCCTGGCAAGGAAACGCTCTTTCATTTCCTTTACCGCATACTTGGTGAAGGTAATAACCAGTATCTCCTCAGGCCGGATCCTGAAATGGCGAATCATCCATTCCAGACGTCCCGTAATCACAGCCGTCTTTCCGGAACCCGGTCCTGCAAGGACCATACATGGTCCTTCACGGTGGCAGACCGCCTCCCTCTGTGCCTCATTAAAATCGGAAAGCGGGGGTCTTTCTCCCCCGCTGTGCTTTTTTTCCATACTCTATTTCTCCAGTAATTCGATTGCTTTACGGATCCTGTCAAGAGATTCTTCCTTTCCGAGAACCTCCATAATCTCAGTTGCCCCGCCCGGTGTATTCTGTTTTCCGGAAACCGCTGTTCTAACCGGCCACATTACATAGCCGTTCTTGCATCCTTTCTCTGCAACATATCCTTTTAATGTTTCAAAAAGTACATCGTTGGAATAGTCATCCTGCTTTTCCAGAACCGGAAGAAGCTCTTTTAACACTTCAAGAGATGTCTCCTCATTTGTCTTCATCTTCTTGTGAATGTACATGGACGTGTCATACTCCGGAAGTTCCTCGAAGAAATCAATCTGCTCCATGATATCCGGGAAAATTTCAATTCTGGTTTTGACAAGAGCAGCGATTTTCTTCAGATCGTAGTCTTTTGTGATAACCTTCCTGATATAAGGCTCCGCCATATCATAGAAGGTATCGAAATCCATCATCTTCATATATTCGCTGTTCATCCATTTCAGCTTCTGTACGTCAAATACGGCCGGAGATTTGCTCATATGGTGGTAGTCAAATGCCTTTACAAGCTCTTCCAGACTGAAGATCTCCTGATTGTCCTGCGGGCACCATCCAAGAAGTGCAACATAGTTTACGACTGCCTCTGAGATAAAGCCCTGTTCGATCAGATCCTCATAGGAAGAATGACCGCAGCGTTTGCTCAGTTTTTTATGGTTCTCATCCGTAATCAAAGGACAGTGCACATAAACCGGCGGCTCCCATCCAAATGCCTCGTAAAGTCGGTTGTATTTTGGCGCGGAGGAAAGGTACTCGTTTCCTCTTACCACATGTGTGATATTCATCAGATGGTCATCGACCACGTTTGCAAAATTGTAGGTCGGGTATCCATCGGACTTGATCAGAATCATATCATCCAGCTCAGCATTGTTAACTGTGATATCCCCGTAAATCTCATCATGAAAGGTTGTCGTTCCTTCTGTCGGCATATTGATCCGGATAACATACGGTTTGCCTGCCGCAAGGTTCGCTTCGATCTCTTCTTTGCTCAAAGACAGACAGTGTTTATCATAAACACGGATCTCTGTCCCGCTTTCCGAGACAGTAGACTTCAGACTGTCCAGACGCTCCTTGTCACAGAAGCAATAATAGGCGTCTCCCTGCTCAATCAGCTGCTTTGCATATTTCAGGTAGAGACCGCTTTTATTTCTTTCACTCTGCACATACGGCCCATATCCGCCATCCTTGTCCGGTCCTTCATCGTGAATCAGGCCCGTCTTTTCAAGCGTCCGGTAAATAATTTCCAGAGCGCCGTCCATAAAACGCTCCTGGTCTGTATCTTCAATACGAAGCATGAAATCTCCGCCTTCGTGTTTTGCAATCAGGTAGGCATACAGCGCCGTACGAAGATTGCCGACATGCATTCTCCCTGTCGGACTTGGTGCAAATCTGGTTCTTACTTTACTCATAGTTTTCTCTCCTGCTTTCCTTATTTGTCTTTTTTGTCCTTTCCGGTAATAT
Organism: Drancourtella sp. An12; assembly: GCF_002160935.1. Classification (NCBI taxonomy): domain Bacteria; kingdom Bacillati; phylum Bacillota; class Clostridia; order Eubacteriales; family Oscillospiraceae; genus Drancourtella; species Drancourtella sp. An12. The sequence continues at coordinate 74,972 of NZ_NFLO01000005.1, read as the reverse complement.
TGATCATATCAATAATCGCAATGCTGACAACAAACAGCAGCATCATACCGTAAACAGCATATCCCTGAAGCTTTTCCGAGTCTGAAAAATATACGATGATGAAAAAAATAATCATGACAATATCGACGCCTGCCATAGGAATGCCAAGTTTACGTCCAACCTTCTTCGGATCAAGTGTTTTTTTCACTTTATCCGGAAGGGTACGGTAGCCCGGAACCATATTCAAAGCTTTTCCGTTGATCAGCGCGATGCTGATAATTGTCATAAATCCAATTACGATCAGACTTCCTACCATTTTTCCTCTTCCTTCCTTTCCCCTTTTTGTATATAGCGGAGGGAATCCTGCTTCCATTCTCCTTTTCGTACCACTTTAAACAGCGTATCCATCAAAAAGATTGCCAACGCTATGGCGCCCGCAATCTCAAGTGTCTGAGTCAGGTAGAAACTCGCCATAGAACGGTCATTTTGAAGAACGTAATTCATAATCTGATAAATACCGTTTCCCGGAACAGTCGGCAGAATTCCGCCAATCAAAAATATCGTAACCGGGGCCTTTAATGCCCTTGCAAAAATATGGGAAATCAAACCGGCAGCCAGAGCGGACCAGAAAGACGATATCACCGCGTTCCATCCCGCCTCCATACAGATCATATAGATAAATCCTGCGGCTGCTCCGGAAATCCCTGCCCAGATCAAATATTTTTTCGGTGAATTAATCAGCATGGAAAAGGAAAATACCGCAATAAAAAACCCGATTGTCTTGATTCCGATTTCAATCATAAGTTTCCTCCCATGATTCCATTTCCAAATACCGCAAATGCAACTCCGACCCCGAGCGCGATCGCCGCCGCCTTTAGAAATGCTTCCAGAATTCTCGCGCATCCTGATATATAGTCACCCTGCAGTGTGTCACGCACAGCATTGGTAATTGCAACCCCCGGAACAAGCGGCATGATAGATCCGATTACGACAGTATCGAGATTAATTGCTCCTCCAAGAATAGATTTCACAATAACGGCCATCAGACCTACGCAAAAAGACGTTCCGATATCAAGAATCAAACCGTCAATTCCCGCCTTTTCTGCTCCCGCCATCACCCCTGAAAGAGCAAGGCCGACAATCACTGTTGCCAGCACATCATAGAGCGAACCGCCAAGTGAAATCGTAAATCCAACCGCCACCGCAAGCGGAATAAAAAAAGCAAGTGCACTTGGATATGGAACGGATTCTACTCTTTTCAGCTGGTCATAGGCTTCCTGAAGTTCAATTTCTCCGCCGCAGTATCGTCTGGAGATCTGATTCACCTGCTCAATCACACTTAAGTTTGTTCCTCTTTTTTCAATCCCCTGAATCAGAGTAACAGGGGCAACATTTTCACCGCTGATGCATGCTGTGATTCCCGTCAGGACGACAAGAATCTCCACCACCTCCAGATGGGAAGTCTTTAAAATGTGGTGCATCGTGTCCTCAACCCGGTAGGTTTCTGCACCACTTTCCAGCATCATCTTTCCGGCAAGCATTGCTGTATCCATTAAGAGTTTGTAGTCCATTTAGATGTCCTTTTCCTGTTATCATAGTTCCATGAGACATCATACTATTTCTTCCGGGAAAAATCAAGCCACACAGGAAAACCAGCCCGAAAAAACTTTTCCGGGCTGGTTTTGTATAGGATTTATTATAGTATATCGGCTAGTTAATGTATCCTGCTTTTTTCAGCTCTTCTTCAGCTTTTGCAAGATTTGCCTCAGATACACGGATGATCGGGCCTGTACATCCCATTCCGCTTTCAGCGTAAACTTCGATCTTCCACAGTGCGCGCACTGCATCTTCAAGATCCATAACCTCAATTCCGGCAATCTGAGCTGTCACGATTTCCTTCGGTGGCTCTTTTACTTCCTCTTCTGCTGCAGCCGGTTTTGCAACTGTCTTATATGCAGCAAGTACTTCTGTATATCCGCATTTCTTTACAGCATTGAACTCAGCTTTTGCAACATCAAATACCTTGTTGCGTACAAGTTCTGCAGCGTAGCAGATTGCATTTGCGATTACCGGAGCACCGGAAGCACGTGAAACGATCATAACGAGTTCATCGTATCCTTCTCCGATTCCCGGTCCGTATCCATATCCTGTTGCCTCGAAGCTTCCGCCTGTGTTGAAAGAGGAAAGCATCTTTACAAGAATGTTTCCTGTCAGGGAATCTGTAACAAGGATATCCGGGGATGCCTGAAGGACGTCATTTCCTCTCATTACACATCCGCCGTCTGCACGTCCGGATTCAGCAAAAGCGATATCATATCCTTTGCTCTGAAGTTCCTTCAGTGCTTTTTCTGTCTGGCGTGCGCCGTCAACATTCAGAATGCCGACTGTCGGCTTTGCGATTCCGCAGGCCTTTGCAGCGATTATACCGTAAACAGCGTTTTTAATCATACCTTCAATACGGTCGGTACTGGAAGTTCCTGTCGTATTGGCGATAAACATTTCTTTTCCTTTAGCAGGTGTTACAACACGTCCGACAGTAGATACGCCGATCGGGAACGGGAAATGCATTGTTACAGCACCGTCGATCTCCTTGTTTTTCAGCATATCTTCCATCTTTTTATGACCTTCTTCATCGTCAGCCACTTTGATTGTTGTTACGCCTTCTGCTTCCAGAGTTCCGATGTAATATACATCTACGCCCTGCTTTGCTGCCATCACCGCTGCCTGCATGGAATTTTCTTCACCGTGTTCGCTGCCCATTCCTGTCAGAGCAATTTTCGGGCGTTTGCCGTACTGGCCGCTCTCCAGTCCCTGTGCCATTTCCATAAAGGTAGAGGCAATTACTTTTTCAATACTACTTGCCATTTTCTACACCTCACTATTCTGCCATCAGAGTTTCAGCGAATTCTTTCATAGCTTTTGCGATCAGGCCTTTTACTTCTTCTTCAGATACAGCAGATTCTGCGCTGTTTCCTTCATTTGCCTGGATTACAAAAGATACACCATCGAACAGGTTTGTCATACGTCCAAGGAAGAGACTTCCTTTTCCGATGATCATTGCTTTCTTGATCTTTCCTTCCAGAATATCTTCACGTGCAAATCCGATGTACGGAACACCTGACGGAATATGTCCCTGTGTCGGAGCCCATCCTGTCAGACCATGCTGTGCGATGAAGTCCGGAAGAGCTTTTCTGTCGATATCGCCGCGTTTTACAGCAAGCGCACCGATCATCTTGTAGTTTGCAAGCGGAACATCACCTGCTCCAGCCGGTTTTGTGATATCCGGATTCTGCATTTCCGGTGAGAATTTGTCAATATCTGTTACTTTCCAGCCTACTCTGTCAAGCGGATCTGTTACAAGACTTCCGATAACAGCCTGAGGTGCGGAACCGGTTCCTACTGTATGACGTCCAAGAACATCCAGATTGATTTCCGGGTTTACACCATCGTTTTCTGTAACGACAACCGCAAATCCTCCAAGGCAGTCTTCCAGGATCGGAAGGCCTTTTTTCACGTGGTCTTTACCGTTCATACCAAGTTTTGCAGTACATCCACCTGCTGTAACAACAACAGTTTTATATGCTCCGGATTTTACGAGAGCAGCTGCCTCAATCAGAGCGTGGGATGGTCCTGCACAGAATCCACGGGAGTCAGATCCTGTTGCGGATACAAGTCCTGCTACTTCTGCAGCAGCTTTCGCGAAGTTACCGCCGCCTCTCTGGTTCATATCACCACATGCTTCCTCAGCACAGTCGATAACGTACTCAACGTCTTCTTTGTTGATTCCAGCATTGCGGATTGCATATAACAGAGCAAGTACGCTGGAGGCTTTGCTCATCAGGTTTTCATGCATTACATGAGCAGAAAGGTTCACATCGATATCGTGAGCTGTTCTTACACATCCAACAAGTTCATTGTTGTGGTACAGTCCTTCTGCATGCTCATTTTCGATATAGTGTTTGATTTCGTCCAGCTCATAACCTTCTTCAATCTTGGAGATGATATCCTCTGTGATGATCGGGTCAGCAGCCAGAGCATCTTTATGAGCGCTTACGAAGTTCTTGTCAAGTTTTACAACTTCGAACATATCGCAAGCCTGTACTAAAAGAAGGAACTCTTCTTCCGGCATGATTTCACCGAATTTTCCGTATCTTTCTGCTCCTTCTTTTGTTTTGTCATAGTAAGGGAATTCAACCTGGGAAAGTTCTTCCGGTGTAGCGTTTCCAATGTAAACCTGGTTTGGCCAGTAGTTTACACATTCTTCATAAGAGCGTAAATGACCTCTTAATTCTTTTAAATATTCTGATTCCGGATTGACAACTCTTTCTGTTGTCTGTGTTGTTCCGTTATATACTACCATTTCAGGAGTATGTGCCAATACATAGCTGGCTCCTTTAATTACACTGTTCATTGTTAGTGTCCACCTTTCTTTACGTTATAAAAAGGAATTATGTTGTAGAAAAAGCGGTGAGGTAAGTATTTACCCCACCGCTCCTGAATCCGAAATCCGGTATTTCAGATTTTCCTATAAATACTTACAGTATTCGTCACGGATTGCAGACATTTCGTCTACGATGTCGTCAACATCAAGAACCATTTCCATCATGCCGACCTGCTCATCGTATACCGCTTCATCAAACTCTTTTTTCAGTTCTGGTTCACAAACGTGATATGTCGTGAGTCCAAGCTGGACCCCTGTCAATGGACCTGCGAATGTCGGGTCACCAGCAGTAACTGTTTCAGCTGCAAGACCAGCAGCTTCACCTTCAGCTGCACCAAGTACTACTACCAGGTTTTCTGGTCCGAATTCATCTGCGAATTCTTTAACCCTCTTCTGATTCTCAAGATCCATTGCGCCTGCGCTCGTTCAGACGAAACATTCTGTTGAAGAAAAAACAATTTCTCCACCGGCTGTCTTTACGCATTCTGCGATAGCCGGTCCCGGAACACCATCACGGTCACCAATAATAATGACTTTTTTACCTTCTAAAATTGCCATGATGTTTTTCCTCCTTCCCTTCATTTTAATAATTGGTTGATAAATATTTATTCAGGGCACCGCTTTATGCCCTCGTAAAGCCCGAAAGGGCAATTACGCAAAAGAAATTTACGCCATAGCGTAGTATTTTTTAACCATCTCTTCTACTGCTTCCGGAGTAGCGTCATCTTTTACTAGCTCTTCCACTTTTTCACCATCTTTATAGATAGCAATAACCGGAAGTCCAAGGATCTTCTGGCCGATTGCAAGACGGCGTGCTTTTGTTGTATTTAAAGATGTAAATTTGATTTTGTCGCCATATTTGTCAGCATATGCATGAACATGCGGCATTAAAGCCTGGCAAGGTACGCATCCATCTCCGAAGAAATCTACGAGAACGTATCCTTCTGCCTGCAGAACTTCTGGTTCAAATGTTTTCTTATCTACTTCTAACATTGTTAAACTCCTCCTTAATACTTCTTATTCGTTTTCGTTGATATATTTTTCAGCCTGTGTAGCAGCAATTGCTCCATCTGCAGCAGCTGTTACTACCTGACGAAGGCTCTTGATACGAACATCTCCTGCCACAAATACGCCAGGAATGTTTGTATGCATGTTTTCATCGGATTTGATATATCCTCTTTCATCCATGTCGATCACGCCTTCGAAAATTTTGGAATTCGGGATTGTTCCGATAAATCCGAATACACCGAACATTCCGTCATCTTCGTCTGCTTCGATTGTAGTAAGTTCGCCAGTCTTAACGTTCTTAACTGTCATGGAAGAAAGAATACCGTCACCGTTTACTTCTTCTACAACGGTATCCCATAAGAAATGGAGTTTGTCATTCTTAAACGCCTTTTCCTGAATGGACTTCGCTGCACGAAGTTCATCACGTCTGTGGATGATTGTAACTTTTCTTGCGAATTTTGTAAGATACATCGCTTCTTCAACAGCAGAATCTCCGCCGCCTACTACGAAAACTTCAAAATCTTCAAAGAAGTTGGCATCACATGTTGCGCAGTAAGAAATACCTTTTCCCATAAATTCTTTTTCGTTTTTGCATCCAATCGGACGTGCAAAAGCGCCGGTTGCAATGATCACTGTTTTTCCAAGATATTCTGCCTTGGCACTCTTCAGCTTTTTCACATCGCCATCCAGTTCAACAGCATTGATTACGTCTGTCACACGCTCTGCGCCAAACTTCTCAGTCTGTTCTGTCATTCTTGCGATCAGAGAAGGGCCGCTTTCTCCCTCCACGATCTGTCCCGGATAGTTTTCAATTTCATCCGTGATAGCAATCTGTCCGCCGTCTTTTCCTTTTTCAATGATCAGAGTGGATAAGCGGCTTCTTCCGGCATAAAGGCCTGCTGCTAATCCGGCCGGTCCTGCTCCCAGGATGATTACGTCATAAATTTTGCTCATAACGTTTACTCCTTCTTTCCTATAATGTCTTTATCCTTACGTCCGGAAGGCTGCAGGCCTGTCCGGACGCTGAATTCCACATGACGCCAATCAAGAGGGCGTTTTCAGACTCTTATTTATCGAAAATCGTCTGATCTTCAACTTCTGTAGTAAGGGCATTTAATGCTTTTTCTACGATTTCTTTACGAAGTTTGTATTCTTCGTCTTTATCAAGTGCCGGGTTGCCAAGCGGATGAGGAATGGCAATAGCCGGAACGATTCTGTTTGCACCAACTGTCATGGAGATTGGTGTAACTGTGCAGACATGAACAACCGGAAGTCCGGCAGCTTCGATGCCTTTAACAAGCGTTGCACCGCAACGCGTACAGGTACCTCATGTAGAGGTGAGGATAACTGCGTCAACTCCGTCAGCTTTCATCTTCGGAGCGAACTCTTCAGCGAATGCTTTTGCAGAAGCAACGGCTGTTCCGTTACCAACTGTTGTATAGAATTTATCATACAGTTTTCCAATCTTACCTTCTTTTTCCATTTCACGGAGAACATCCACCGGAAGTACACGGTCCGGATCTTCGTTTGCGTATACCGGGTCGTATCCGCCATGTGCTGTCTCGAATGTTTCTTCTGTCAGATCATCTACGCCTGCAATGCTGTATTCACCGTATTTGGAAGCATTGGAGCTTTCAATATGATCCGGATTTCCCTTCGGTACAATACCACCGGATGTAACCAGTGCAATTGTTGCTTTGGAAAGATCTTTTACAGCCGGATTCGGAGCAACTCTGTCGAATGTCGGCATCGGATACTCTGTTTCAAACGGTTTGCCGGCGATCTTCTTAAGAAGCATTTCAACGGCACGTTTGGATCCGCGTTTTTCTTCAAAAAAGTTTACACGAACACCGTTCGGCATATAACCTTCCTGACAGGAAGCACCGATCTTCTCATGTTTTGCAAGTTTAAGAGCAAGCGGAGCCATGCTTCCGACTGCTTTTCTCATTCCTGCAGCAGAGTTCTTTGTAGCTACTGTGTAAACTTTGTTTTTGAACATATCAGCACCAGGGTTTTCTGTGTACATACCTGTCACTGCCGGAATACCAAGTTCTTCCTGTACAGCGTCACAGATTGTACCGCAGGCAACACCGTAACGTCCGGCATTGAATGCAGGACCTGCTACGAATACATCCGGGTTGTATTTTTTAACGATTTCAATAATTTCTGCTTTTGCTTTGTCAAGGTTTTCGTTGAAGTAAGAGTCACCGCAGATGATAGTAGCAACGATTTCTGCTTCTTCTCCGAATGCCTGTTTAAATGCCATACCTGGTCCGACAACTTCGCCCTCGCGAACTTCTACCGGGTAATCAGCTTTTTCTTCTCCACCAATATTAGCGAAGAACTGATTGATATAATGAACTACTTTTAACATCTTTTTCTTCCTCCTTCACTATCTGGCGCTTAAGTAACCAAATCCTGTTTCGTTTGTTGCACCTGTAATTGCCTGGATTTCAACTTCGATTGTTCCGTCTTCACGTAAGCTGTGTTCGTTACCGCCGGCAATAGTGTTGACATAATCCAGAGTTCCGATTACTTTGTCAAGTTTCGGAAGTACGACTACCTGGTTTGCGTTACCGCCTGTTACAACTGCATCTGCTGCAACGTCAGCGTCAGCAAGTGACTGGGATTTTCCATCGCGTCCAGCATATTCGTCTGTGATGATGACAGTCTTAACGCCTTCTGCTTCAATTTTCTTACAGTTCATGATAAGGTCTGTATCCGGGTTACCGAATCCTTCCTGAGATACGATAACTGCATCCAGATCAAGAAGACGGCAAAGTTTTGCTGTCCAGTCAGAAGAACGCTGTTTGTCAGCAAGGTATACGTTTTCGTTTGTCAGGATCTGGCATACGAAGTTGATTGTCTTGCCGTGTTCTTCAAAGAGGTCATGTACAACCGGGTTGTTTTCGTGTACGTATGTAGGGTTCTTGTCACATGCAGATACACAGTTACCGGAAACGATTGCACCGTCCATTACTTCTGTCGGGTTGATGATTGTAGAAAGTGTTTTCTTTGCGTCAACGCCGTATACATATGTATCATGCAGAAGTCCCTGGCTCTGAAGCATCTGTACATATGCTACTCTCGGAAGTCCCGGAAGTTTTTCCATTCCTTCTTTGATTCCATATGTTTCATATACTTTTGTTTCATCCGGTGTGAGTTCTCTTGCAAGTTCACCGAGATATACAGCAACACGGAAACCTGCGAAACGTACCGCTGCTTCATATTCATGCTGTTTGATTCCGTCAACCGGCTCACATACAACAACAAAGTTATTCAGTTTGGAGAATGGTGTGTAGTCAGCTCCCGGGCCTGTCATATCGATGATACCTTCCTGGAATCCGACAATCTTACCTGCTGTTACGACAGCCATTCCCTTTAATGCGTATGTTTTTCCTTCGCCGACTGTATCAACTTTGGAAATAACTCCCGGGAAAACTCCTCCGCGTCCTTCAACCTTTACACGAGGTTCGATAACGTCTTTTACCGGTGTGATTCTTACGCTTTCTCCCGGTCTTGCGATGTCAAATTTTACGCTTTTGATGTGCTCGTCCTCAAGGACAACTTCTTTTACAGCTTCTTCGGATACATAAAGAACACCGTCTTCAATTCTAGACTCAGTGCCAAACTGGATGTCCTTGATAAAAATGTGTCCAACTTCTAATCTCACTGTAATTCCCTCCTTCTAAATAATGAAATCTATGCCCCAAAGTACCCCAGTACTTTATAGCCTTTTTCTTTTACCAGGCATCTGCCGACGGAAGTGCACTGGATATTAATGTGTAATCAATCAGCCTGAAATCTTCATAAACCTGCGGTGCATATTTATCCGATTTGAACTGAAACTTGCTGACGGAGGCAATGGCCCGTTCGATAATTTCAATTCCCATCAGGTCTGTCTCGCCGCTCTTTCGGGAAACCATTACTGATTTGTAAGGTGTTTCATTCGGCTTAACACTTCCGGAAAGCGGATGCGTTAAGAGCTTGTACCCTTTACATACTTCTTCTTTTACTTTTTTCAAAACATCTTCATATGAGCAGTCATAAAACTCCACATCATGATCCTGCCCGAGCTTTTCACGAACGAGCGGGTTGTTTGTTATAATTCTATAATCCTTCTTCATGGCTCCACCTATTAAAAAAGGACGGCTGACTTCCGCCGAAGCAGAATACAAGGCCGCCCTTCTGTCTTATGTATGTCATCCTGATATATTTGTCATACACGATTCAGAATGTGGTCCTTTCCCTGATCCTTTTGCCTGAAAGTTTCACCTTTGGTCTGTAAGGTTTGCATCTTCGGCGGTTCATTTGCGAACTCTCTCGCAGGAAAAATCATCCCACTATTCAATTGTCATATGCGCAGAATATGTCTTTCACAATTCTGTTTAGAGTATACCACATCGATTTATAGATTTCCAGCTTTTTATTCGATTTGCACATAGTTTTTTTCTATAAACCGTTTCTCTTGGTCATGTTGATACGCTCTTTGTTATTTTTTCTTCTTTCTCTGAAGCTCAGGATGCTTCGGCAGGAAGTTTTTAAAGTAATCGTCGTGGGTCTTCTTGATCATACCGCTCAATGCAAAGAGGGCGATAATGTTAGGAACAACCATCATACTGTTGAAGCAGTCTGCCATATTCCATACAAGGTCAACCTGTGCAAGAGAACCAAGTACTACACATACACAAACGAGAACCGAATAAACCGGAACTGCTTTTGGTCCAAAGAGATACTTGATATTCGCTTCTCCGAAGAAGTACCATCCGATAATGGTAGATGAAGCGAAGAAGAACATACAGATCGCAATAAAGATCTCTCCGCCTTTTCCATAAAGAGTCGAATACGCAAACTGGCTGAGTGCTGCTGCGGAATATCCGCCTTCAACCACTTCATAGGACTTCGGAAGCGCCTGAGTTGTTACAATAACGAGAGCTGTCATTGTAAGAACGATAAACGTATCAATGAATACACCTGTCATTGCCACAAATCCCTGCTCTACCGGATGATCTACCTTTGCAACCGCATGTGCATGAGGTGTGGAACCCATACCGGCTTCGTTGGAGAACAGTCCTCGTGCAACACCTTTTGTAATCGCCTTGGAAACTGTAGCACCGATCGCACCGCCTGTGATAGCATCAGGTGCAAATGCGCCTACAATAATCTGCTCAAATGCCAGAGGAATATTTCTCCAGTTATAGATAATAATAATCAGAGAACCGACAATGTAAAGTGCCGCCATAAAAGGAACCATAAGCTCGGTAACTTTTGCAATACGTTTCATTCCGCCTGTAAAAATGAACAATGCAATAACCGCTACAACTACACCTGTGATCCACTGCGGAATACCAAATGCCGTATGGAAAGAAGATGCGATAGAGTTAGACTGAACTGCATTACCCATGAAACCAAGTGCGAAAATCAGAAGTACCGCAAAAATCGCTGCAAGCACTCTGCCGAATGTACCTTTGAATGCTGCGCGAATGTAGTAAACAGGTCCACCTGTTACAATTCCGTCGCTGCCGACTTTCTTGTACTTCTGTGCCATAATTGCCTCGCAGTAGATCGTCGCCATGCCAAGGAATGCTGCCACCCACATCCAGAATACAGCACCTGGACCGCCGATCGCAATCGCTGTCGCAGCTCCTGCAATATTACCAGTTCCTACCTGAGCCGCAATCGCTGTCGCCAGCGCCTGGAAAGAACTCATTCCGTCTTTTCCCGCTTCTCCTTTTTTGGAAAACAATCCGCCGAATGTACGTCTCAGGCCTTCCGTGAAGCCACGGACCTGAATGAAACCGGTACGGATGGAAAACCAGATACCTCCTCCTACAAGTGCTACGATCAGGATATAGTTCGACAGATAGTCTTGAATAGTTAGTACGATGTTGTTCAATGTTTCCATAACAACCCCTCCTTTGCCCTATAGATGTTTTGAATATTTTTTCCTGATGTATCTATCATACCATTTTTAAGCTTAGTTTACAATAATTTAATGAATTTTATATATTTTTTGTTTATTTTATCCAGTTTTTATTTTATCTTTCTGCTTCAACGCAAAAAAAGAAGGCGGAATCCCACTGTTTCAGGGGGTTCCAGCCTCCTTAAAATATGCATCTTAATTATAGTTTCTTTACTTTTTATGCACATTGCCAAATTTTTGTCATTTTGTTCTATACATTTATTTCCGCTTTTATTCCAAGCTCATCTTTATGCTGATCCAGTACCGGACGTACCACATTCGCAAGGAACGCCTCCACCTGCTCTTTCGCGCGTCCTGTATAGCGGGCCGGATCCATTGTCTTTTGAAGCTCTTCCAGCGTCAGGTTGAATGCAGGATCTGCCGCAATCAGTTCCAGAAGGTTATTGTCAAGACCTTTCTCTTTCACATTCTTTCCTGCTTCCATGGAAAGTTCGCGGATTCTCTCGTGCAGTTCCTGACGGTCCCCGCCTGCCTTTACCGCATCCATCATGATGTTTTCTGTTGCCATGAACGGAAGTTCTGACATCAGACGCTTCTCGATGACTTTCGGATAAACGACCAGTCCGTCTACCACATTCAGGCAGAGATCCAGAATACCGTCAATGGCAAGGAATCCTTCCGGAATGGAAAGACGCTTATTTGCCGAATCATCCAGTGTTCTCTCAAACCACTGGGTAGCCGAAGTAATGGCCGGGTTCAGCGCGTCGATCATCACGTATCTGGAAAGTGATGCGATTCTTTCACTTCTCATCGGGTTTCTCTTATATGCCATAGCCGAGGAGCCGATCTGATTTTTCTCAAACGGCTCTTCCACTTCCTTCAGATGCTGAAGAAGCCGGATATCGTTTGACATTTTATGTGCACTGGCAGAAATACCTGCAAGAATGTTCAGCACTCTTGTATCCACTTTTCTGGAATAAGTCTGTCCGGAAACCGGATAGCAGGCCGAGAAGCCCATTTTCTTCGCGATCATCGGATCAATTTTGTCGATCGTCTCCTGGTCTCCGTCAAAAAGTTCCAGAAAGCTTGCCTGTGTTCCGGTCGTTCCCTTGGAACCTAAAAGCTTTAATGTTCCGCTTACATACTCCAGATCTTCCAGGTCCATCAAAAATTCCTGGAGCCAGAGCGTTGCCCTCTTGCCTACCGTCGTCGGCTGCGCCGGCTGAAAATGAGTAAACGCAAGAGTCGGCTGCGCTTTATACTGATCCGCGAAGCCGGCAAGCTCATTGATTACATTGACCAGTTTCTTTCTGACCAGTTTCAATGCCTCTGCCATCACGATAATATCTGTATTATCTCCAACATAACAGGAAGTCGCTCCGAGATGGATGATTCCCTTTGCCTTCGGACACTGCTGACCATAAGCGTAGACATGGGACATAACGTCATGACGCACAAGCTTTTCCCTTTCTCTTGCAACATCGTAATTGATGTCATCCGCATGTGCCTTAAGCTCTTCGATCTGCTCGTCCGTAATAGGAAGTCCCAGTTCCTTTTCCGTTTCCGCCAAAGCGATCCAAAGTTTTCTCCACGTTCTGAATTTCATATCCGGAGAAAAAATATACTGCATTTCTTTACTTGCATACCGTTCTGATAATGGACTCTGATATCTGTCGTTCACTTTTCCATGCTCCTTTTCTTAGTTTCGGCCTGTCGGCCTTTTTGCATTCCTACTATACTACAGAACAAAGAGAAACGCAATATAATACGTTTCTATAGATAGCGGCGGTACTGATGCTTCCATTTCTCCAGGATCTCCGGCGCCGCTTCTTCTTTCATCCCGCTCTCCTTTTCTTCAATCATCTGCTCTACCCGGTCCGCCGTCCGGGAATAAGACGGATTTTCCTCGAGAAGTTTCCGGTATTCATCCTCCTGCATATATCTGGAGCAGGCATAGATATAGGCCGTCAGCATTGTCTCATCCCGACAGATCTCATATGCCTGTCTGTACATGGACGCTGCCTGCTCATAGAGAAGTTCCCTTCCGTAAGCTGCTCCAAGACATCCGTACACCTTGCCGTAAAACCGTTCTCCCGCGGATTCATCTCTCTCATCCTGCAGAATGGACAGATAGACAAGAATCGCAGATTCATATTCACCGCTTTCCAGCAGATTGTCCGCCTTATATTTTCTGCGTTCAATCTCTTTCTGATCCTTCAGTCTGTCCAGTACATTCCGGATATGTTCCATCTCCGGTTCCGAGTAAATTCTGGCATGCTCCAGAATGCGGAGCACGAACTGTTCAATGGTCCCCTTTTTCTGGATCAGATCCAGAAGTTCTCCTGCCAGTTCCCGCATATCCAGTTCCGAATACAGCCACTCGCAGATTTTTTCATTCATGATCGTATAATCAATCAGATAGAGATTATTGCAGAGATAGTAGCACAGTTCTTCTATTGTATAGATCTTTCTGTGAATGCGTGTAATCTTGTACGGTTGTGATGCTTTTTTGTTATGACAAAGAATTAAACTGCCCATTGGTACCTCCCAGATGAATTATTTTTTCTACCTTGAAGTCCGTAGCCGGGAAAAAGTCTCCAAATCCTGCATCTCTGAAGCTCAGCCGGCAGGTACGCTCGTCATCAAATTCCGTGCGGACAATCAGTTTCATGGAATATTCCTTCCGTTTCGGCATTCCCGCAAAGGAAACAGTCTCTACGTTCCACTGGCCTGTTGCAAGGGATTCGATATGAATTTCAATATCCTCGGTGTTTTCAAGGAGCACCTCCCATTCACGGGTATCTTCATACCAGTGTGTTCCGAACTCGACAATCGGATACCAGATATCCACCCCATCGATCCTCATCTTCAGGCAAACCTGCTCCATCAGCTTTGTTTCATCCAGATACGTCGGCACATCAAGAGAATTGGACCGTTTTTTCAGTCCGCAGTAGCAGGCTCCTTTGCTGTAGAGATTATTGCCGATAAAAGCCCTGCGTCCATTGCAAAGCACTTTCTGCGAATTCGGATACCAGTTGTTTTCAAATCCTTCTCCCGTCAGGTAAACAGAAGAAACATGCTTTTTATCAAACACTCCCTGAATAAAGTGCCGGAACCGTTCGTCCGCATTTCTGGCCTTGTCGACATTGAGCACAGGATAAACCGCTTTCAGCTCTTCCATCTGGGCTTCTGCAACCTTTTCCACGCTGACGAAATTCTCTTTTTCTCTCCGGTAGTCGGTATTCAGCTGCTTCAACATATACGCCTCAATCTTTTCCCGGTCACAGTAAAAGAGAGCAGACTCATATTGCCAAAGCTCTTTCGGCTGATAAAGCATATAATAACAGAAGCTTTCACGATAATCCATTGCATAGACCCGCGCTTTATCTACTCCCGCCTGCGCCCCTGCTTCTCTCAAAAATGTACGGATCTCCTGATCAATCCAGGGTACTGTAAACGAAACAAAGGTCACTTCTTTCTTGCGGAATGTCTGCAGTGTCAATTCAATAAATTTTCCAAGGAGCCATCTTGCCTCATAGACAGTCCCCTCTTTTTCAATCTGCTCATTTCTCTGCGCTTTCCGGTAAAGATCGGAAACCACCCACCCCTTGTCCATCATCGCTGCTCTCTGCGCTTCGCGCCCGAACATCCATGCTTCTTTATAATGTCCTACCATCAGCGGAATCTGGTAATTGTCAGCTGCCACTTCCAGTGTCTTGAGCTCATGCTTTTCTTCATCAAAGTAACTGATCTGACATCCGTTTTCATTCAGATCATATCCGATGATATATCCACCATTTTCCATCATGATCCCTCTCCTATTCTAGTATAACATAAATAATTCCTGTGACAGTTCCTTCTCACGGCTGTACTCATTCATGGCCTGTTTCAGGGCTTCTTTTGTAAGCTCCGACATATCATCAAGCCGTCCGTAAGTTCCGACAGCCGGTATTTCACCGTCAAGGCGGAGTACATGTTTTTCGGACACTGCCGTACTTCCATCCATCTTCAATTCCTTAAAGTAGTATTCGAGAATCTCATCGCTGTAAAGAATAAATGTCCTTACATGAATATCCTCATAAACAGCCGGCATAATTTCTTTCTGATACGGCTGTTCATCTTCCTGGTCTTTCGCTTTTCTGATCTTGTATTCAATTACAACCTGGCTTCCTTTTTTGGCCCGGTATTCAATAATGCTCTTATCATACAGCATCACCTCCTGCAGCCATGGCCTTGGATATTTCAGATAGAACTGAAAGACAGCCTGTTTTTCACAAAGTTCTCTTAAGAAACGTTTAAGCAGTTCCTCCGACGCGCTTTCCAGATCATGCTCTGAATAGTATTTTAAATATGCAATCCGGCAGATATCCGGAAGCTGCTCTCCAACAGACGCTTCCTTCTCCACAACTTTCCATACCGACTCTCCTGTCTGACGTTCCCGCATCAGATACTCCCGGGAGATATACGCAAGATACGCTCTGATCAGGCGGAAATACCCGTTTCCACTGTCATAGTAATCGCAGAAAATTTCCTCTTCTCCGAAAATATTTTCGGAAAAGACCATCTGTGTGATGATACGCTCTGCAATCTTGCCGGAAGGTACCCCCTCCTTTTTCGCCGCGCGCCACACCTGTTTCATATTCCTGGTAGCCCCACAGTAATACATGGAAAGATACGTCAGTGTCGTCCTGTCGAAATGGCCTCTCTGGAAGAGGACAAAGCATACTTCCAGAAGAGTCTCCTCCTCTTCATATCCGTCTTCCTGAATTTTCTTCGTACAAAGATCAAAAATCTCCTCGTCCGCAAACAGCTCCATTCCATGTTTCTCGATATTCTCAAAGGAAAGCTCCGGAACCGGCACGGATTCTTCTTCCTGATCCGGTTTCTTTTCAAATTTTCTGCACAGTTCGACAAAACGCATCTCATAAAAAAGTCTGGTCGTTTCATATGGAATCGAATCGGTATAATGCCGTCCGTCCATGGATTCCCAGATAATTCTGGAATCTTTATCGTAGAGGAAAATCATCGCGCTGCCATCAACAACGCCGACTCTCTGGTGGATTTCCCCGTCTTCCTCAATCACCATGACAGACTTCATAAACGGGAGCTTTGTCCTGACTTCGTAAGCATGACAGATATCGTTAAGCGCTTCCAGCCTGTCTTCCGTCATATTTTCTTCCGTGCAGAATTTCTTATAGATAATCCGAAGCGGCTCATTGATATGGCGCTTCAGAAGCTGTTCCCACGCAAACGCCTCCATCTTGTCACGGTAGTAGGCGTAAATCTCTCCTGTCTCATCCTGAAACTGTATGATATTGGCATAAAGAAACGCTGTCTTTTCATAAGTAAGCGTATTCCCGTGCATAAAGTAAAGGCATACCGCTTTTGGAAGTGGATCTTTAACTCGCTCCTCCTCGATGGTCATCATATAATATTCATAGAGCTGTACGATTTTCATCTCCTGTTCTACCGCAAGCTCATACCATTTGAAATACTCGGACCGGATCTGATTTCCTTTAATCAGAAGCGTACAGATGGAAGTCAGCACCATCGGGTCCGGATAATCTGTATACAGACGTTCCAGAAGTCTGAAAAGCTGTCTGTCAAATTTCTTCTGCTGCCCTGCCAGATTCGCTGTATAGAGGGCAAGCTCCCGTGTAAACAGGCCGTATCTGGATCCAAAACTCAGAACCCGAATTTCAAAATTTCCAAGTTTCTTCAGACAGACCGGATCTTCCCGGTAACATTTAAACGCCTGCAGGTACAGAAGTGTATGACCTGCTTTTTCTGCATAGAAATGCTTCTCCAGCGCGGCAAGCCTTCTTGTAATATTTCTGTATTCCGGATCAATATCAACAAGCATGCAAAGAGCGCTCCACATTTTCGGGTGCTTATTATATGCCTTCTTTATCTCATCGGTCACATGTTCTGTATGGTTTGCATTCTTTTTCAGAAGCGCCGTCAGATACAGATAATATGTTGTATTTTCCGGACGCTTCATCATGTCGAACCGTCCGTAATTATACTCTTCGATAATCCTGGCGGCCTCCTCGGTCTGACCGCTTTCCAGGTATGCATGTGCTTTTACAAGAGAACAAAATGCCGCATCCCGTCCAAGATTTTCCATTTGCCCGGCCAGCTGCACCGTATCCTCTGCCCAGCTTAACAGATCGCTCGTTCCGGTAATACAGGAAAAATATCCTTTTATAATCTGTGTCATATAAAAGGTCTGCTCATGCTTCGGAGTATGCACTCCTTCCCGTGTCACCTCGATCTCGTACGCAATCTGTTCGTACGGAGTTGTAAAAATAATCCGGCCGAAATTTCTTCCGGCATGAAGAACCTGCGGAGTAATCACATAATGGAATCCCAGCGTATTTCCGACAAAATCATCGGTTGTAAACTCCTTCTGCGTGATCTGGATAAAATTACCCTCCACAGAGGCACGGATCGGCATATAACCCCATGTATTTTTGGTAATGATTATATTCTCCCGCACCGCCTCATTCGGGCTTTCAAACTTCTTTTCGTACTCGGACAGAGAAAGGAAGAGGCATTCCTTCTGCTTGATTCCCACAAGGAACTCCTCCACTGCCTGCTCTCCAAGAGACCATTTCCGCATATTATTATAGAGCGCCACCACCCTTGGATTTTCATACCGCAGGATCTCATAAAAACTCATGGAACGGAACAGCCTGCGCGCTTCCAGGAAATCCTTCATCGCCAGGAGTTTAAAATCCTTCATGTTCTGCACCTTTCCATGGGATGTCATAAGATAAGGGCGCTCAATCACTGCTGTAAAGGAAAGCTCATATTCACCTCCGTTACAAACCACGGTAAATGTTCCGTTTTCCACGTATCCGGGCTCCAGCCCTTCTGCATCGTAGGTGAATGAAATCACAACCGGATTCCCCTCAAATCCACTCTCTTTCAGATGTATCCGGAAAGAGGAGGAATAGACAAGTCCTCTTACCGGTGCTTCTTTTCTGTTTTCAATCGTAAAACTCCCCTGAAATGTTTCCCCTTCTCCAATCAAAAGCACCAGGTTGGTCTCTGAAAACCTTACATCCGGCTGCTCCTTACTAAAATCTCCATTTGAAAAGCGTTTAATCTTATTTTTCAAGCCTTCCACCTCTTGCATTGCATTTTTTATCAGATATACTATAATTGAAATTATAACATTATTCCCTGTCATATGGCAATGCCTGTGCAAAATTTATCAAAACTTGTCAAAAAAGTTGTTACTGTTCACACAGTATTTCGGAGCAGACAGATACAGCGGCATGCTTGCATATAAGATGTATCTGCCTGCTCCGGAGTACGAGCTTAACTTGTAACCATAAATATTAGGAGGACATACACTATGAGCCAGTCAACCGCTTTTCATGGAAGCGATCTCGAGCAGGTCGCGCAATATTACCATCTGCCGCAGGAGGAAATTATCTGTTTTTCCGCAAATGTTAATCCTCTCGGTTTTCCCGCGAAAACAGCCGGACTTGTCTGTCAGAATTTTTCCCGCCTGATGACTCATTATCCGGACCGGGAGTATACAGGTCTGAAACAGGCAATCGGTAACTACTGTCATATTTCCCCGGACCATGTTCTTGTCGGCAATGGTTCTACCGAGCTGATTTCTCTGCTGATTCAGTCCTCCGGGAGAAAACGTGCCGTTCAGGTCGGTCCTTCCTACTCGGAGTACGAAAGGGAACTGAATCTTGCCGGAATCTCTTTTACAACATGGTTTCCGAAAAAGGAACACCTCTTTCAGCCTGACACGGATGATCTGCTTGACTTTCTGACGGCTCACAATGCAGACTTTCTGATTCTCTGCAATCCAAATAATCCGACTGCCCGCGCGCTTTCAACCGATGAAATTGCGGATCTTCTGGAAGGCTGCCTGAAATCAGATATCTTCGTGATGATCGATGAGACCTATGCGGAATTTGCTGACAGAGAAGTCTCTGCAATGTCTCTTGTCTCCAGATTTCCGAATCTGATGGTAATCCGGGGAATTTCCAAATTTTTCGCTGCTCCCGGACTCCGTCTCGGGTACGGTGCATCCGGAAACCGTGTTTTTCTTGATCATGTAAAGACGCACCAGAATCCGTGGAGTGTCAACAGTGTTGCAGCCTTTGCCGGAGAGCATCTGTTCTGCGAGGAAGAGTTTATCGTTAAAACAAAAGCCCTCATATCAGGCGAGCGTACCCGCATGATACAAGGACTTTCTGGAATTCCTGCTCTTCGTGTCTATCCGAGCGACAGCAACTTCCTGCTTGTCGAGATTCTGGATCCTTCCCTCACGGCATCCGGTCTTTTTGACTGCCTGATCCGCCAGAAGCTGATGATCCGGGACTGTTCCTCTTTCGAGGGACTCGGAACTCAGTTTTTCCGGTTCTGCCTGATGCTTCCGGAACAGAATACCGCACTGCTCCAGGCAGTCCAGGAATTTTTCGCAAAATCGCGATAAGTCCGGGAATTCTTCTCCCGAAAGATGATTCTACAGAAAAAAACGCACTGCAGCGGAAAACGCTGCTGCAAAAGCAGCCCGCCGCATGCGGAAATCCTGTAGATTTTTTTATTTCTTTTTCAGGATGAGAGCGATAAATATGATATCCTCGTCTCCGTCATTTACAAGTCCGTGGCCCTCTCCGTCCGGGCAGAACGTCACATCACCCGCACAGATTTCGCGTTTTGTGCCGTTTTCATTGTAGATTCCCTTTCCTTTTAAAAGGTAATACGTTTCTGTTTCGCCATGATGCTCATGGTATCCAAGCTCGCATCCGGGCTTGATTGTCACCTCGCTGAACATGCCGCAGCCATCTCCAAGCTGCTCTCCTTTGATCAGTGCTTCTTTGAGAATGTATCCCGCACCGCCGGAAGCGTGCTCTGCCTTTTGAATTTCCCGTTCTTCCTTATGTGTAATCATCATCTTGCCCTCCTTTTGCTTCTTTTCCAAACTGGTTTTATCATAACACAAAGGCACTGCATTTTCAAACACAGTGCCCTTTCCCGGTTATCTGGTAACAATTTTATAATATTCTCTTGCCGTCAGTTTAAAGACAAACGCATAAATCAACGCAAAGATAAGAACCGTTCCAATTGTACATGCAACAATCAGGTTTGTGTTCGTCAGATTAAATGACGAAAGAAGTCTTCGAATCAGCTGGAATGCCGCTGCCAGATGGAGAACCGAAAGTCCAAGCGGCAGGAAAAATACCATCCTGATCTGACTGTTGACGGTTTTTTTAACCTCCCGCCGGCTCATGCCGACTTTCTGCATGATCTGATACCGGTTCCGGTCCTCAAATCCTTCGGAAATCTGCTTATAGTAGATAATCAGTACGGTTGCCATCAGGAACAGACCGCCGAGGAAAATTCCAAGGAAGAAGAAGCTTCCGTAAAACATATGGAAATCTTCTTCATAGACGCCCCGGAGTTCCAGGTATCCTCCGATTCCGTAATCATTCTGAATCCTGTTGGTAATGGCCTCTGCTGCTGCCTCTTTTTTCTCTTCGCTTCCGGTCAGATCAAACCCATAGGAATATTCCATCGATACTTCTCCGGATTCCGGCAGGGATGAGATCAGATTGTTAATGACCGTCTGATCTTTGACGAACAGGATATAAGACTCCATTACAGGGAAGTTCTGCTTCTTTTCCATCGGAATTGCATCCGGCTCTTCTACAATGGTAAAATCCGTGTCTTCAATCCGGAAATGATCCTTTCCATAAGGCGTTTTGGAAGAAGTGTATATGACTGCTTCCTGATCCGAAAGCTCCAGATTTTCTCCCATCATCTCATTATAGTATGATACCGGAGCAAGCTGTACCAGCACCCGGTTAGGGTAAAAGAGACTGCCGAACGCATAGAAGGAAAATCCATCTTTTTCTTTATCCGTCACCATGGAAACAGACTGACACCGGTATCCGTTTTCCTGCCGGATCCCCTGCCGGTTCAGTTCTTCCGCCACTACCGTATCCACAGTCCGGATCGTTTCTTCATTACTTTGCTCAATGGTCAGAATCAGCTCCTTCGGAAACCGGTTTTCCATTATGTTTTCCATTCCCAGATTCAGGCCGACTGTCGTTGAAAGCGTAACCAGTACCATTGTACTCAAAATACAGATATTGGCAAGTCCTACTGCATTCTGCTTCATCCGGTAAATCATGCCGGAGACAGAATGAAAATGTTTCGCCTTATAATAAAAAGATTTATTTTTTCTCAGAAGTTTTAAAAATGCGATACTTCCTGCAACAAACAGCGCGTATGTTCCGATAACGACAAGGAGCACCGCTACAAAGAAGACACTGATCGCTTCAATCGGATTTTCTACGATATTGGCCAGTATATAACCTGCCGCGATTGTCACGACTCCGAAAACGGTAAGCAAAATCTTGGTTTTTGGCTCTTTTTCACCTACATTTCCGCCTCTGAGAAGTTCAATCGGATTTGCTTTACGCACCTGAATCAGATTGGATACAAATGCTACAAAAAAAATTACCGCAAAAAGAATCAGGGTCGTGCTGATACTGCTGCCCGTCACTTCATACTGAAGGGATGTTTGATATCCGATAATCTTATAGAGCAGAAGAAACATCAGTCTTCCAAGGATAATTCCGCCAAGAATTCCCGCCAGGATACTGGCGCCTCCGACCATCAAGGATTCCCAGAACATCATAATGGCAATCTCTTTCTTTCCCATTCCGAGAACATTATAAAGGCCGATCTCTTTTCTCCTCTGCTTGATCAGGAAGCTGTTTGTGTAGAAAAGAAATACACACGCGAAGATTGCAACAATGACTGTACCAAATCCGAGAATGCTTCTCATGCTGCCTGCCCCCGGCATTTCTTTAATTCCGGAATTGTCCATGATGATCGACATATCGAAAAACAGCATGATCGTGATGATGCTGGTTACCAGAAACGGAAGATACGACCGTTTGTTTTTCTTCATGTTGGTGAATGCAAGCCGGATGTAAATCGATTTAAACATGCCGCTCACCTCCTGTGGTCAGTACCGTCAAGGTGTCTGAAATCTTCTGGTACAGCTCTTCATTTTTCATATTACCCCGGTAAATCTGATGGAAGACTTCGCCATCTTTGATGAAAAGGACTCTGCCGGCATGGCTTGCCGCTTTCACAGAGTGGGTTACCATAAGAATGGTCTGTCCCGTCTGATTAATCCTTGAAAACTGGTTCAGCAGATCGTCCGCAGCCCTGGAATCCAGCGCACCGGTCGGCTCATCTGCAAGAATCAACTGTGGTTTGGTAATCAATGCTCTGGCCACCGCCGTCCGCTGCTTCTGTCCTCCGGATACTTCATAGGGAAACTTGGAAAGAAGCTCATAAATTCCAAGACTCTTTGCGATCGGCTCCAGCCGCTTTTCCATCTCCGGATACTTCCTTCCT
This sequence comes from Drancourtella sp. An12, assembly GCF_002160935.1. Taxonomy (NCBI): domain Bacteria; kingdom Bacillati; phylum Bacillota; class Clostridia; order Eubacteriales; family Oscillospiraceae; genus Drancourtella; species Drancourtella sp. An12. The sequence continues at coordinate 52,212 of NZ_NFLO01000005.1, read as the reverse complement.
GCAAGCACAAGCGGAAGGAAGATATTATCACGGATGGAAAGAGTATCCAGAAGATTAAAATCCTGGAATACAAATCCCAGATTCTGTCTCCGGAATGTTGCGATCTCCCTCTCCGGCACTGTAGAAAGATCTCTCCCTTTCAGCTTGATGCGCCCGCCTGTCGGCTTATCCAGCGCTGCAAGAATATTCAAAAGTGTCGTCTTTCCGGAACCGGACTCTCCCATGATTGCGACGTACTCTCCTTCTTCCACGGAAAAGGTCACATTTTTCAGGGCTTCTACCTGATTCCCTCCAAAACGTGTTGTATATGTTTTCTTCAGATTCTGCACTTCAAGAATCGTCATCTGCTTCTCCACCTTTCTGAAATTCTGTTCTTTTCTATGCCTTTATTATAGTCAACCCCCGATGGTCTTTTCCATCGATTCGGCTTACAATCCATCCGCAAACCTTACGATTTTGAAAGGTAGAGAATCCCGCTTATTCCACATCCAGTTCCCGGCGCCCTAAATCCAGTGTTACTTTCGTTCCTTTATCCGGTTGGGAGGAAATCTGAATCCCGTGGTTTAATTTGTCCATCACTTTCTTGCAGAGATAAAGGCCGATTCCGGTGGACTTTTTGTCTTTTCTGCCGTTATATCCGGTATAGCCCTTCTCCATGATTCTCGGAAGATCCTCGCTGGAAATCCCGATTCCGGTATCTTCAATCACCAGATGGTCACCGTCCTTCATATAGATGGAAATCTTTCCTTTTTTCGTATACTTCAGCGCATTGGAAAGGATCTGCTCTACCACAAAGGAGAGCCATTTTTCATCTGTCAGCACCGTCTCCTTGATTTCACCCAGTTCCAGCGAGAGCTTTTGCAGGATAAACAGTCTGGAGTACTTCTTGACGGCCTGACGCACCACTTTCCCAAGATCGCAGTTTGTCAATACCATATCTTTGGATATGTCACCGATTCTCAGGTAGGACAACACCATCTCCACATACTGTTCCGTCTTAAACAGCTCCATCTGCAGAGAATCATAGAGTTTCCGGTCAATCTTTTCTTCTTCACTCTCCCGGCCGGACTGCAGAAGAATCCGCATGGCGGCGATCGGAGTCTTAATCTGATGCGCCCACATGCCGTAGTAATCCATCATATCATTATATTTGAGTCCATCCTCGTACAGAACCTCTTCCTTTTCATGTGCCATCTTCTCAATCAGCTGCCGGTAAAGAGCATCCATCGCTCCAGGTGATGTATAAAATGTTCCGGAACAGGTATCCATCGTCTCGATCCGGCGCTTCAGTTCTTTCCACCGGCCTGCATATTTCGTCACATCCACCAGAAAACAGAGAAATGCTCCGGCCAGAGTAAACTCTGCTATATAAAAGACCTTTTCCATCGGAATATCATATAAATATCCGATCAGAAACAATGCCGCGTAAAAAAACAGAAAAACCGCCCAGGCCAGCATCCTGTCTTTCAAATATCCTTTCACCATGGTTCTCTCACTCCTTTATCATGTAACCGATTCCTTTTTTGGTCAGAATGATATCCGGCAGGCCGGCCTTATCCAGCTTTTTCCTCAGCCTTGTCATATTGACTGTCAGCGTATTGTCATCGATAAAGCTGTCGTCCTCCCAGAGTTTCGTGATAATGTCCTCCCGGGAGACAATTTTCCCCGCACGTTCCATCAGGCACTGTAAAATTTTATATTCATTTTTCGTAAGATCAATCCGCGCACCTTCATACAGAACCGAAGCGTCACTCATGTTCAGAATCAGGCCTTTATGCTCAATCACATTGATATTTCCCTGAAAAGAATAACTCCTCCGCAGCAGTGCCTGAACTTTTGCCGTCAGAACATTCAGGTCGAACGGCTTTTCTACAAAATCATCTCCGCCCATATTCATGGCCATGACGATATTCATATTGTCAGACGCCGATGACAGGAAGATGATCGGCACTTTGGAAAATTCCCGGATTCTCTGGCACCAGTGGAACCCGTTGAAAAACGGCAGCATGATGTCCAGAAGAATAAGGTGCGGCGAACAGGCCGCCGTCTCTTCCAGAATATTCTTGAAATCCTCCACATATTTCACCTCATATCCCCACCGGGTCAGATGGGATGCCAGGGTTTCTGCAATGGTCATATCATCTTCGATAATCAGAATTTTGTACATAACGCTTCCCTCCTGCTGTCAAATTACCAAGCGCTATGATCCGGATGGACCATAGCGCTTCTCTTTTATGTTCTGTCTTCAATTATACTACTGAACTTTTGCGATATCAATCAAAGTCAGTTCTTTGATATTGGTATTTTCAAGGCTTGTCACCAGTGCTCCTGCCGTATCCATCGCAGTCAGTACAGTCACACCTGTTTCGATGGCATTTCTGCGGATCGTAAATCCATCTCTTGCATGATCTGCTCCCTGCGGAGGAGTATCGATGACAAGGTCAATCTCATGTCCCAGGATCAGATCCAGAAGGTTCGGTGATGCCTGCTCGATCTTGTTGACAGAAATTGCTTTTACCCCTGCTTCTTTGAGGGCTTCCGCTGTTCCGGCTGTTGCAAAGATCCGGTATCCGAGAGCCTCGAATCTGCGTCCGATCTCTACCGCTTCCGGCTTGTCCTCATCCCGCACGGTCATAATCATATTCTTATATTTCGGAAGTTTGATACCTGCTCCAAGGAAGGCTTTGTATAATGCCTCGTTAAAGGTCTTCGCAATTCCAAGACATTCTCCGGTGGACTTCATTTCCGGTCCAAGGCTGATGTCTGCCCCGCGGATTTTCTCAAAAGAGAATACCGGCATCTTGATTGCGATGTATTCCGCCTCTTTCTGCAGTCCCGGAGTATATCCCATCTCACGGATCTTATGTCCGATAATAACTTTTGTTGCAAGCGGAACGATCGGGATGCCTGTCACCTTGCTGATATACGGAACGGTACGGCTGGATCTTGGATTCACCTCGATGACGTACACTTCTTCCCCGCAAACAATGAACTGAATGTTAATCATACCGATGACATTCAAAGCTCTGGCAAGTCTTCTTGTGTACTCTTCGATCTTCCGCTTTGTTACTGCTGAAATGCTCTGGGCCGGGTAAACGGAGATACTGTCTCCGGAGTGAATACCGGCTCTTTCGATATGCTCCATAATACCCGGAATCAGGATATCTTCTCCGTCGCACACCGCGTCAACCTCGATCTCTTTTCCCATCAGGTACTTGTCTACCAGAATCGGATGCTCCTGTGCGATCCGGTTGATGATTCCGATAAACTCGTCGATATCATGGTCGTTGATGGCAATCTGCATGCCCTGGCCGCCAAGAACGTAGGACGGTCTTACAAGAACCGGATAACCCAGTTCGTTTGCAACCTTTTTCGCTTCCTCTGCTGTAAAGACCGTTCCACCTGTCGGGCGCGGAATCTTACATTTTGCAAGGATTTCGTCAAAGAGTTCTCTGTCTTCCGCTGCATCTACATTTTCTGCCGAAGTACCGAAGATCGGAACTCCCATCTTCATCAGTGCCTCGGTCAGCTTGATGGCTGTCTGTCCTCCGAACTGCACAACAGCGCCGTCCGGTTTCTCAATATCTACGATGCTTTCCACATCTTCCGGTGTCAACGGCTCGAAATAAAGCTTGTCTGCGATGTCAAAGTCAGTGCTGACTGTCTCCGGGTTATTATTGACGATGATTGTCTCATAGCCTTCTTTTTTGAATGCCCAGGTACAATGTACGGAGCAGAAATCGAATTCGATTCCCTGACCGATGCGGATCGGGCCGGAGCCAAGGACAAGAACTTTCTTCTTTCCACTTGTTTTTTCTACTTCATTTTCACTGCCGAATACAGAATAATAGTACGGTGTGCTTGCAGCGAACTCTGCCGCACAGGTATCTACCATCTTGTATGCCGCACGGATTCCGTTGTCCACGCGCATCTGATGGATCTCTCCCTCGGTCTTACCGGTCAGAGATGCAATGACATGATCCGGAAATTCGATCCGTTTTGCTTCTTTTAAGAGTTCCGGTGTCAGCGGTCCGTCTTTCAGGGCTTTCTCCATCCCTACAATGATGGCGAATTTATCAATAAACCATTTGTCAATTTTTGTAATGCTGTAAAGGACATCGTAGGAAACGCCTCTTCTCAGGGCCTCTGCAATCATCCAGATCCGTCTGTCATCTACAATATGAAGCTTTTCCATCAGTTCCTCATCAGACAGATCCGAGAAATCATAGGACATCAGGCTGTCTACATGCTGTTCCAGAGAACGGATTGCTTTCATCAGCGCGCCTTCGAAATTGTCACAGATACTCATGACTTCCCCGGTCGCTTTCATCTGTGTAGTCAGTGTTCTCTGGGCACTGATAAATTTATCAAACGGCAGACGCGGGATCTTGACAACACAGTAATCCAGCATCGGCTCAAAACTTGCATAAGTCTTTCCGGTAATGGCGTTTTTGATTTCGTCCAGAGTATAGCCAAGTGCGATCTTTGCCGCCACTTTTGCAATCGGGTATCCTGTCGCCTTGGATGCAAGTGCAGAAGAGCGGCTCACACGCGGATTGACCTCAATAACACAGTATTCAAACGTATCCGGGTGAAGAGCATACTGCACATTACACCCTCCGGTAATGTTCAGCTCGCTGATAATATTCAAAGCAGAAGTTCTCAGCATCTGATACTCTTTATCCCCCAGCGTCTGAGACGGTGCCACAACAATACTGTCTCCGGTATGAACACCGACCGGGTCGATGTTTTCCATATTACATACGGTAATGCAATTTCCATTTCCATCCCGCATCACTTCATATTCAATCTCTTTCCATCCTGCGATGCAGCGCTCTACAAGTACCTGACCCACACGGGAAAGACGAAGTCCGTTTTCCAGGATCTCCACCATTTCCTCCCGGTCATGGGCAATACCACCGCCGCTTCCGCCAAGAGTATAAGCCGGACGCAGAACGACCGGATAACCGATCTCCTCTGCAAATGCCACGCCGTCCGGTACGTTTTCCACGACAAGGGATGCCGCCACCGGCTCTCCGATCTTTTCCATTGTGGCCTTGAATTCCAGACGGTCCTCCGCCTTTTTGATTGTTTCGGATGTCGTTCCGATCAGACGCACATTGTTTTCTTTTAAAAATCCTGCCTCATCCAGCTCCATGGCAAGATTCAGTCCGGCCTGGCCTCCCAGTGTCGGAAGAATACTGTCCGGCTTTTCTTTGCGGATCAGTTCTTCTACTACTTCTACCGTCAGAGGCTCGATGTAAACCCTGTCTGCAATATCCTTATCTGTCATGATGGTGGCCGGGTTTGAGTTAAGAAGTACAACTTCGATTCCCTCCTCTTTCAGGGAACGGCAGGCCTGTGTTCCTGCATAGTCAAATTCAGCTGCCTGGCCGATGACAATCGGCCCGGATCCGATTACTAATACTTTTTTAATATCCTGATTTCTTGGCATTATCTGTCCCCTCCCATCATTTCCATAAACCGGTCAAAAAGATATCCGGAGTCCTGCGGTCCAGGACATGCTTCCGGATGGAACTGTACGGTAAAGATCTTCTTTCCGGTGTATTCCATTCCTTCATTGGTTCCGTCATTGACATTGACAAACGCCGGCTTTGCGATTTCCTGACTCAAGGTTGCGTCATCAACGACATAACCATGATTCTGTGAGGAAATGTAAACACGGTTTGTGCTCAGGTCTTTCACCGGATGGTTTCCGCCGCGGTGTCCATATTTCAGCTTGTGGGTATCTCCCCCATTTGCAAGTGCCATCAACTGATGCCCAAGGCAGATCGCGAAAATCGGCACATCACTTTCATAAAACTTTCTGACTTCTTCGATAATACCGGTACATGTCTTCGGGTCTCCAGGACCGTTGGAAAGCATGATCCCGTCCGGGTTTGCCGCCAGTACTTCCTCCGCCTTTGTATGAGCCGGATACACGGTAACCTCACAGCCCCTCTGATTCAGGGACCTGGCAATGTTGTTCTTTGCGCCGTAGTCCATCAGCGCAACCTTGTAGCCGTCTCCCGGAAGCACATAAGACTCTTTACATGTTACTTTGGAAACAACGTCTCCAACCTCATATGCCGCAATCTTCGGAAGTACCTCTTCCAGATTATAGGCAGCATTGGTTGTAATCATACCGTTCATGGTTCCTTTTTCTCTCAGGATCTTCGTAAGAGCACGGGTATCAATGCCTGCGATGCCCGGAATATCCTGCTTTTCCAGAAATTCCTGTATCGTTCCTTCGCACCGGAAATTGCTCGGCATTCTGGAGAGTTCTCTCACAATATAGCCGTCCGGCCACGCTTTTTTCGACTCCATGTCAGGAGTAATTCCATAATTTCCAATTAACGGGTAAGTCATGACAACTGCCTGTCCGGCATAAGAAGGATCCGTAAGGACCTCAAGATAACCTGTCATAGAGGTGTTAAAGACAATTTCACTGATCATTTCTCTCTTCGAGCCGATGCTTGTTCCTTCAAAGACGGTTCCGTCTTCCAAAATCAGAAATGCTTTCATAGCTTCACCTTATCCCTTCGTAGTTTCTATATGTTTGTTTGCGCAAAAAGAAAGGCGCATGAGTGTCTTTTTCGATACTCGAGCGCCCTCCTTCTCAAATTGTAAAGATTTTACCATATCTCTTTTTGTTTTTCAACGCTTTTCCGGAATTTTCTTCCTTTTTATTCATACTGCCAGTAAACGGTGATCTTACACAGAACCGGATCGTCCTGATAGGAATACCGGGCACTTGAAAGGCCGTTCTGCTGTGCCAGAATCGATGCCGCATCCCGTATCAGCCCGTTCATAAGCCTGTCTCTGGACTCTTCGTAAGCTGACTGCCCTGAAAACTTGAAGACAGAAACCGGCTCTTTGGAAGAAATCTCCTCATTCAGCTGTTTTTGCATCCGGTCCTGGTCAAAACGCTGGTAATAGCATCCCTCTCTTACATAGTAATTATCGTTCACAGCAGTACAGGACGGAAATGTAACATCTGCATCCAGTTCGTGCGTCCGGAATAGTTCCTGTTCACTGCAGCAAAGATAATCGTACTGAATCTGCTGTTCTTCCGGAATCGACCCGCCGTCGGTTTGAAGGAAGACCGGATCGCCCCAGGTGGTGTCCACGTAATAATAGTTCCCGTCACACCGGACCAGATTCCATGCGTGCGGCTGTCCTCTGGTTGTCCCTGTGACATATGTGCAGAATACTCCAAGCCGTTCCAGAAGATACTGGGTCTCCCGCGCATAACCGGCGCAGACAGACTCCTTATTGACAAGCGCGCTGTAGAGATTCTGACTGTCACTTGCATTTTCCACATAGTCAACCGAACGGATAACATATTCATAGACATACCGGATTCTGTCATATTCCGGATCGATCTGTGATACATCCGCCGCACCAAGAATGGCCTCTGCCTCCGCTTCAATCTGTGCCTGCATCTGTTCCTTCTGTTCCCCCTCGTAGGTATACTCCGGGCAAAACTCAGAATATCCTCCTCCCGGAATCTGATAAGCTGTCGTCTCCGCCGCACCGCTGCACCAAAAAATATCCGGGAAATCATTCAGAACAAATTCATAAATCTGGTTGACCCGCTTTGCATCTGTCATCTCCACGTTGATCGTTTCCGAATTATTCCGGACACCCTGAAGAACGGCCTGATACACCTGCTGTTCTTCTTCACTTAACGTACTGTAATAAAATTTCTCCGCTACTTCTTCGGCCGGAATTTCGACTTTCTGAAATACCGGCTGTTCTGCTGAAGAAGCAGTCCTCTCTTTAACCGTTGACACAGACCCGCGGAACAAACCGGCAAGTCCTGCCGCAACTGCCAGAATCAATATGACGCACAGAACAACGCATCCTTTTAAGAATCTGTTTTCTCTTTTTCTCATGCTTTTCTCCGTAATCATCCTTTACTGTCTATTATAGAGAAATTCCTGCCCGATACGCAACCCTATTTATTCTTTTATACAAGTTCCGCAATCCTGGAAACGCCCACATAGACCTCCGAAATTTTATACCAGGTCCGGTAATCTACTTTCCCCGTCTGCGGAAGCCCGAACACTTCCTGAAACTTACGGACTGACGCTTCCGTCCTTGGACCGTAAATTCCGTCCGCATCCACTTTCGGAATCGCCGGATAGGCTCCCGCAATCACATTCAGCTGTTCCTGCATCTGCAGAACTTTGCTGCCGGAAGACCCATTTTCCAATGTGTAACCCGGCCACGATGACGGAATCCCGGAAATCTCCTGGGCGGTATTGATATACATGTCACTTCCGTAAAAATAACGCAGGATCTGGATTGCACTGTATCCCTGATCCGCCAGATCTTTGGAACCCCACTGGGTCATCCATCCCGGACAGGTCACCTGTTTTCCGTCGCAATACTGAGTCAGGATCGGCTGGCGTACGTTCGGTCTGGAAAGATAGGACGCAAACAGATCATCCACAACTACGGAAATCGTGTCGTAAATATTCCGTTGCGGAATCCACTTATGGTCAAAGGCAGTGGAGGAGGAAATCGTAAATTCAAAGCCCTGATTTCTGTACCATTCTGTGTAAACCCTGTTCAATGTAAAGGACATAATTGCAAGGACATTCGCCTTGATCGCTTCCTCCGGCCATGTCGCATATATTTCGCTGGACGCCACATTTTTAATATAATCCTTGTATCTGTCATAGTAATTCAATGCCGTAGAATCCCGCGGTGACCCATCATGTACAACAATGTATTCCGGCACTACAACGCGGCTCAAAACAATCTCTCCTGATTCGTCCATCGGCTTGATTTCGGCTTCCGGAATTTTGGGCGGATAATTTCCAAACAGCGTATGTGCCGGAATCACATAGACCTCCTGACCTTCCTCACGTTCCAGAGGAAGCATCCGGATATTCTGAAGCGCAGTTACCCCCGAGAGAATCTCTGTTCCCGCGATCTGAATCGGTTCAAATCCTGGCGCTGTTACTTCCAGTGTATATTCCGAGTAAGGCTGTTCCTCCTGACGCTCATCCAGACTGTACTCTACCGGAGGGGCCGGCAACTCCAGCGTCTCCGTTTGTCCGGAAGAATCTGTGGAGACAGTCTCAATCGTCTGATCCGGCACCCCGGTATAGGTGATCCGGATACTTGCGTCCTCCACCGGGAAGGATGTAGCCTCCGATGTGATCTGTATTTTCAGCTTCCCTTTATCAATATTGTTTTCCTGCATTCCGTAATTTTCGTTCATGCCCACCTCAAAGCATTTCTTCTCTTCAAGATATGAAAGCACTTCCGAAAACATGCCTTGAAGAGAACAAAGAGTTCCGCCCGCGGAACTCTCGCGCCGAGCGCGGTCTCTGCAGCGACAAATTTCTGCTTCGTGCGAGTGCGCATCCCGCGGAGCGTTTTTATTTAACAGGGAACGAGGTTTCCTGTTAAACAGGAAAAGGCACCGCACATCCGTGCGGCACCTTCTGTAATTCAGAGAAAAATTCTCTGTATATCATTGAACATTACAAAAACCATCAACAAAAGCAGGCAGACCATTCCGACCATGTGAACATAGCCTTCTTTCTCAGGCGGCACCCGCTTGCCGCGGATCACTTCAATGATCAGGAATACAAGGCGTCCTCCGTCCAGTGCCGGAATCGGAAGCAGGTTCATGACACCCAGGTTGGCAGAAAGCAGAATCATAAGATTCAGCATGTTAAGAAATACAAGCGATGCTCCGCCGCTTCTGCTCTGATTGTAGGTATCCTGCACCACATCGACAATTCCTACCGGACCGGACATGCTGTCCATTCCGATCTGTCCGGTAACGAGCATCTTCAGGCTTTCGATTGTGGATGTGATCCAGTATTCAACCACGTAGAAACTGTATTTTATCGTTTCAAAAAAGCCGGTCTTTACATATCCGCCACCAGAATACCCATACCGGTACATTCCGCTTTCTTCATCCCACTGCGGCTTTAGGTGAACTGTCGTCTCCACGCCGTCGCGTTCATAAGTCAGATCAATCTCCTCATTTTGGTGAAACTGATTATAAGTCGTTGCATCCCGAAACAGATGGATACTGCGTCCGTTGATTTCTTTGATAACATCCCCGGCCTGCAGTCCTGCCTCAGCCGCCGGATAATTCTCTTCCACCGAAGCTACAATCGGTTTGTCCACGCCGATCCACGCTGTAATAATGATGGCTCCGATCAGAGCCAGAATAAAATTGAATCCTGCCCCTGCTACGATAACACTGATCCGTCTCCACGGGGATTTCTGGTTGAAATTCCCGACGCTCTCCCCGTCCTCAGTTTCGTCCTCGCCCATGGCACAGAATCCGCCAAGCGGCAGAATCCGGATGGAATACTGCGTTTCTTTTCTCTGAAATCCTACGATTTTCGGCCCCATTCCGATAGAAAACTCCTGCACCTCAATCCCGTTTAGTTTGGCCAGAAGAAAATGTCCAAACTCATGGATAAAAATGATAAATCCAAAAATGATAATTGCAAGAATAATTCCCAAACTGTCTGCTACCTCCTGCTGCGAATTCTTTCATATGTTTCCTGTTCAGTCATAAGAATCTGTTCTAAGGAAGGATTCTCAATCTTCTTATGAGCCTTCATACAGTCCTCTATAATCTCCACGATTTCCAGATATGTGATCTGTCTGTCTAAGAACATGCTGACAGCCAGCTCGTTGGCTGCATTCAGCACGGTCGGCATGCTGCCTCCCTCTCTTCCTGCCTCATAGGCAAGTGCCAGCCCGTAAAAAGTATCCAGATCCGGCTTTTCAAAGTCCAGATGGGAAAGGCTCCAGAAATCCAGGCGGTCGCCCGGAAGATATCTTCGTTCCGGATAATATAGCGCGTACTGGATCGGAAGCTTCATGTCCGGTGTTCCAAGCTGTGCAATCACAGAGCCATCCTCGTACTCCACCATGGAATGGATCACCGACTGCGGCTGGACCACAACCTGAATCTCATCTACGGATACATCAAACAGCCATTTGGCTTCGATTACTTCCAGTCCTTTATTGATCATGGTGGAAGAGTCAATCGTGATCTTTCTTCCCATGGACCAGTTCGGATGCTTCAGCGCATCTTCCACTTTGACATTCAGCAGATCTTCCTGCTTTTTCCCGCGGAACGGTCCGCCGGACGCCGTCAAAAGAATCTTCTGTATTTTATTTCCGGCATTTCCCTGTAAAGACTGAAAGATCGCGCTGTGCTCGCTGTCTACCGGGAGAATCCGGATTCCTTTTTCCTTTGCAAGCGGAATAATCAGATGCCCTGCGGTAACAAGTGTTTCCTTATTTGCAAGCGCAATATCTTTTCCAGCTTCAATGGCGGCAATCGTCGGCCGGATACCAATCATCCCTACAACCGCCGTCACAACAATCTCCGCTTCAGGAATACAGGCCGCCTCAATCAGGCCATCCATTCCTGTGACAATTTTTACAGTTTTATCCTTAAGGCGCTCTTTTAAGTCCGCCGCACGTTCTTTTTGATAGACACAGACAACTTTCGGATGAAACTCACGAACCTGCTTTTCCAGAAGCTCTGTATTGGATCCTGCCGCCAGAGAGACGACCTCAATGTCCCCGTTTTCTCGCACCACGTCAAGCGTCTGGGTGCCGATCGAACCGGTGGATCCTAATATGGCAATTTTTTTCATGTTTCTTCTCCTGACTACTTATTAAATAAAAAAGATACTCAGATAATAAATGATCGGTGCCGTAAAGATCACGCTGTCGAACCGGTCCAGAATTCCTCCGTGTCCCGGAATCAGTTTCCCGTAATCCTTGATATTATGATTTCTTTTGATTGCAGATGCGGCCAGATCACCTACCATGGAAATCAGTCCGCCCGCTCCGCAGATCAAAGCATACAGTGCCGGCGACGCATCCGCGTCTGCGAAATGGCTCACCGCCGCAGCATAAAGCGCGCCCAGAAGCGCCGCTCCCACTACTCCGCCGACCGCTCCTTCCACCGATTTTTTGGGACTGAGCTTTGGAGACATTTTGTGCTTTCCAATCAGCATTCCGACACAGTAAGCACAGGTATCGCATCCCCAGGAGCAAAGAAATACGAGCCATACCAGATACGCTCCCTCCTCCGGTATCATTCTTGTCCGGTAAACATATGACAGCATCACCGCCACGTAAAAAACACCAAAAAAGATGAGCATCATCTCTTCCGACACATACTTTGGATACGAAAATACATATACTGCCATCAGAACAATCAAAAATACAATAACAAGCAGGGCAAGCCCCTGTCCGTCAATATACTGCAGGATCCTGTTTTCTCCCGGGCCTTTGACCTCAAGCCGGATCAGCAGATAATATGCCGCTGCTGCTGCATAGCCGACAATTCCAGGAAGAGACGCCTGCAGCCGTCTTACTTTATACAGTTCGCTCATTCCAATCAGACTGATTAGAAGAAGCAGCACAAACAGGATATCATTTCCTGGAATAATCGTGGCAAGCGCAATAGCCACGAGCAGTATCCCGCTTAACAGTCTTGTCTTAAACATCTGCTTCTTCCTCCTTCACTTTCCCGTATCTCCGGTCTCTATTATTATATTGCAAAATTGCTTTTTCTAATTCCTCTTTCGTAAAATCAGGCCAGAGAACATCGGTAAAATAAAATTCTGTGTAGGCCATCTGCCATAGAAGATAGTTCGAAAGGCGCAGTTCCCCGCTTGTACGGATCAAAAGATCCGGGTCCGGAATTCCGTATGTATCCAGATAAGACTCAAAGAGCGGTCCATCGATCTGCTCAGGCAGCACTTTCCCCTCTTTCACATCTTCTGCCATCTTCCGCATGGCACGCAGCATTTCGTCACGGCTTCCATAATTGATTGCAATCTGGAAATTCAATCCGTCATTTTTATCCGACGCCTTCTCAAGCTCTTCGATTCTGTTGCGTATGTCATCATCCAGTCCGCTTTTATCTCCAATCACCCGTACCCGCATCCGGTTTTTCTCCGCAGTCTTCAGACAGGTTTTCATATAATTGCGCAGAAGCTTCATCAATGCATTGACTTCATCCGCAGGACGGTTCCAGTTCTCTGTGGAAAAGGCGTAAACCGTCAGGTATTTGATTCCCATTTTGTAGGCGGCCTCACAGATTCTTTCTACATTTTTACTTCCCTGTGCATGGCCGTAGTTACGAGGCATTTTTTTCTTCTTCGCCCATCTTCCGTTTCCATCCAGAATGATAGCGACATGCTGAGGTATCTTCATAACACTTCCTCCTTGATAAATATAGAGCAAGGAGGCCATTCCCTCCTTGCTCCGCTTTTCCCGCCGGTTTTCCTTATACGGTCATGACTTCTTTTGTCTTTGCCTCTACTGCCTTATCGACTTCTTTGATATATTTATCCGTCACTTTCTGAAGTTCATCTTCCATATCTTTGATTGCGTCTTCTGAAACTTCTGTGCCTTTTAACTTCTTGAAGGCATCATTTCCGTCTCTTCTGATATTTCTGATGGCAACCTTTGCCTGTTCACCTTTTTTCTTCACGTCCTTGGCAAGCTCTTTACGACGGTCTTCCGTCAGTTCCGGGAACACAAGACGGATTACCTGTCCATCGTTTGTCGGATTGATTCCGATATCAGATGTCTGGATCGCTTTTGTGATCTCCTTTAACATGCTTTTCTCCCACGGCTGAATCTGAATCATCCGGGCTTCCGGAACAGAAACATTTGCCACCTGCTGGATCGGAGTCGGTACTCCATAATAATCCACCGTAAGTCTGTCCAGAATATGCGGGTTTGCTCTTCCGGCACGGATTGCCGCAAGATCGCTGTCCAGACTCTTCATTGTTTTCTGCATTTTTTCTTCGTATACCTTTAATTGTTCATGCATAGATAGTTCCTCCTGTGATCTTTCTTAAACAGTCACTTTCGTTCCTGTAAAGTTCCCGCTCATGGTATTGACAATGCTGTTCTCCTCGCTCAGCCCGAATACCAGCATCGGCATTTTGTGCTCCAGGCACATGATGGATGCAGTCAGATCGACCGCCATCAGCTTCTTATCGATAATTTCCTGAATGGAAATCTCATCGTACTTCTTCGCTTCCGGATTGACTTTCGGATCGCTGTCGTAGATTCCGTCGATCGCTTTTGCAAGCAGCATCGCATCTGCCTCAATCTCGATCGCTCTTAATACCGCACCGGTATCTGTGGAGAAATACGGATGTCCGGTTCCTCCCGCAAAGAAAATGACCTTTCCCTTATTGAGTGCCTCTACCGCCGCATCTTTTGAGAAAAGGGTTGTAAAAGCGCCGCATACGAATGGTGTGAATACTTCTGTATCCATGCCTGCGAAACGGAAAATATCGGAAACATAGATACAGTTCATTACTGTGGCAAGCATACCGATCTGGTCCGCTTTGACACGGTCAATCGTTTCACTCGTACGGCCTCTCCAGAAGTTCCCTCCTCCAGTTACAATAGCTACCTGAATTCCCTGATCGACAAGCTCTTTGACCTGATGAGCTACTCCAAGGCAGGTTGCCTCGTCGAATCCTGTCTTTTTATCACCCGCAAGAGCTTCTCCGCTCAGTTTTAGCAATACTCTTTTCATGGTTATGAACTCCTTCTCTCCGGCCTCTCGGGGCCGGCTCGTATTCTATCCTTATTATATATAGATCGCCACCCGGTGTCAATTTGCATTTTTCCAGCCGGGTCAAACTATCCGGAAATTCCGCTTCCTACTCTTCCGTCAGCGCGGCAAAAGAAGTATCCGCAAAAAACGTATCCGCACTGTAGAGATACAGCACTTCATTGATGGATTCTGTCTCCATCAGTTCCGATAAGTCCCCATAATAGTATCTCGGATCGACAACGACAATCTCCCGGTAATACGGCGCAAGAAACGGCAGGAAACAATTCGCATAGGAATCTTTCAGAACTAAAAGCCGCTTATTCTCCGTAGTCGGTGTCTTGATCTTTAACAGCCCGTGATTGCCGCCGAAAAAGACCTCATACGCATTTCTCTGATCCAGCTTATCGGTGTTGTAGAAGCTTCCGGTTTTTTTCTGATCATCTGTATACTCGACAATCGAAGACACCTGCTCCTGTGTCGTATTTTCATTCTTTTTGGGAATGAAGACATCGATTTCCTCTTTCACACCGGTCCGGCATCCGCTTTTTGCGGAAAGCGTACCCTGAAACTGATCTGTCACAGGCATTTTCTCATATGTTACAGCTGAAGTGTCAAGCCCTGCCACATCCGCAAACTGCTGGAAAGCAAGATAAGCCGCAGAAGTTGTCCAGTGATGATCCGTCTTATAAAACAGCTGCTGATTCGTGTTCTTACGGAAGGTGTCCCTCAGATCGATTGTCGTCAGCCCCTTTCCGGTCAGTGTCTGATAAGCCTGATCAATACTGGAATCCTGATCCGCTGTCAAAGCCAGCGCCGGTAGCTTGTCCTCCAGAATCTCCGATGCTGTCGGTACAATCATTGCGTAATGCGTGATATCTTTATACTTCTCTTTCCAGGCCGCCATGGCCCCCAGCGTATTATTTACCGTAGTCTGGTCCGGCTTTTCAAACTTTTCGATCAGATAACCGTCTTTCCCGATGTAGACTCCGTTTTCCTCTACTTTGCCAAGGAGGCGGTCAAACCCGGTCTTTAACTGGATCCAGGAATCCCGTAACACAAACTGATCGTTAAAATACTCCTGATACTGCTTTGCATAATTTCCGCTGCCGACCGCCTCTGCAGTCAGTTCCGGCTTCTGCGCAAGCTCCCTGTTCTCCGTCTCCGAGACTTTCTTCGTTCCGGAAAACAGATTCACAATGGAAAGGACCAGAATCAGGATCGCAAACATAAATCCTACGAAATACGATGCCGGTAATTTCTCTTTTTCCAAATCTGACACCTCCCCTTAAAACTGCATATAGAGAAACGGCTGATAAGAATTAAATACCAGTCCGCCGATACTGAGTAAAAACATGACAAGATACACAAGCACTGTGACAATCGTATAGCGCTCAATAAACCGCTCGGAAAGCTTCTTCAGAACCGGTCTTGCGGCCAGTACGCACAGTGCGAACAGAAGAATTCCTGTTTTTAAGTAATATCCGGCTGTCACATCGATCAATGAAGATGCTCCAAATCCAAGGAGGGAGGCAAACATTCCTGCCGCCGCATCCCAGGATGTGTTCATGAAAATCAGCCACCCAAACATGACAAGCAGCATCGTATAAGTATTGGCTGCCCATCCCGGAAGCCTGGAGACCAGATTCTTCCACACATATTTTTCACCAATCAGAATCACGGCATAATAAAGCCCCCACACCGGAAAGTTCCAGGTTGCCCCGTGCCAGATTCCGGTCAGACACCAGACAATCACAATGTTCCTCAGATGGCAGAGAATGGATACACGGTTTCCGCCAAGCGGAATGTACACATAATCACGGAACCATCCGCTCAAGGATATATGCCATCTTCTCCAGAATTCTGTCACGCTTTTTGCGATATATGGATAATCAAAGTTTTCCTTAAATTCAAATCCAAGCATATTTCCGACTCCGATGGCCATGTCAGAATAACCCGAGAAGTCAAAGAAAATCTGCATCGTGTAGGCAAACAGATAAATCCACGCCGTCACCATGGACATAGATGATCCGGAGTCCTGAATCTGGGTAATCATCATGGATAACTGATCTGCCAGAAGGACTTTTTTCGCAAGGCCGAGGATAAAACGTCTCGCACCCTCTCCAAGCCTTGACATATATACGTTGTGGGCATAGAGATCGTCTTTGATATCTGCATAGCGGACAATCGGTCCGGCAGACATGCAGGCAAACAATGACGCATATGCCATAAATGTAATCGGATCCCGTTCCGGTTCACATTTCTTTTTATACACATCAATCACATAGGAAAGATTTTTAAATGTATAAAAGGACAGACCGATCGGCAGCGTCAGTGCTGATGTAGAGAAGCCGGTTCCGAGCAATTCATTGACTGCGCCGCTTAAAAATCCGTAATATTTAAAAAATCCAAGAATAAATACATCCATCACAATGACAAAAACAAGGGATGGAACCGCACTGCGGCTGCGTTTCTGTTTTCTGCCGATATCGATCGCCAGCATATAATGCATCACCGCACTGAACAGCATTAATACAACATAAACCGGCTCGCCCCATGCGTAGAAAAAAATACTGGCCAGGGCAAGCACGAGATTTTTCCATTTTCCCGGCACCACATAAAACAGAATCAGGACAACCGGAAGAAATGCAAATATAAAATTCAGACTGTTTAAAAGCATGTCATTTCCCTCCACCGACTATTTTATCGCGCTTTCAAAAGCAGATTTCCAGTCATCCGCCTGATCGCCCGCCATGTAAATTACATAGATTCCCTCCGACTGCGCATATGCCTTTTTCAGCTGCGCAGTCTGGGTGACTCCGTATCCCTCGAAGCTCTCGATCTGGCTGTCCAGACGATTGTTTACTGCTTCCTCAAACCGTCCGGCGTCCTGAGCATTCTTTGTCTTCAGTACAAGAAGCTCATCCACTGCCATCGGCGACTCCGCCTTATAGTAGAAGTATCCCTCACAGTCCTTGCTTTCTATTCCATAATATCTGCGCAGATCTTTATCTTTCATCTCTTCGATCCCGTCAAGAAGCTTTTCACTTTCAAACTCTTTCCTGATTCCTTCCACAGAGACATCCTTTGCATACCCCTGCATGCAGAGCATTCCCAGATACACCGCCAGAAATGCCGCAAAGCATACTTTGACAATGATCCCGCTCAGATCCTTTCTCCTTTTCTTTTTCATGATCAAAGTCCCGCCTTTTCTACAATATAAGATAACCACTGTTCGTAGTATTCCTTTTTCATGTGGATTCCGTCCTGCTCATACAGGCCGCTGTCTGCCTCCACAATGAAACTGCTGTCGATGTACAGGTATCCCTCATCATCGCACATCTTCTCGATGGCCTCATTGTACTGAGGACGTTTCTCACGTCCGGCTTTCTCCTTGACTTTCTCCTCCGTCATCGGAAGAATGGAATTTACACAGATCATCGTATCCGGAAGCGCATCTTTGATCTTCTGAATCTCAGACTGGTACTTTTCGATGAACCCGTCAATATCGGAATTATACATCTGAAGATCATTGCATCCAAACTCCATGATGACTGTGGACGGCTTCATGGAAATCACTTTCTGAACCAGCTCATCGATCTCATTGACTGAGGCACCCCTCTTATAGATGACAGATCCCTCGTCCAGAAGTCCGTACACATCCAGCGCCTCCGAAAAAGAATCCCCTACTACAACGACGCCGCTGAATGCTTTCTTGATCGTCGCATTATCAAGCTCTACGACTCCATATTCATTCCGCTTGGACGTGTCAATCTCTGTCTTTTCATTGGCTCCTTCCAGATTCTCCCACTGCTTTTCCGTCTCGGATATATCCGCCTGCTCCATCTGTTCCAGCTGCTTACGGTTTTTCTCATACTGATTCGGGCGGCTCTCTTTTATCTGAACACAGACGACAATCCCGACCACAACAGCGATAACGCAACAAACTGCGATCAGGATTCTTCGTCTTAGAATTTTTTCTCTTGCACTTTTCATGAATTTATCCCCTTAGTACTATCATTTAGCTATTATTACTATTATAAGTTGTTTCTCCCTCTTACGCAACATACGGATCCGGTCCCTTCTGGAAATAAGTCTCCAGAACTGCCAGATTCTGATCCGAATGTTCAATCTCTCTGGCATACCGCCAGGCTGTCTCCCATATCTCTTCCTTTTTCATGCTTTTTCCCTGCCGGATCCATCTCGCCATACTGAGTTCATGAATCATGACAGTACTGTAAACAGCAAGACAGATCTTGGTATCGATACTGTCATCATAGACCGCCCCGCAAAAATAGGTGTAGATAAAAAACATCATCAGATTTTCACTGTACTGCTCCCATTTTCCCGGTCCAAATTTCTCACGGATCTTCTCGTAGGCCTCCTGTCCGTTCTCATACAGGATTTCAAAAGCCTCGTGAATCTCCTTTTTCCAGTCTTCGCAGAGAAACTCCATTTCAAAAAGTTCTCTCAGGAAAGCGGACTTTGCTTCAAATCCGAGAGGCTCTCCCCCGCACGCTTCCTGCCGGATCTGCTCCAGCTCCTCCTCGATTCCGAAAAGTCCTCCCTCTTCCAGCGCTTTCTGGCAGACCTTTCCTGCCGTCAGGCAACGCTTCATCCGGACCTCTGCCGCCTCTTCGCGGTTTTGTATCATCCTGAACAGGATTTCCCTTATCTCATTTAAACTGGAATATAATAAGAAATCAAAAGATTCGTCCGGCTCCGGCTCGCTCTCCCCGGTCTCCTCCGTCAGAAAGGTAAGCGGCTCCTCACACTCAAGAATCATCCTCGCCGCCTCGGGACAGGAAAGGGACAATGACCACTCTCTGACATCCTCATACTCCTCCACATGTCTCGGATACATCCTGCAGGTACTGCAAAGATACTCCTCGCCAAGCTCCTCGTATAGATCACAGAGATTCTTCTCATTCAGACAGCTGCATCTCCCGTCAAACTGCAGGAATGCTCCCTCTTCCCAGTCAATGGATGTCATAAGCCGGTTTCCGAAACCACCTTCTACCCGGCTGTATTTCAAAAGAGACTCCTCATCGATCATGATCTGCCATCCAGCACAACAGGTGTCCGGGCAGCGATCTGCAATACATTGAAATTGATCATAGAAATGCGGCTTTACATACAGCATACGTTTCCCCTCTTCGTGACTTACTTCGACATCTTCTTATCTTAACGGATTTTACCTGTAATGTAAAGAACTCAGAAACAAATTCTCTCAGAAAATATGAATCTGAAAAAGGGGTGAAAAGAACCGGGTGCGACAACTGTCACACCCGGCAGATTTCTTTGCCTTCTTATACCTGCGGTCCAGCAGAAACAAGTGCTTTTCCTGCTTCGTTTCCTTCGTATTTCTGGAAGTTCTTGATGAATCTTTGAGCAAGATCCTTTGCTTTTGTCTCCCACTCGGAAACATCAGCGTATGTATCACGAGGATCCAGAATATTTGTGTCTACACCCGGAAGTTCTGTCGGCACTTCGATATTGAAGTACGGAATCTTCTTTGTTGGCGCATTTAAGATATCACCGCTTAAGATTGCATCGATGATACCGCGGGTATCTTTGATGGAGATACGCTTTCCTGTTCCATTCCATCCGGTATTAACAAGGTAAGCTTTTGCTCCGCTCTGTTCCATTCTCTTAACAAGCTCTTCCGCATATTTTGTCGGATGCAGCTCCAGGAATGCCTGTCCAAAGCATGCGGAGAATGTAGGTGTCGGCTCTGTGATACCACGTTCTGTACCTGCAAGCTTTGCAGTAAATCCTGACAGGAAGTAGTACTGTGTCTGTTCCGGTGTCAGAATGGAAACCGGAGGAAGTACTCCAAACGCGTCTGCGGAAAGGAAGATAACTTCCTTTGCAGCCGGTGCTGCGGAAACCGGACGCACGATCTTTTCAATGTGGTCGATCGGGTAAGATACACGTGTATTTTCTGTTACGCTCTTATCCGCAAAATCGATCTTTCCGTCTGCATCCAGAGTTACGTTCTCAAGAAGAGCGTTTCTCTTGATTGCATTGTAGATATCCGGCTCAGATTCTTTATCCAGATTAATGACCTTCGCATAGCATCCACCTTCGAAGTTGAAGATACCATTGTCATCCCATCCGTGCTCATCATCACCGATCAGAAGACGTTTCGGATCTGTGGAAAGTGTCGTCTTACCTGTTCCGGAAAGTCCGAAGAAGATAGCTGTGTTCTCTCCGTTCATATCCGTATTTGCAGAGCAGTGCATGGAAGCAATGCCCTTTAACGGAAGGTAGTAGTTCATCATGGAGAACATACCTTTCTTCATTTCTCCGCCGTACCATGTATTTACGATAACCTGTTCACGGCTTGTGATATTGAACATAACGGCTGTTTCAGAATTCAGTCCAAGCTCTTTATAATTTTCTACTTTTGCCTTGGACGCATTATATACGATGAAGTCAGGCTCGAAATTTTCAAGCTCCTCTTTCGTAGGCTGGATGAACATATTTGTAACAAAGTGTGCCTGCCATGCTACTTCCATGATAAAACGGATTGCCATCCGTGTATCCTTGTTTGCACCGCAGAATGCATCTACAACGTAAAGCTTCTTGCCGGAAAGTTCGTCAAGCGCAATCTTCTTTACTGTTTCCCATGCTTCCTGTGTAGCAGGATGGTTGTCATTTTTGTATTCATCAGAGGTCCACCATACTGTATCTTTGGAATTCTCATCAACTACGATGAACTTGTCTTTTGGAGAACGCCCTGTGTATTCACCAGTCATGACATTGACAGCACCCAGTTCACTTACCTGTCCCTTTTCAAAACCTTCCAGACCCGGTTTGGTTTCTTCTTCGAATAATAATTCATAAGAAGGGTTATGTACAATTTCCGTCGTGCCTGTGATGCCGTATTTGCTTAAATTCATTTCTGCCATCTCACATCAAACCTCTTTTCTTTCATTATTTTACAGAAAGTAAAGCCTCTTTACTCCCTTTTACCATTATACATGATAAGTCAATGAAATCAACCAAAAAGTTTTCTTATTTAACGCAGGAAAGCGCATTTTTATCGATCTGCACAGAAATTCAGACAATTTTGATTTATTATTTAGTCATTTTTTTAACAAAGTATCGCTGCTTCCTGTACCGCTTTTTTTGTATGCCTTTTCCTGTCCAACACTCTGTCGATTTCCTATCTGATTCTTCCGTTCTCCATGATCTGAGAAAGGAGTGCTTCGCACCCTTCCCTCACATCCCGGTAGGTCGCATCAAAATTACCCGTGTACCATGGGTCGGCAATGTCCTCCCCTGCCCGGCCGGTAAAATCCAGAAGCCGGCATACCTTGCCCTCCGGATCGCCATTTCCGATGATCCGGTTGATATTGCGGATATTCCACGAATCCATGCCGATCAGATAGTCAAACTCCTCGTACTCCTCCCGTCTCATCTGGCGGGCGCGGTGGTCTCCACATGGGATGCCGACCTCGCGCAGCTTTCTCTGGGTGCCCGGATGAACCGGATTGCCGATCTCCTCTCTGCTGGTGGCAGCGGAATCAATGTAAAACCGGTCCGAAAGTCTCGCCTCGGACACCAGGTATTTCATAACGTATTCAGACATTGTACTACGACAAATATTGCCATGGCAAATGAAAAGTATTTTTATCATGTTTAAAGTCCTCCTAATTTGCTAAGATTCGCCCTGTTTTGCTGCGATTTGCCGGGTATGTAGTTGCTGCTGAGATTGTTAAAAGAATCGCAGAGCAAACAAAATGTATCCCATTAAAACTGTAAAAGGTAGAAAAAACATAGTAAGAATGCGGGTGTATTACCCTCTGGGATTTTTTCATAAAATAAATTGCCTATAATATAAATATCTTGATATCCTACAAATTAAAACCCATTTCCTAATTTCAGTATATTATCAACGAGTCTGTCATAGGTAATAATATGAATCCCTCTTTCATACTGTATTTGCCCCCGCATTTGATTTGAAATATCATCCATCCTTTTTCTACGGCCTACTACTAAACAATAAGTAATACCCCAAGTTGGAATGTTTCTACTAATATCAGACAGCCCACAACTTTGCAAAAAATACAGTCGATTATTGTCCATCCATCGTTTCCAATCATTAATCTGCGTCATTCCTTTTCGTACTGCCTCTGTTTCCATATTGGATTTTTGCAGCCTAAAGTCAACATTCACATTTTCAAATTCTACTAAAATAATATGATGACCTATTGAATTCCGTCCGAGCAACATATAATCTGCCTTGTATTCTGCTCCAAGTGGCTGCTCTACACTAATATAGGCTTCATGATGGCCAAAATCATAGTCTTCAAAAATCGAAGCCGGAATGAACCATTTTTTGTTTTCCTTAATGTAATTCTGGATATCATTTTCTTTTTTAGCAGAGTCAAGTACTTTTAACAACTGTTCTGCTTCATAATCTAGATCTATGTCACGATACCAGCCATATTGCAATTCATAAAACTTCTTTGGCACTGTGTAATCCATTTTATTTCTCCATTCATACATATTTATGACATATTATGTTGCCTTGCTATTTTATCATAGTTTGAGGTATTCTGGTATATAAAAATCACAGGGCTGGTACAACCCCACTGTAGTCCGGAGAATTCATGCTAATAATTTGCATTATGAGAAGTTCCAAGATGGAACGGTGAAATGTATTGAGAATGAGATACCGTTTGAGTTGCCGAAGGGATGGGCGTGGAGCAGACTTCATCCACTTACGATCAAAATTGGGGCAGGGAGTACTCCTACGGGTGGCGCTGCTGTTTATAGCAATTCTGGTATAAAGTTTATACGTTCACAAAATGTGTATGATAATGGTCTCGTACTAAATGACGTAGCGTATATATCGGAAGAGATAAATCAAAAAAAATCTGGTAGCATTGTTAAACCTCAAGACATTTTGTTAAACATTACAGGTGGATCAATCGGACGCTGTGCGTTAGTCCCAGATGATTTTGATATTGCTAATGTGAATCAGCATGTTCTTATTATCAGACTTGTTGAATTGAATTTAAGACAATATATTCATAGTGTTATTATATCTCCATACATTCAAGAACAAATTTTGTCTAAGCAGGTTGGTTCTGGTAGGGGTGGCCTTAGTGCAGAAACTACATCCTCGTTTCTAATCCCTATTCCTCCTATCCAAGAACAGTATGCCATCCAAGATAAGCTACAACAATGTGTTTCGAGTGTATCAGAAATCGCTGTTGAAAAAACAAATATTATAAGTTTCATTTTAAAAGCAAAAGACAAAATCCTCGATCTCGCCATTCGTGGTCAGTTTGTGCCGCAGGATCCGAATGATGAACCTGCTTCTGTTCTCCTGGATCGTATCCGGGCAGAAAAAGAAGAACTCGTCAAACAGGGCAAAATTAAGCGAGATAAGAAAGAATCCATTATCTTCAAAGGTGAGGATAACTCTTATTATTTGAATGATGGTCAGATGACACTAGATATCAGTAATGATCTCCCATTTAATATTCCAGATTCTTGGGAGTGGGTTCGCCTCAAAGATGTATTTATTATCAACCCTCGAAATAAGTTAGATGATGATCTGAATGTATCATTCATTCCTATGCCACTGATAGAGGACGGATATAGTGGCAAGCACACTGCAGAGGTGCGCCATTGGAAAGAAGTGAAAACTGGATTTACTCACTTTGCAGAGGGTGATATTGGTGTTGCCAAGATTACCCCTTGTTTTGAGAACCGAAAATCTACAGTTTTTGAGAATCTAACAAACGGATATGGTGCGGGAACAACAGAACTTCATGTGTTGCGTCCTTTTGGCAAGAGCATTCTTGCACAATATTTGTTAGCATATGTAAAATCTGATTACTTCGTAGAAAATGGGAAACGGATTTTTACAGGAGCTGTCGGCCAGCAACGTATCGGTAAAGAATACGTTGAGAATGCTTATTTCCCACTTCCTCCTATTAAAGAGCAGGAACGCATTGTACAACAAATTTCTGCTGTATTTGAATATCTGAATATGATATCGGAAGCACTATCTTGACTACAGCCGCCCTC
This sequence comes from Drancourtella sp. An12, assembly GCF_002160935.1. NCBI lineage: Bacteria > Bacillati > Bacillota > Clostridia > Eubacteriales > Oscillospiraceae > Drancourtella > Drancourtella sp. An12. The sequence continues at coordinate 27,572 of NZ_NFLO01000005.1, read as the reverse complement.
GGAAGAAGGCGGCTGTTTCCTTTACCATGTGACGATTTTATCTACAAGTGCCTGTTGCTCGCTAGCAGTTCTACGAAGATATATTCGTGTAGTTTCAATACTTTCGTGACCCATCAAATCGGCCAGCAATGCGATATCGTTGAACTTCTCTAAAAAATTTTTTGCGTATCGGTGTCGAAAAGAATGGGGATACACTACCTTTTTGTCCAGACCATATTTGTCCGCATAGTTTTTAAGCTGCTGAGAAATGCCACGGGTTGTGATCCGTTCTCCATAACGGTTCAAAAACAAATAGCCTGAGGAACGGTTTGTTTCCTCCAGCCATTCGATGGTCTCCGTTCTTAACTTTTTCGGTATATACAATCTGCGTAGTTTGCCTCCCTTTGTATACAGATCGAAGTACCCAAGTTCAACATGTTCAATTTTGATCTGAATAAGTTCGCTGACACGGGCACCAGTAGCAGCCAGATACCAGACCACGAAGTACCACTCCATGTTGCCGTCCTTTTTGAGCTGCTTCTTTAAAAAGTTGTAATCGGCATTGCTGATCACATTTTCAAGAAAGTTCTTCTGTTGAACCTTTACAGCTTTCAGCTGCAACTTGTCCTTCCCTAGATAGACCAGATACTTATTCATAGCCTGAATGCGAAGATTTACCGTCTTGGGCTTGAAAAATTCCATCAGATACCCTTTGTACGCCAATAGATTTTCTTTGCTGATCGTGTCGTAATGGGTGTGATAGTATTCTACCGTCCATAAATACGATGTGATTGTGTTTTCGGAAAGATTGCTCTTTCGCAGATGTTCTTCAAATGTACTTTGCTGCTTCATAATAAGCGGCCTCCTTATAATATTTTCTGCGGTTTTCCGCACAAATATTATAAAGGGAATATGTGACTTCCTCTTATTATGAGAAGATGGCAGATGGAAAGCTGCATTGCCTTGATGACCAGTTATCTTTTGAACTACCAGAGGGATGGGAATGGTGCAATCTTTCTATGATTGGAACAACGAACATTGGACTAACATATCGTCCAACGGATATAACTGCGAACGGTATAATGGTTTTACGGTCGTGCAATATCGTCAACGATCAAATTGATTTGAATGATTTGGTTCGTGTGGAGACTACCATCAGAGAAAATCAATTTGCACAAGAGAACGATATATTGATATGTGCACGAAATGGAAGCAGAGCGCTTGTGGGTAAATGTGCTCTAATCCCATCCTTGGGAGAACCTGCATCGTTTGGAGCATTTATGGCAATATATAGAACAGAATACTTTTCCTATATTGTTCATTATCTTCGTTCAACTTTTTTTAGAAGTGTATTTAATGATGGCAACTCTACTACTATCAATCAGCTTACACAAGATATGCTCAAACGGGCTATTGTTCCCTTCCCACCGTTAGCTGAACAACATAGAATTGTTGCAGCTATTGAAGCAGCGCTGTATGAATTGAATCGTATAGAAAAGAGCCTCAGTTGAGGCTCTTTTCTATCATTTCAACATAGGAAAATGCAGTAATTATAGCATTTTCAATCCGTTGTTGTTCTGAGACTGGCGGCATTGGAACCAGCATTTCTTTCAATGTTATTGGTTTTAATTCTTTTTGATTTGTGGAACCTTCACCTTTTTTCTCAAGCACACTTTGATTTGCCTTCATAAATATATACAGATAAAATGCTCGAATACTGCGAAATCCACGAATAACGGTTACATGAGAATCCGGCACTATTGGTAAACCAGGAAAGTTATCAGTCGTTCTATAGAATCCAATCCGCCCTAAAGTACCCGTACCTGTAGAATTTACGACCACATCGCTGTCATGCATATATTCTTCATTTGGATATCTGCCTAATGTGCTTTCATCTAGATACAAGGCTAGCCCGATATCGATGCCATTATATTTTGTATTACATTTTTGTGCAAAAACAAGAGTATTGCTTTTTGCTGCATATTTCGGTGATTTTCCACGACGAATTTCCTTAATGCAGCAATTCTTCAGTCGCACCCACTCCCATGAATCAGGAATATCATATGGTATTTCTTCATCAATACAACACACATCTTCTCCAAGCTTCTCATAATAAGAGTTATCTTCACCTTTGGAGATAATAGATTCCTTCTTATTAGGCTTGAGTTTACCTTGTTTGATGAGTTCGTTTTTTTCTGCTCTGATGCGCTCCAACAGAACAGAGGCAGGCTCATCATCTGGATTCTGTGGTACAAGCTGCCCGCGGATAGCAAGGTCGAGGATTTTGGTTCGCAGCATGTTTATTATCGCTAATAAATCTTCTGTCTCAATATCATATTGCTCAATAGCTGATAAAATCGACAAGGATTTTTCTTGAATTTTATATTGTTCTTCAGTTGGTGCTACTGGAATTAACAAATTCAATGTAGCTGTCGAACCAATATTACCTTGGTTTACATTACCAGTTTCAGTTGCAAATATTGCATCTAAAACACAGGAACTTTGTATGGCATTTACGAAATATGAAGGGAGTATATCTGCCGTACTAACCAAACGCAAACATCCTACCCTTTGATTAAGGAATAGCTTTAGACTTTCTAAATCACTCTTTTCAATTCTGCATGAATAAAAATAATCTCGTTTTCCTCGTGTTCCAGTCATGGTAAAAAGTATATCATTTTCACGAATAAGATAACTGTCGGTTTCTGAGGCATATTCATCTGATATACAAGTTTTTGCAACAAATGGATTTATACTGTTATTTTTGATATTTCCAATTCTTATTAATATATTCCGAGAATCTGGTACATACTTACTACTTTTGTACGCATAGCCACCTACAAAAAGGGCAACAGTTGAAATTCTTGTCCACGCCCACCCCTTCGGCAGTTCAAACGGTATCTCCGCCTCAATACATTTTACGCTGCCATTAGCAAACTTCTCATAATGCAAATTATCCTCACCAACGAAGATAACTGAATCATTCTTAATATCTTTCTTTTTTAGCTTTCCTTCCTTAACCATCTGCTGCTTCTGCTCACGGATTCTCTCCAGAAGAACCGATGCTGGTTCATCATTGGGATCCTGTGGCACAAGCTTGCCACGGATAGCAAGGTCAAGAATCTTTTGTCTCAATGCCTTGGTATCCATTATTCTTCCACCTCTCCTATTAACTGCTCCAGTTCTGCGACTGCTTTTGCAATATTACTGGATTTTTCTTTTATCATATCAAGCAATTCAGCAAGAGTATAATCATCGGTTCCAGCATCTGTCTTCATCCATGTAATATCTAAACTTGTCTTGTCACGAGCCAAAATATCTTCGATAGTAAATTTACGCCATCTGCCATTAGGGTTTTCTTCGCTATATGTTTCCTTACGTTTGCTTAAATCACCATCCGCATAGCATTTCACGAAATCATCAAAATGTTCTGTTTTCAACGGATTTGTCTTGCCAAAGGATGGCATATCGTTTCTCAGGTCATAAATCCAGACTTCTTTTGTATTGTGCTTATCTGTTTTCCCTCGTGTAAAGAACAATACATTAGTTTTTACGCCCTGAGCATAGAAAATGCCGGTAGGGAGACGCAGGATTGTATGCAGATTACATTTATCCATCAAGTCAAGCCGGATACGTTCTCCATCGCCATCAGCAAAGAGAACATTATCTGGCAAAACAACCGCCGCACGAGCTTTACCGTTCGGTTTCAAACTACGATAAATGTGCTGGAGAAAGTTCAGCTGCTTATTACTGGTAGGGAATGTAAAGTCATCACGTGTTGCACGCTCACCGCCTTTTTTGGTACCGAATGGCGGATTCGTCAATACAACATCATAATCTTTCATGTTCATTCCTATACTGGATAAAGTATCACCTAAAGTAATTTTACCATCAATATCATGAAGCATAGCATTCATCAACGCAAGACGGTGTGTATCATGTACCAATTCACAACCTGTAAAAGCTTCTTCTCTTTCAAATTTTGCAGTATCAGCGTCCAGATCAAAGAAATCATCGGTCTGCGAACGTACATACTGACTGGCAGAAATCATAAAACCAAATGTACCGCAGGCAGGGTCATTACAGCGTTCCCCTGGCTGAGGCTTTACCAGTTTAGTCATTACATCAATCAGTACACGAGGAGTGAAATACTGACCGGCGCCGGATTTCTTCTCGTTAGCGTTCTTTTCCAGAAGACCTTCGTAAAGATTTCCCAGACCTTCTTCTCTTGCTGAAAACCAATCCAGACCATCAATGGTTGTAATGATTTTTTCAAGGTTTTTAGGCTCATCAATGTTAGTCGCTGCACCCTGATAGATTTCACGCACACGACCGGTACATTCTTCACCCAGATGAGTCAATAATTCTTTATAAAATTTTTTCAATTCAATGCCGCTTTTCGATGTAAGATTATCCCAACGGTACATTTCCGGAATCTGCGATTCCACACCGGTTTCCTTCGCCATTTTCAGAAATAAAATATAAGTTAATTCGGTTACATACTGATGATATGTAATCCCATCATCTCTGAGCACATTGCAGAGATTCCAAAGTTTTGAAACAATTTCTTGTGTTGTCATGCAACTCTACCTCCATCGTCATAAAGATACTCGTTTAATTCAAGCACGATATTTTCCAATTTATTTTGGAAGACTCTGTTAATTTTCTCAAATCCACCATAAGTCTTGAAACGACTATCCTCATCAAATACTTGGACATTCAATACGGATTCTTCCATCAAATATTTTTCCATACGTCCAATCCAGCTCATCTCCTGTTTTGAGAAATTATGAGCTTTTTTCAATTTATCTACCGCTCTGCGGATTCTTGCTTCATGACTAATCAGTGAAGATCCAATAGCATATCTTCTAATAAGACTGATAATATCAGCAGCTATTTCTTCATTCGTAAGCTCTGATATTGCTGTATTCAACTGCTGTGTTGTAAAACCTTCTCTATCAAGCGTTAATCTCAATGATTTTAAAGCATCTCTCGTCAGATCTTTCGGTCTGGTACAAACGATACTCAACGCAGCAATCTCATTCATATGAGTCTTTACATAGTCAGAGAAAGCATCCAGATAATCTTCTGGTTTTTCAGAATTACCATATCCCCTTGTATGACTGGTCAATTCATCTTCTTCACTGGAGATTACAACAGCTCTATCGCCATTCGCTCTTGTTTGCTGAATATACTCAAACATATTTCTATATGCAAGCAAACGTTTTTTTGCATCTTCCGGATTCCTTTTTTCAATATCAACAATAAACTGTGTTGGATCCATGCCATTGGTCATACTAATAAACTGCTCCATTGTTTTACTATCCATACGACGTTTTTTACGCTGGAGCTTTGCAATAATCTGGTCAATCTGAGCCGATATTACTTCTTTATCTTCCACTTCTTCCAATCCATCTAAAAGCTGTGTAAATGTAGTTGTCGGATTGGCTACAACAGGTTTCATAGTATTTACCGGTTCCAGAGAATCGTAAACACCAACTGGGTCATAAATCTCAAAATGTGTTTTATGAATCTTCGGGCACAATCTGGTAGCTCGTCCCATCATCTGTTCAAAAAGTATACGAGATTTTACTCGGCGCATAAATACTAATGTTGTAATTTCCGGAACATCAATACCTGTTGTAAGCAAATCGACTGTAACAGCAATGCTTGGAAATCGCTCATTTTTAAAACGTTTGATTGCTTCTGCTACTTTCTTAGGATTACCACCGCCAACGCTACCAGTAATCTTCATAATAGCGTCATTGTCCACGCCCGTTTCTGAATAAATTTCTTTTAGAATAGAAACAATCATATCTGCGTGCTGATCATCAACCGCATAAATAAGAGTCTTGCCTTGTTCTTCCGGATTTTCCGGATCAATATCTCTTGCAATCTCCGCCAATACAGTCCTGTTAAAATTCTCAGTGATAACCTGTTTATTAAAATTTTCAACATCAAAGTCAAGTTCATCATCCAGTAGCTCACTGTTTGTCACTTCACCGGTAACAGGATCATAAATAGTCACAGTATCACCAGATTTATAATGAATACCACCTGCACTGAGTTTTGTTTCTAAATGATGCGGTGCATCATGATCTACAAGATACCCTTCTATTACAGCTTCTCGATAAGTGTATTTGAACACTGGTTGCCCGAAAATCTCTGTTGTCTGCAATGCTGGAGTTGCTGTCAAGGCAATTTTTACTGCATCAAAGTATTCTACAACACTGCGATATTTACTCTGATAATCACGCTGGTCACGATACAGAACTTCTATATCGCCCATTTCTTTGTCCAAAATATATCCACGATGTGCTTCATCAATAATAATCAAGTCAAAATCTGTTACCGCAGGCATTACATCTCCTTCGTTGTAAAGGATACGTTTTACCATACTCTGAACAGTAGCGACCTGAATACGAGTCTCTTTATCTACTGTTTTCTCATCCAGTCCTTTAATATTATAAATTTCATCAAGCGTCATCAATTCTTCAAGTTTGACTTCTTTAAAAACATCTGAAGCCTGATCACCTAAAGAAGTTCTGTCAACAAGGAACAAAATACGTTTAAAACGATTTGTTTTTAAGAAACGGTAAATCATACCAAGCACAGTACGGGTTTTACCTGTACCGGTTGCCATAGCAATCAGGATTTCTCGTTGTCCATCAATTACAGCTTTTTCGGCTGCTTTAATCGCTTTTACTTGATATTCTCTCAAATTTAAACCATCTTTATCTGTCAATAAATCATATGGCATCTCCTGTAATGCCTCATTACCCGCCTGAATGTCTTTTTCAAGTCGTTCCATAATACCCTCTGGACTAATCCAACCGTGCAATGCCATAGGTACATTAGAAGATTCTCTTAGATCCAGAAACCAAATACCAGATTTCGTTTTGAATTGTTCAAGGTATGGTCTTCCATTTGTTGCAAAAGTAAATGGAACCTTAAATTCTCCCCAAGCACCAATCTGATATTCAGCATCTTCTCTACGGATATTTCTTGGATAATCTTTCCCCTGATAATCAATAACAGATGGAATATCTTTATGTTCAGCTTTTGCTTCAATAATACCGACAAGTTTTGTTCCGACAAACAACGCATAATCTGCATAGCCTTTTTTGCTAACAGTAGAATCTGTTGGCCATTCAGCAATCGCCATATTGCGACCTTTCTTCGGTCTTGCACCTTTTGCATAGCGAATTTCCTGTGTATTAGCTTCCCATCCCACCTGACGTAACTGTTCATCAATCATATATCGTGTTTCAGCTTCTGATTTCTGACGCTGGCTTGCCATTTTATTTGCCTGTTTTAGACGCACTTTCTTATCTACCAATTCAGCCTGCTCGGCACAAGCAATAGCAGCTTTTGTAAGTTCTTCCTCCTTTTCTTCTTCCCGAGCTTTGCTGTAAATGATAATCTTATCAGTTTTCTTTTCTGATTCTTTTACAGGCATAACAAAGTCCTGATGCTGGTAATTCCAATCACCATAGGTCTGCATAAACCATTCAGACAAGCTATGCGCCATTTGCAAGAAAACCGGACAATCTGAGGCTTCTGCATAATTTTCATGAACAGCTTTATTTCTTACCTTACGAAGTGCATGAAGAATATCAACCAAATCTTTTGTCAATAATCCTTCCGAAGACAAAACATTAATACGATTCACCGCAGAATTATCATAAGGTACAGGAATCTTATCGTATGTAAACATTAGATTTACAATTGTTTCACCAATCATACCCAGTTTCATCAAACATGAGTTAGGGTCAGTATAACAATACTGCTCTGCCAAATTGCCAAAATTTGCAAGAACCGGAAATTCTTTTTCTAAAAATTTAAAATTGGAAGCCATTTACTACGTCCTCCTCCCGTTTATTCTATGTTCTCATAATAGAAAATTATCGGAACATACATATGTAAATTATAATCCTTCATAATATTCTTGAATAAGTTTTGCCATTAATTTTCTACGTTCCTGTAGAAATTCATCATAATTTTCTACTGTCATTTCAAAAATATTATTAGGAATACAGTTTTCCTCCAGATTTTCGTTCAACATTTCTTTTGTTGAGAGGTTACCAAAAACAATATTTTTTGTTTCACATTGTTCTTTCACTTTTGTGAAATAGATGGCCGGAGCATCATCGCTGATAGCTTTATTTACCTGTGTATCCAAATAAATATAGTTTGCAATCTGATTATATTTCGTCTTTGATGTTACACCATTCTTCTTCAAATATGACTTTGGAAAAATATGATGTACATCCCCTGAAATAGTTATTAAATCTGATATTTTCGTACCATTCATCATTAAGGAATTACAATTCTGATTTATTTGTGCTGCCAAAAATATGTTAAATGCAGGGCTATTGATTGATGAAGTTTCCATATCTTGTGGCAATGTAATCGACCAGAAAGTTTCGGATAATGCAGATTCCTCAACTTCTGAAAGAAACTTCAAAAATCCCTTTTCACTGATATTTCTCATATCTCTATCCATCTGTGTTTCCGGTGAACCAATATATCTGGAAGTCAACGTTGTAAGTACAAACCATTTCTGTACATATCGTTTAATCTGTGCATTCGGAATTTCCGGATCATTCAATAGCATAAGATATAGCGTATATGCAAAATCCAATGTCATTCTTGAATTAAGCAACTTACTGGATACAAATCCCGCCCCCTTGATTGCCATAATAAATTGAGAAAAGTTATATTTATTGATAAAATTCATAATTCCTTCATCTAATTTCTTATACGAATTTTCTACAATATCATCACGAAACTCTTTCGTAATAAAGTCTCTACCAGACAACAAACTTACCAAATCAGCCAACTTACCACGTCTGAATTGATGCATAAATGATACTCTTAACATATCTCCATAATCTGGGTCATAAATATCATCATGATCATTTGCCAGCCACTTGATTTTATCCGCATACTTAGAATCCTGAAACTCCTTATCATTCAATAAATGAGAATAAAAATCCGGTTTTACTGCCAAATGACAGAAATAGTCTACTGTTTTTCTCATCATACTACCATTATGCACTGAATCCGCTGCCATTTTAGACATAACAAAATCAGACTGACTCAACGGTGTGCCTTTTGAGTTAATACGAATAAAAATCTCGGTTACTTCATCAATATCCAATGTTGCATCCAATTCTATTACACCTATTTGACGATTAGCAATACTTTTTAATTCTGTAATTGCTTTATTTACCAAATTGGGCTTAACACCTTCATTAACTTCACAATAAGCAATCGAAAATTCAAACGGATCAAATTCCGGCTCAAAAACACCAGAAATATCTGGAATCCATTTTTTATCTTTCAAATGCGAAGCATCCTGCACAGCAAACCTTTTTGTTTCATCCTCTGTCAAAGGATTGAATGCTATTTTAATACGTTCTTTATTAAAGTCATCATCTAAAACTTCTTTTCCTGATATAGCAGCCATTAAAGCCGTTACACGTTGCTGACCATCAATCAACACCTTTTTTCCATTGGCTTTTCCACCATCTTTAGTCTTTATATCTGGATTCTTCCAAGTAATAATATACCCTGTAGGATATCCATTATATAAAGAATCAATCAAATCCCTAACCTGACTTCGTTTCCATACAAATGGACGCTGAATTTCAGGTATAACAAAATCTTCTGCGTCAATCAGCCCTAAAATCGCATGAACTGAATATTGCATTAACGTAAATTTCTCACCAGTCATTTCTGTACCTCTTATATATCAATTAGTATTCTTTAATTCAAAATGCAAATTTTGCCCTTTTGATTCCACTTTGTCATTTGAACCATTTTCAAAGCATCAATTTGACACTTTGGAACCAACTTTTGATACTTTGAAAGTTATTTTACTTAATATGGGATTCTGAAATAGTCCAAATACGCCTTATATCTATCCTGTGCGGTCAGGCAGGTATCTGTCAAATAGCCTTTTTCATTATCCCACTCTTTCAATCCACGATAATAGAGCAATTTCAAATTATCCTCAATGATGAACGGCACAATATTATATTTCAGACATTCCTTAAACATAATCAGTCTACCCACTCGCCCATTGCCATCCTGAAACGGATGGATTCGCTCAAACTTTACATGGAAGTCCAAAATATCTTCAAATGTCTTTCCTTCCTTGGCATTGTACTCCATTAGTAAAGCTTTCATCTTATCGGCAACTTCTTCCGGAAGGGCAGTAATCATTCCGCCCACCTCATTTGGCAGTTTCTTGTAATTACCCACTGCAAACCATTCTTTTCTAGAATCGCTGGTTCCATTTTTCAAAGTCAGATGAAGTTCCTTAATAAACTTCTCAGTCAAAGCAGATTTTGCATGGTCGATGATCATATCGATACAACGAAAATGATTTGCTGTTTCAATCACATCGTCTACATTAAGAACTTCATTTTCCACACCGATGGTATTAGTTTCAAAAATATATCTGGTCTGATCGTGGGTCAGACGGCTTCCCTCCATATGGTTCGAGTTATATGTTAAATCAATCTGTGTCTTATGGTAAATACCACCAGAATATTTATTTACTTTTTGTTCCCTCAAGATATCCAGCAAAGTAGTCGGATGTTCTTTCTTTTTATTAGAACGCTCTGGTTTTTCGGCGTTCTCCGGAATATTCCAGGTCTTTCCGGTAAGAAAAGCCCCCTGCACACGTCCATGAGCACAGTAATTTCTTACACTACGCTCCGATATATTCCATTTTTTTGCAATTTCAGCAACAGAAAGGTATCGCATCTGCTTTCCTCCATTATAAATCGAATTAAATACTACACTAATGTATAATATAGTATATCACATTATCGGCAATAAATCCAACATTCTCCTGGTTTATCGGCATGTTTTTGCCGTTTTCGGAAATATCAATTCTTGGAACAGACTTGTTGACCTGGCGGAACCGATCTACCAACGGATTGATACCGCAAAGCCCAGCAATATCATAACTATATATATCATTCTAAGAATTATTATCTTCATTTTTCTTCTCTGCTTGATAATCATAAATGAAGAATGAAAAACGCTGGAATATGTCCACTATCCGCAACTTAGATATATCTGAATTTTCAATCGTGGAAAAACCAGAAACACACTATCTTGTAACTGTACCTATATCGCATGACACACCTTTTGAGCAAGAGATAGAATTGGTGGTAACAGAAACAAAGAAATACCAGTTAAGGCGTTTGCATGACGCTTCTTATGGCGCCATACTGCCGGTAGAAAACCTGTATTGCGGCAATCTTAACGGCTATTCGGCCCTTTATATTGAGTTACCGTTTCCTACACACCGAAAGGGGCTTCATGTTCAACCAAAAGGAAAATATCTAAGGGCTTTTTGCAAAGGAGATTGGAACAATTTACCCGGACGTTATACGGAAATTCTCGCCTATGCAAAGGAAAACAATCTGCAATTTTGCGGTTCTGCATATGAAAAAGGTATCAACGAGCTTGTCATTGATACCTTAGACGATTATATCACTCAAATTGAGATACCCATTAAAACGGAATAGTGCGGGCTACTGTCTTTCCAGCAATGTTTCCCGAGCATACGACAGGCAAAATTAAAGTCCTTGCTCTCAAGATATTGAACGGCCTCTTCTGCTGTTTTGACAAAATGGGCGCCTTCTTCTGCTTCTTTGAAGCTCAGCACAACAACCTCCAGGTTTTCAAATACATCTTTCATAAAAAGAACCTTTGGAAAGCATGGCATCCATGGCAGTAACCCTTATTTGTTCCGGTGTGTCCGGAATGCTCGACTCCCCTCGTTGATATTGACAACCCTCCCCTTCAATGCTAATATTTTTCTGGTAAAAATGCCTCTAAAAAGGGGCGTGGTTCTCCGCGCCGGAAAGGATCAATTGTCATGAATACTCTAAAGAAAATATATTGCAGGACGTTTCAGACCGGATTAAAGATTGCCCTTCCGTTCCTGCCTTACCGGACACCAAAGGTCGTTGGAAGCGTGACTGTCCTGCCGGAAGTGATCCGCAGAAAAAACTGCAGTAAAGTCCTGATCATCACAGATGCAGGCATCCGGAAGCTTGGCCTGACGGTACGTCTGGAAAAGGCGCTGGATCGTGATGGGATTCCCTACTGTATCTACGATAAAACCGTAGCCAATCCTACTACTGTAAATGTGTCCGAGGCCATCGATCTTTATAAAACAGAAGGCTGTGACTGTATTATCGGGTTCGGCGGTGGTTCCAGTATGGACTGCGCCAAGGCAGTCGGAGCCTGCATCGTCAAACCAAAGCAGACGCTTGCAAAAATGAAGGGAATTCTGAAAGTCCACAAAAAGCTGCCGCTTCTGATGGCTGTTCCGACTACTGCCGGTACCGGAAGTGAGACGACGCTGGCTGCAGTGATCACGGATGCCCAGACGCGCCACAAATATGCGATCAACGATTTCCCGCTGATCCCGCGGTATGCGGTTCTGGATCCGAAAGTCACGTTAAGTCTGCCTCCATTTATCACCGCAACTACCGGTATGGATGCTCTGACCCACGCTGTGGAAGCCTATATCGGGAATTCCACTACTTACGGAACACGCAAAGACGCTCTTATGGCTGTCAAACTGATTTTTGAAAACATTGATACGGTATATGAAGATGGAAGCAACGTGGAAGCGCGGCGTAATATGCTGCGGGCTTCTTTCTATGCCGGATGTGCATTTACCAAATCCTATGTAGGATATGTCCACGCCATTGCACATTCTCTTGGCGGGGAATACGATGTACCACATGGTCTTGCAAATGCAGTCATTCTTCCAATGGTGTTAAAGGCCTATGGTGAAACGATTCATAAGAAACTTTCACGTCTGGCTGTTGCCGCCGGTCTGGCTGACAAGGACACGCCTTATGACGAAGCAGCTGAGCGCTTTATTTCGGCCATTCAAGATATGAAAAAGAGATTTGGCATCGGTGATTATATTCCGGAAATCCGGGAAACCGATGTTCCGAAGCTGGCGCATTATGCCGACAAGGAGGCCAATCCCCTCTATCCGGTTCCGGTACTGATGAATGCGGCAGAGCTTGAAACTTTTTACTATATGCTGATGCCTGAGCCGGCAGATCCGGCAGAAGATTTTGAAGAAACCAACGCACCTGTTGATAAGGAAGGAGTGACAAAACATGACGGAACAGGAAATTAAAGACCTTGTTACCAGACAGAGAAAATACTTTCAAACCGGTGCAACGCTTCCGGTCAGTGCACGGACTGCTGCACTTCGCAGACTTTATGCTGCCATCTCTTCCAATGAAAAAGAAATTCATAACGCACTGAAAAAAGATCTTGGAAAAAGCGCGTTTGAAAGCTACATGTGTGAAACCGGACTCGTTCTGGAGGAAATCAGCTACATGCTGAAACATGTACAACGGTTTGCAGGCGAAAAGAGAGTTCGTACTCCGCTGGCTCAGTTTCATTCCAGAAGTTATCAGAAACCGTCACCTTACGGTGTTGTACTCATTATGAGCCCATGGAATTATCCGTTTATGCTGACGCTGTCCCCGCTGGTGGACGCCCTTGCTGCAGGAAATACCGCTGTAGTAAAACCGAGTGCCTATTCTCCGTATACCAGCGAAGTGCTTCAAACCATCCTGTCCCAGTGTTTTGATCCTCAGTATGTGGCTGTTGTAACCGGAGGCCGGGCTGAGAATACCTGTCTTTTGAAAGAACATTTTGATTATATTTTCTTTACCGGAAGCCAGGCTGTTGGAAAAGAAGTCATGCGAAACGCGGCAGAACATCTGACGCCTGTCACCTTAGAGCTGGGCGGAAAGAGCCCTTGTATTGTAGACCAGACTGCCGATATCAAACTGGCAGCAAGACGAATCGTATTCGGAAAATATCTGAACTGCGGACAGACCTGTGTTGCACCGGACTATATTTACTGCCACCGTACTGTTAAGGACAGGCTGATCAAAGAAGTGCAAAAGCAGATTCAAAAGCAGTATGGAAAACAACCTCTTCGGAATCCAAATTACGGTAAAATCATCAACGAAAAACATTTTGACCGGATTCTTGGGCTGATTGACGAGAAAAAGGTTGTGCATGGTGGAAACTCCGACCGGAAAACACTCCGCATCGAGCCTACGGTTCTGGATCATGTGACCTTTCAGGATGCAGTCATGCAGGAGGAAATCTTCGGACCTCTCATGCCGGTTCTGACATTTGACAACCTGGATGACGTGATCCGTAAAATCAATTCCATGCCTCATCCGCTGGCGCTGTACTTCTTTACTTCCGACAAAGCGGCGGCAAAAAAAGTGACTTCCCGCTGCGGATTCGGCGGAGGCTGCATCAATGATACGATCATCCATCTTGCCACTACCGAAATGGGATTTGGAGGATTTGGTGAAAGCGGCATGGGCGCTTACCATGGAAAGATCGGCTTTGACACCTTCTCCCACTATAAGAGTATCGTAGATAAGAAAACCTGGATTGACCTGCCGATGCGTTATCAGCCATACCAGAAGCTGCATGAAAAAATGGTACGCTTCTTCCTGAAATAGCCTTTCCGGGAACAAGATTTAAAATCACATTTTCTATAATCAAAAACCTGCCGCACGCTATGCTGTGCGACAGGTTTTTTCATCATCCGAACACTCTTCGATATGCTTATTTTACCTCAACCAGCTCGATCCGGAAATTCAGTTCTTTTCCTGCCATCTCATGGTTGGCGTCAAATGTGATGGATGTCTCATCTTTCTCAACGACAGTCACCGGGATTGGCTGGCCGTACTGACCGCTGAGGTAAACTTTCTCACCCGGCTCCAGATCTTCTGATCCCGGCAGCTGTGCCATTTCAATCATGAAAATGGCATTTGGATCCGGCATGCCGTATGCTTCTTCCGGCATCAGATGAATATCTACAATCTCTCCCACTTCCATATTAGCGACAGCAGCATCAAATCCACGGATCATCTGTCCTGCACCGCAGATAAATTCCAGCGGTTCTCCACGGTCATAAGAAGAATCAAACTGGGTACCATCGTTGAAAGTTCCTCTATAATGTGTTTTACAGATTTTACCTGCATTGCGTCCGGTAATCGGAGGCTGGTGGGATCCGCATCCGGCACAGCTTCCGCAGCTGCCGCCGCAGGAATGTTCTTCTTCATGCTGACCGCAGTCGTGTTCTTCTCCGTGATCTCCGCAGCTGTGTTCCTCGTCATGGTGGTGGTCACAGGTTGCACCGGAGGAAGTCAGTTCTCCCTTCAGATATGCTTCTACTGCCTGATCCACATCGCCTTCCGCTCCAGAACATAATTCGATGCCTGCTTCTTCCAGGGCTGCCTGTGCTCCGCCGCCGATTCCGCCGCAGATCAGTACATTGACACCCTGTTCTGCCAGCAGGCCTGCCAGTGCGCCATGTCCTGTTCCATTAGAACCGATCACTTCACTGGAAACCACGTTCTGACCTTCTACTTCGTAAATTTTGAAATTCTCTGTTTTTCCAAAATGCTGAAAAATGTTTCCGTTATCATAGGTTACTGCTATTTTCATGTTTTCTTTTCTCCTCATTTATTTCTATTTGTAAATCTGGCTATTCTATTATAAAACATCATCCGCTGATTTCCAAGTCTTTATGCCAGAATCTGCTCCGGATGAAAATTCAGGTAATCTCCCGACACAAGGAAATAACGGACTCCCCGGTAAGTTCCCCGGATACTGTCTCCAAATCTCTGTTCTCCATGACAGTGGGAATAGACGACCGCTTCCACCCCGTACTCTTCCGCAATCCGGGTAAATGGCGAGGTCTTCTCCAAAACATTGGTCGGCGGATAATGCAGAAACATCACAAACTTCCGATATCCGGCCTCTTCTGCCTGACGGAAAGACTCCCGAAGCCGCTCCATTTCTCTTGCAACGAGCTTTTTCGCCTGCTCTTCGCGTTCCTCATCCCATCCAAGGATTCTCCCCTGAAAATCCAGATAGAATGGTCCTTCGAACGTATATCCTTTCGTCCCTACCAGTGCATAATCCTGATAGGCAGCAAAATTATTCTGCAAAAAGAAGAGCCGTCCATCATATTCCTCATTCAGCCGTCTGGTCTTCTTCGCATCCCAGAACATATCGTGATTGCCCCGAAGCAGAATCTTCCGCCCCGGCAGCCGTTCGATGAAATCAAGATCCTCCCGGCATTCCGAAAGCTTCCTGCCCCAGGAATGATCGCCGGTCAGCACAAGGGTATCCTCCGGCTTCACGATGCGATTCACGTACTTTTCTATTTTACGTTCATGGTGTTTCCACACTTTTCCAAATGCGTCCATCGGTTTGTCTGCCTGAAAACTTAAATGCAGATCCCCCAATGCATACAATGCCATCCGGAATCACCTCCCCTGCTCAAATCTATACTAGAAATCGTACCGGCGGATTTCGCAGTTTTTCACTCCAAATGTGGCGTATTCTTCGTTCGTCATGTCGGTAAAATACGACTGTACAACTCTGGCGATTCCGTTGTGCGCA
This sequence comes from Drancourtella sp. An12, assembly GCF_002160935.1. Classification (NCBI taxonomy): domain Bacteria; kingdom Bacillati; phylum Bacillota; class Clostridia; order Eubacteriales; family Oscillospiraceae; genus Drancourtella; species Drancourtella sp. An12. Next base: position 11,090 of record NZ_NFLO01000005.1, on the reverse strand, counting down.
ACCAGAATGTACGTCTTTTCGTCTGACTCTGCCTTGATGTCATCCAGCAGATTATAGATTCTCTGGGCCAGCTGGAGCGTCGATTCTCCGTTTCCATGGTGGCTGGCAAACTGTTCTTTTTCCTTCTGGAAATCAGCGGCATTTCTTGGAGATGTACCCTCCCATTTGCCGAAATGCTGCTCGATCAGCCGCGGTTCTGCCTTTGCCGGAATCCCCATGATTTCAGAAATATGCCGTGCTGTCTCTGCTGCCCGGACAAGCGGAGAATACAGAATTTCATCCGCCTGGATCCCTTTTTCCAGAAATTTCCTGCCTGTCTCCACAGCCTGCTGATGGCCGTACTCGGTCAGTTCACTATCTGTTCTTCCGCAGATCTTACCTTCTACGTTCCAAACGGTCTGCCCGTGTCTTACAAAATAAAAATGTCCCATATCTGTTTCTCTCCTGTTTTATTTTCCATCTGAAAGGAACCGTTCCACTACCCGGTTAAATGCCTCTGGATTTTTTGCCGCAATGAAGTGATCCCCTCTTATGCAGACAAATTTTGCCCCCGGAATACTTTTGGCAATCAGCAGGGAATGCCGATGCCGGATCATGTCATTCTTTCCTACAAGAACCAGTGTCTTAGAAGAAATTCTCCTCAGATCTTCCGGGCGGATATACGGATCCTTCACCATAAGTCCCAGCAGTTCCTTTTGCTTTTTCGCCTTTTGGGAAACCGGCGCAAGGAGCGATGCCGCGCCATACCCCGCCCAGATCGGCAGTACAATCAATGTCTTCATTCCGGAAGGATAAAGATTTGCGCCGTTCAAAATGAGTTTTCTCACTTTCTGTGGATATTGAAGTGCAAACACCAGTGCCGTATTTCCTCCATCGCTGAACCCGAGAATGTCTGCCCGCTCAATTCCCTTTTCTTCCATGAAGTCATGCAGATCCTCCGCAAACTGCCGAATGGTAAACGGGGCATTTCCTCGCGGACTTTGCCCGTGTCCTCTCGTATCGATTGCGATTACTTTTCGTGTTTTAGCAAAATGCCTGATCTGACGGGCAAAGTAGCGGCTTTCTTCCCCGTTTCCGTGCAGTAAAATCAGCGGTTCTCCTGTTCCTCTTTCGATGGAATAGAGCTGGATGTCACTCATCTTGTCCCTCCCGCTTTTATAATCTGCCAAACAGTTCTTTTGCTTTTTCCATTCTTTCCACGACCGGAACATCGAACGGACATCGTGTCTCGCAGCCTTTGCATGCAATGCAGTCTTTTGCATTGGCTGAAAGTCCTTCATAATGCGCCTTGACTGTTGCCGGCACTTCTTCCTGCATGGCAGCCAGATCATAGAGTTTGTTCACCATGGCAATATCGATCCCTGCCGGGCAAGGTGCACAGTGTCCACAATATGTGCATTGTCCACTGTAGGCATGATGCGGCGCCCTGGCCAGCACGCTCGCATAATCCTTTTCCTCTTCTGTGGCGTTCTCATAAGCAACCGCCTCCTTGACATGTTCTGTCGTATCATATCCTGCCAGCACACTTGCCACACCCGGTCTTGTAAGGGCATAGTGAATACACTGAACCGGAGTCAGGGTCACTCCAAACGGAGAAGTCTTTTCGGAAAAAAGACGTCCTCCCGCATATCCTTTCATCACGGTGATTCCGACACCTCTCTGTTCACAGATCTGATACAGCTCCGCCCGTTCCGGATCGATGCCCTGAAGATGTTCCTCATAAGACTCCGCAAAGTATGTATTCAGATCTTCGCTTGCCGGAAGCAGATCAAACGCCGGATTGATACTGAACAAAATCATCTCGATTTCGCCGCTTAATGCCGCAAGCTTTGCCACTTTCGGATTGTGAGTACTCATTCCAATATGGTGAATGATTCCCTTTTCTTTCTGTTCCTTTACATAAGACAGAAATTCTCCTTCCATAATCCGGTGAAATTCTGCCTCTTCATCCACAAAATGAATCATGCCAAGGTCAATATAATCTGTCTGAAGGCGTGTCAGCAGATCCTGAAATGCTTCTTTTACCTTCTCAAGATCCCGGGTACGGACATACTGTCCATTCTGCCAGGTTGATCCAAAATGCCCCTGAATGATCCATTTTTCTCTTTTTCCCTGCAGGGCTTTCCCGATATTGGAGCGTACATTCGGCTCCGACATCCAGCAGTCCAGAATATTAATTCCATAGCTTTCGCAGCAGTCAATAACCTCTTTCACTTCTGCTTCGTTGTGGCGCTCCAGCCACTCTGCTCCTAATCCGATTTCGCTGACCTTTAGTCCTGTATTTCCCAATTCACGATATCTCATTTCGTTTCCCTCCTGATGTTTCCGGCTTTTTAACCTATTCGTTTCCACTCCAGTAAATTCTTTTCTCGAAACCGCCTCGTTTTCTTCGTTTCTCTTCTCGTACTTTAAGCAGATCTTCTCTGGAATATCCTCTGGCCTTACAGATGGCGGATAACACTTCCAGAATATCTGCCAGTTCTTCCATAGACTTATCTGCCTGATACTCTGCCACCTCTTCCTGCAGCTTTCTATCCAGCTCTTCCAGATACTCTTTCTGATCCAGAATACGGGTGACAGGCGTCTTTCCATCTGCCCGAATGATATCCGGGATGTTGTCCCGGACCAGTTTCCCTTTTCTCATTGTGTCACGTCCTTTATAATTCATCGTATTCACTGTTTCTTGCTTTTTCTGAATCATTTCATCCAGATCCAGTCCACTTACTCCATTATATCATTCCCACTTTCTTTATAAAAGACGAAAAGCTCCAATCCTTTAACAGTTCCCGGTATACACATACTTCAGGTATTTCTCTGCAATCTGCTTCATCCTGTACACCTGCCTGACCTCTGTTGCTTTCCGGTCGGTCATCTGATATCTTGGGAAAAATCTGGACACATGCAGTGGGATCTCCGGGCTCAGTGAGGCAATCCATGCTGCCTCCTGTTCCATTTTTTCTTTTGAATCATTTTCACCCGGCACAATAAGTGTCGTCAGTTCCACATGGCAGTTCTTTGCTGCTCTTTCAATAAACGCTTTTACCGTATTCAGATTTCCACCAAGTTTTCTGTAATAATCTTCTGTAAATCCTTTCAAATCAATATTCATCGCATCTATATATGGTAAAATTTCTTCCAGGATTTCCAGTTCCACTGATCCATTGGTGACCACTACCGTTTTCATTCCATTTTGTTTTACCAGACAGGCTGTGTCCCGGACAAATTCGTATCCTACAAGCGGTTCGTTGTAAGTAAATGCTACTCCGATATTTCCGGCATTTTGATACCCGGAAGCAAGCCGGGCCAGCTGATCCGGTGTCACGTCCTGCCATCCAATCTCCGTCTGTCCGGCCATGGAAATCTCATGATTCTGGCAGAACGGGCAGAAAAGATTGCACCCAAAGCTTCCTACCGAAAGGATTTTGCTTCCCGGATAAAACCGGGCCAACGGTTTCTTTTCGATCGGATCCAGCATTGCGGATGTTACTTTTCCGTAATTCACACTGATAATCTTGCCATTTTCGTTCTTTCTTGCCCTGCATCTACCGTACTGTCCTTCCAGAAGCGCGCAGTGATGCATACAGACCGGGCATACTTTCCTGCTATCGGATGAATTTCCCATCTCATTACGTTTTTCTTCTCTGCTCAAAAATGTCTCACCACCTCAAAGCGTTCCAGTTTGATATCTTCTGCCTCTTCCGGGATACCTGCTTTTCTTTTCGCAATGGCAATCTGCTCGTCTACGGTATCAACTCCTTCCAGATTCGGAAGCAAAAGTCCCCGTTTGATTCCTTTGCTTACGATAACGCCGTAGCGTTTCACATCCAGCTGTTCCGGCGAAGCAATTTCTTCCGTCTCTCCCAGAACATCCACACTGTACACAAGCCGGTCCAGTTCTTCTGCTTCTACTGCGTCAAATCTCGGATCTTTCACCGCTGCGCTGATAGCATTCTCAACAATCTCCTCCGCAAGCGTTCCCCGCACTGGTGCAATTGTCCCGATGCACCCGCGCAGTCTTCCCTCTTCTTTGAGAGATACAAAGGCTCCAGCCCTCTTGTGATACAATTCTTCCGGCAGACCTTCCGGAATGGAAATCTTCCTGCCGGTCCTCACATATGTTTCGATTGTCTGCCGTGCAAGCTTTACATAAGGATCTTCCTTTTCGCTCCGCTCTTTTGCTTCTTTTTTCACATTTTCCTCATGCTGATGCAAAAAATCTCTTTGCGGATCCATACCTTCTACTTCAAAGGTGCAGATCCCATATCCTACTCCAAATGGGCCTTCATAGGAAAGTCTTTCTGCATGAATCTTTCTGCGGTCCAGCGCTCCTGCCAGGATCAGGAACGACCGCTGTCCGCACTCTGCCGCCTGTCCGCAGAAATCTTCTGTAAAATCAAAGAGTTTTCCAAACTCTGCACTTCCCATCACCTGCATGATCCGCTCATCATATTCCGGTCCTTCTTTCCGGAAGCCATACGGGCCGTCTGCTTTTAATCTATGAGACAGATCCCCGCTTCCGATCACCACAATTTTTCTGCCACACAGTTCCGCCGCTTTCTGAATACATTGCCCAAGCATGTAGTGCATTGAAAACGAGAGTCCGGAAAGGCCAATCCGAACCACCTTGTATTCCCGGTCATAATGATTGAGAAACCAGAGCGGAATCATAGTGCCGTGATCCAGCCTTCTGTCCTGCTCACCCAATGTTCCTGCCGGAATCTCCCTTGCCTGCGCTTCCTGCGACAGTACTTTCACAAATTCGGTATCATACTGCACCGGAATCTTCACTTGAGAAGCCCCAAACCTGCCAAAGCTTCCTTCCGCGCTTTTCCCCGGCGAAATATGAAAATAGTCTGCATACATTACCGTGTGCGGTGATAACACCACAACAGTATCCGGCTTCCACTCTGCAATCTTTTTTACCGCTTTGTAATATGAATCAATCGTATCCTGAATTCCCTGTTCCTGTCCGTGTCCAACCTCCGGTATAATCAAAGGCGGATGAGGAACCATCACTGCTCCTGTTACTGCCATCGTCTCTCCTCCTCCCTTTTATTTTCCATGGCTGTTCTGTTTTTTCCTGTTTCAGCAAGCATTTCCAACTCTTTTTCAAGTTCCGGCGGAATGCTTCGGGCACTTCGCACCGGACCGACTCCATAAAGTTTCATCCGTTCTCTATTCATTTCATCCGGCATAAATCGATGCTTCAATTTCAGTTCCATGGTACGGCTCTTATCCTGATTCCCTCCCGGGTCTTCAAATCCTCCTGTACCGGTTACTTCACACTGATACAAAACAGCAGAAACCGGTGCTGCCATATAAATATAGACCAGATCTCCAGTATGAATATTGCCACGCTGATGCCAGTCAATAGTGCTGCTTTCTGCAAAAGCAGCTTCCAAATCAAAGTATCCGGGATTAGCAGGGATCAGCCAGGCCCGTTTCCTTTCACAGTGCAGCTTTTCTTTTGTCTTTTTACTCGCTGTCAGAAGATAGCTTTGATCCAGCAGTGCAAGAATCTGCTCTTTTTCTACCGTTCCATCAAGAAGAATGGAAATCCAGTTTTTCTTATTCATATGATACCCCGGCAGAATTCCCTTGCCTGAGACCAGAAATCCAGCCATATCCGGATCACACTTTACATTTAGTATTTCGATCTGCCCTGTCCCGTGTAATCCCATGCTCTCCTTTCGGACTTCCAGCATCACCCCGTACCATTTTCTATTATCATTATGACGCAGCACAAAATCCGGAGTTTTCCATGGATAATCCGGGCTTGTGCCGTAAGTATGCAGGACATAGTCCAGGATTTCTTTTTTCAGACACGCTTTTTGCGATTCTGCCCTCTTCATCTTGATCACCTCTTTTTTATTTTAACACTATGCTTCAGAGGTTTCATCTGCTTTCCAAAAGAAAATGACACAGAGTCCCGTTCTCTCTGTGTCATCTTGTATCTTCTGCTGTTTTTGTATGATCATTCCGGTATCAGGAAAGAAGGGTCCGAACCATCTTTTCATCAAATTGAACCGATTTCACATGATCAACTTCAATCTGATAAAGTGCGTTTGCCGCAAGGTGCTCTGCCGCCTGCTCCAGATCCCGGATACCGCTTGTCTCTTTGTGCAGGTCGATGACTGCATCCAGACCATCGTCCGTCAGTGTGCATTCATTCTCCTGCATGCCGATTCTTTTCAGTACCTTTGGAAGTGCATACTGAGAGAAAATCACCTTTTTCTCCTCCGGTGTGTAATCCGGAAGCTCAATTACCGCAAACCGGGACATGAGCGGCGCACTGATCTGATCTTTATCGTTGGCCGTCGCAATCGGATAAACTCCTACGGTCGGAATCATACATTCGATATAATTATCTGTAAATCCAAGGTTATCAAGCAGTGTCAAAAGCACATCTGCCGGATTGCCGTTCCCTTTTCCGGATGCCGCCTTGTCAAGCTCATTAATGATAAATACAAGGTTGGATTCCCCTGCCATGGAAAAAGCATCCATAATGATTCCCGGCTTTGCATTGGCATAAATCCGTGAGCTCCCGGTCAGCTGTTCCGGATCGTTGATGGAACTCATATCCAACGTAGTCCATGGGAGTTTCAAAATCCTTGCTACCGCATAGGCAATCTGAGACTTCCCGGTTCCCGCAGGTCCTACCAGAAGCAGACCGTAGGCCGGAAGGGTGTGAGTCCGGTTGATCTGGATAATCGTTTCAATAATCCGCTGCTTTACCTGCTCCATTCCATAAAGTTCCTCATCCAGAATTCTTCTGGCTTCTTCCGGATCAATTGCCTGGAAGTAATTTCCTTTCCACTGGATGTTCATCATAATAGAAAGCGCTCTCTGTGCATGCCGGCGCTCCTCCGCTGAAACCTCGTGAGAGCGGGCTACAGCAAGGTTTCTCCTTGCCCAGAGCCGGATATTATCCGGAAGCGTCCTACCGGCACAGGTGATAAAGTCCGTAATACTCTGGATACTGGTCAGCTTCATGCTGTCTCCTGTCTCCTCCTCATCTTCATCCGGGATTTCTTCGGACGGTGCATCACTTGTAAGAAGACGTTCAATCATAAACTGCAGGAAGCCATCCTCCGCTGAAAGCTTGGAGCCTCCGCCAAAGGCAATCTCACGGATCTTATACACAGCGTATCCGTCCTCCCGGTCCGCCCCGGAAAGCCGGACATTAATATGATTTTCTCCCATCCATTTGAGAAGACTTACAAAACGGGCATCAATCTGTAAAATATCGGCGCTGACCGTTCCTTCTTCTCCTTTGAATTCAAAGGCAGTCCGGCGGACCGGATTCGTAAATACTCCGATCGAATGGTGCTGAAGCTTTCCCTTACTGTTGTCAAGTACAAGCATCGGGTGCTCCGTCGATGCTTCCTGTTCGCTGGAATAAAATACTGTATAAGTACATTCCGGTGTTTTTCCCTCTTCCGGCGTATTATTAAAATCAAAAACTGGCATGGTGCATACTCCTGTCTTTTGTCGAATTTTCTTTAGTTTAGCATAAAATAGGAGATGGTACAATCCATGTTTCTTTTTCCATATATGGAAAAGTAATGATTCAGGATTTCCTGTTTTCTATGATCTCTTTGATTTTCCTCGCCTCTTCTGTCAATGGATGAATTTTCCCAAGAATGCCTCGGTAGAACTCCCTGATATCCGGATCCTGCAAAACGGAATAAACCTGACTGTTTTTCTCTGCTGTCTGCAAAAGCACTTCTCTTTCCTCCGGGGTCCAGTCATCAATTTTTCTGAGTTTCCGGATAACCGAGTGGGTACTGGCAAAATTCGGGCTGTTTTCCAGCTCCATGAGCAATCCGGCCTTTTCCCGGTCTTCTTCGCTGCTTTTTCTATCTGCTTCAATCCTTTCCCTTTTACTGATGTGCGATAAAGAAGTAATAGAAATGTAAAAAATTTTGCCGTTCCTATCCGGCACTTGGCCATTGTGTCGGATAGGTCGGGCGTTAGGCTTCGGGCAAGTCAATCTTGCCGACAAAGCTGTAATAAATCTCAATGTCCTGCCTGCGGGTGCCGTTCTCGTCATAGCTACACTCATGCACGACGATTTTTTCAATCATTTCCCGCAAGAGGGTGGGGGTCAATTCCTCAAAGGCAAGGTGCTTTCGGACGATACCCATAAACTTTTCCGCGTTGACGGTGGCGGCCTGCGACTTGTCCAGTTCGGCCTGCAAAGCGGCGGCGCGGTCTTTCAGTTCCCGCTGTTCCTGCTCATAGTCTGCTGACAGTTCCATGAAACGCTCGTCACTGATTTTGCCGTTCACATTGTCCTCATACAGCCGCTTAATAATGCGGCTCACTTCGGCAATGCGCTCCTGCGCCTGTTCAAGCTGCCTGGTGGTTGCGGCGGTCTTTCTCTTGCCGCCGATCTCGTTCTGCTGGATAAGCAGCTTCACAAAGCGGCTCTCATGCTTGGCGGCATACTCCGTCACTTGCCGGAGATTGGAGAGGACACCGGCGGTCAACAGGTCGGTGCGGATAAAGTGCGCCGTACAGTCGCGGGTGCGCTTCTTGTAGCTGCCGCAGATGTAACAGTCCTGCTTGCGGTTCTTGTTCTGATACCGCTGCTGGTACATCACATGGCCGCAGTCGGCGCAGAACAGCATACCGGAGAACAGCCCCACTTCATCATAGCGGTTCGGGCGTTTGCGCTGCTTGCGTAACTCCTGCACGCGCTCCCATGTTTCCCGGTCTATGATAGGCTCATGGTGGTTCTCAAAAATGGCCTGCTTCTCCACGGGGTTCTCTACACTGTGTTTGACCTTGTAAGAGGGCTTTTCCGTCTTGAAGTTTACCAGACAGCCGGTGTACTCCCGGTTTTCGAGGATATGAACGACGGTGTTTGTCGCCCATTTACACTCATAGCCGGGGTGGTAGCGGCGTGTGCTGCCTGTCCTGCGGTATTCCAGCGTCCCCGGCGTGGGGATTTGCTGCTCCGTAAGCATACGGGCAATCTTGGTCGGGCCATTCCCGGCAAGGCAAAGCTGGTATATCTGCTGGACAACCGGCGCGGTTTCCTCGTCAACGATATAGTTCTCGTCCTCGTCCATGAGGTAGCCATAGACCGGCTTGCTGGTAACAGGCTTGCCGCTCATGCCTTTTGCTCGTTTTACTGCCTTGATTTTCTTGCTCGTATCTCTCACCAGCCATTCGTTGAACAGATTTCGCAGAGGGGTAAAATCGTTGTCCATGCTGCCGTTTGCGCTGTCCACATTGTCGTTGACAGCGATAAAACGCACTCCCTTTTGAGGGAACAGCATTTCCGTGTAAAACCCTACCTGCAAGTAGTTTCGCCCTAACCGGCTCATGTCCTTGACTATGACGGTTCCGACTTTCCCGGCTTCAATGTCTGCAAGCATGGCTTGAAAACCGGGTCTTTGAAAGTTCGCGCCGGAGAAGCCGTCGTCGGTGTACCAGCGCAGATTAGTAAAGCCGTTCTGCTTGGCGTAGGTTTCCAAAATCCTTTTCTGGTTCGATATGGAATTACTCTCGCCTTGCAACTCGTCCTCATGGGACAATCTCGGATAAAGGGCGGTAATGAGGTTTTGGGTGGCTTGTCTTAACATAAAATCCTCCGTTTCCGACAGCCAGCCCCACTATTCCGTGGTTTCATTGTACCACGGAATAGGGCGGGCTGTATAGCGGCAAAAGTGTAAAATCTGCTTCTTTATGATTTGTCAAATTGCCGGTTTTTGTGTAGCAGCGGCTTCCGCTTCCAGTACCCGCGCCATTTTGTCGGCGGCGGTGGTGGTAGTGTCTTTCTTGAAATAGCCGGACACGACAAGGACGGAATTGCCCATGCGGATTTCCGTCACGCAGTCGGGGCGGCGGGTGGTGCGGGTGTCGGGCTGCTTGTTATCTGCCATAGGCAATACTCCTTTCAGTCGGTAATCAGTTTCTTCATGCTCTCCATTTTCCGCTGCGCGGCTTCCTGCCGGAAGTTGTCGCCGGTAAAGCGTACCGGGACGCACATGGAAAGCAGGCGGTCATAAATCCGGGAATGGGCGGTGTCCTCCGGGTTCCGCAGGTCGTCCAGCGTGAGGTTGGTCGTGACGATCAGCGGCTTGCTGCTGCGGTAACGGCTGTCAATCACATTGAAAACCTGTTCCAGCCCGTATTCCGTCCCGCGCTCCATGCCGAAGTCGTCAATGATAAGCAGCGGATAGCGGCAAAGGCGGGAAATGTACTCGTTGCGGTTCTCAAAGCTGGCGGCAAGGTCGTTGAGGATAAGGGCAAAGTTCGTCATGTGGACGGGGATTTCTTTCTCCATGAGGGCGTTTGCGATACAGCCCGCAAGATAGCTTTTCCCGGTTCCCACGCCGCCCCAGAACAGGCAGCCGATATTGTCGGCTCGCATATCCGCCCAATGCTCCACATACCGGCGGGCAATCCCGGCCTGCGGGTTCCTGCCGTTGTCGTTCTCAAAAGTCCAGTCCCGCATGGTGGGGTCGGTAAAGCCCCGGCGTTTCAGTTCTTCCACGGTGTCAAGGTGCCTGCGCCGCTTCTCGGCGGCCTCCCGTTCCTCGCGGGCGGTTCTCTGGCAGTCGCACTCTGCCGGGTGACGGTCACGGCCAAAGATAGCGGCCTTATCCGGCGCAAAATAGGCTTCTTTCGGCTTGCGGCACTTGCCGCAGTACAGTAAACCGTCCTCGCCGGTGTAGTCCTCCGGCTCCGGGGCGGTGGTCGTCATATTCTCCAAAACAGCGTTGATTTCGTTCTTCATAAACTCTCGCCCTCCTTGCATGAGTAGTCTGGTATGCCCTTTTTCGGGGCTTTCTTTTTGTCGTTCCCCGCCCATATCCGCAGGGCGGCGGCATAGTTCTGGTAGCTTTTCCCGTTGGCGGCAAGGTAGCGGCTCATTTCCTCGATGAACCGTTCCAGCCTGTCGGGGTACTCTGCCTGCAACTCGTCGTATTCGGTCTGCGACAGAAAAATATTCTGGTATCGGCCATAGGGCGCGGGCGGCTCCCCACTCACTCCCTTTGTTTGGCTCTCTGTAAGGTTGTTTATAGTAGTTTGGTTAGGGGACGGTTTTCCGACCAACTGATGGCCGGAAATCCGAC